>CAUZHN010000001.1:0-99075 GCA_963579625.1 Gemmatimonadales bacterium UBA6960
TTCGCTCTGGTAGGACCACCCTGAGTTCACTCATCAGGGCCTCGATCTCGCTCTCAATTTTCTTTCGAATTTCGTCCAACATGGGATAGCTATCACCGCCGGGTCAGGAATGGGAAGCCAGAGATCTCGACCCCAAAAGACCTATTAATGATCTGGAACCATGTGGTAAGTAACTCCTAAAGGCTTCCAAGTGGATTACCACCAGTTCACTCTACGGACTCTGTGGCACCTACACTACCCAGATCTCCCAGGACCAGACAATCGAGATCAAGAGAGGTTCTTCGAGGGATCTGAATCCTGTAGAACAGCCTCAGTCTGCTTTTTCCGGTAGGCATGCAGTCGTTCCCGGACCTCTGGTCTTGACACCCCCAAGATTGCCGCTGCCAGAAGTGCCGCGTTAACCGCTCCCGCCTTTCCAATCGCTAAGGTTCCCACGGGTACTCCACCCGGCATCTGAACGATTGAGAGAAGTGAGTCTAGACCCCTCAACGCACGAGACTGGATCGGAACACCGAGCACGGGAAGCATAGTCTTAGCCGCCATTACCCCAGCCAGATGCGCGGCTCCACCGGCTCCCGCAATGATCACCTTCAGCCCTCGATCTTCAGCCGACGAAGCATATTCGAAGGCCACATCCGGCGTCCGATGGGCCGATACAACCCGCGTTTCATGCGGAACGCCAAGCACCTCCAGCGTCTCCACTGAATGGGCCATCGTCTCCCAATCGGAGCGAGAGCCCATGATCACCCCCACAAGAGCGTCTGCCATTGTCCTTTCCGTAATCGGATAGCGAATCCGATAGTGAATCGAGCTAATAAGGTTTCCATGGTGGCGTTAAGATCGGGAGTGGGTCAAGACCCTCAATGCCAAGAAACAATCCGATTTCTCACCGGTATCGCAGCCATAGCATCGATCCGACCTCCGTCTCCCCTTCCTTGGCCCTCTCAGGATAAGCATCTGACGCCATTCCTGCTGCTCGTCTACATCGCTTGGTCTGATGGCCTCCTCTCTCCTGCGGATATGGGCCAGATCCGACAGGCACTTCACGATGCGGAAGAAGGGGACGAGAGCGGCAAGATCCCAGGGACACTTTCAGACCTTCTTCGCACTCTCACGCTTAGAGCAAGACCGAGCCTGGTTTCTGGAAGCGGGTTACATGGAAGGGGCCCAATCCAAATCCATCAGGGCTTTAGTCAATACCCTCTGTCGGGAACCCCGCTCACCTGCTACCGCGCTGGTAGACGCATTCGGAATCCCCGATGAAGTACCTAGCTGCGCCTGCTGCTAGCCGCGCCCCTGCCTCGAGTAGACCTCAGTCTGTCCGGTCGAGGTGAAGGTGAGGACGTCATAGGGGTCGGCCCGGCTCCCCATCTCCATTCCAGGTGAGCCCACAGGCATTCCGGGAGCGGCAATGCCTAGGACTGGGGGTGCCTCGGCCAGGAACTGGCGTACGACCTCCCCCGGCACATGACCCTCGATGATATAGCCGTTTACGATGCCAGTGTGGCAAGACGACAACTCAGGCCGCACCCCAAACCCCTGTTTCACCATTGTCAAATCCACCCGGTAATCGAGGCTCACCTCGAATCCGTACTGCTTGATGTGCTCCACCCAACCGCTACAACACCCACAGGTTGGGCTTAGATAGACGGTCATCGGGATCGGTTCTACGCGGTCCAGGGGGATCGGTTCTCTAGCCGCATCGACAGGCAACCGATCTGCATATGCCATCCCGGTTGGCGCAGGGACGGAGGCAGCGACTGGGGAAGCGGGTGCTTCGGCAGAGACGGCCAGGAAGGTCCCGACGGCTCCCGCAGCAATGAGGAGACCGCCACCGAGAAGGAAAGGGATACGCCTGTTCATGTTACTCCGGGGGCTTTGGTTCTTCGTGTAACTAATCACGACTTCCTTTTCGGTACTACTTCATTAGGCCGATCAGGTTCCTATCAGTGTGGAAACGGATGTCCCTTGATCCCCGTCTCGATCACATTTTTTCTGTTACCCCCACCATGAATGCTCTCTTGTAGAGCTTCGTAGCTCGAGGATCCACTCCGATGTTCCATTCATTCCTGATCGCTGTCTTTCTCCTGGCCGGCCTGAAATAGTGCCGCCCGTTTGCGGCACAGCTGTTCGGACTGGGTCAGCGGATCGGCTCAGATGAGCTACCTGGAAGTCGGAGATCTGACTGGCTCGGATATAAGCGTTGACGCCTTCAGCAGCTCACTCATCCCGACCTCCAGAGCAAGACACGGGTGGCGATTCCGCTTGGGATGAAAACGCACTTCCCCGAGGGAAGACTTCAGGGGAATCGACCCCGCCTCAAGTTCATCGTGCCGGCCCACAAAGACCTAGACGTCCCGCAACTCACACCCAGTTCTGGTCTAGCGATTTTCTGGGGCATCGCCTTCTTAGGTTATCGACCCGCTATCGTTCGACTCGAACTAGGCAGTAGTTTTTCTTCCCCCTCCTCAGCACAATGAATCCACCATGTAGGGTATGCTTTCCGGTCACCCGAAAGCCCACATCCTGAATGCGCTCGCCATTCAGGTAAACACCGCCCTGCTCTACGCCTCGGCGAGCGTCTGCTCGTGAGGAGGTGAGTCCCACTTCCCTGATCAGGCTCGTCAGATCGGCCCCCTCCCCCTCGAGCCGTTTCGCAGGAACCGAGCCCGAGGGCACATCTGCAAAGATCTCCTGGATCTCCTCCGCACTCAGACCTCTCACTTCGCCTTCGAAGAGGGCCCTCGAGGCCCGTTTGGCACGCTGAAGCTCCGTTTCCCCATGCACCCTCCGGGTCACATCGTTTGCGAGTGCCTCCTGTGCCTTTCGCTCATGAGGACAGTTCTCCACAGCCTCGTCAAGTGCCTCGATCTCCTCCTTGCTTAGGAGCGTGAAGAGCCGTAGATGGCTTCCCACGTCGGCATCATCCGTGTTCAGCCAATACTGATAGAAGCGGTACGGTGAAGTCCGCTCTGGATCGAGCCAGATGGCACCGGTCTCCGTCTTTCCAAACTTGACCCCAGAGGCCGTGGTCAGGAGGGGAAACACGATCCCGTAGGCCTTTTTCCCCGATATTCGCCGGATCAACTCGATCCCCCCGGTGATGTTCCCCCACTGATCGCTCCCCCCTACCTGGACGCGACAGCCGTAGTCCTCAAAAAGCCGGTAGAAGTCATAGGACTGCAGTAACAAATAGGAGAATTCGGTGAAGCTGATACCCGCGGAATCATCTTCCAACCTTCGCCGAATTGACTCCTTCCCCAGCATGACGTTCACAGGGAAGTGCTTCCCGACATCCCGCAGGAAGTCAAGGAGACGTGTCTGCCCGAGCCAGTTAAGGTTGTTCGCCATCCGCGCGGGATTGGGCACATCCTGAAATTCGACGAACGCTTCGAGCTGCCCCCGTACTCGCTCCGCGTTCGCCTGTGCCTCGTCCAGGCTGAGAAGGGGACGCTCAGCGCTCTTCCAGGATGGATCTCCGATGAGACCCGTCCCTCCTCCGACGAGAGTGATTGGAGTGTGTCCCCAACGCTGTACGTGTACCAGCCCCATGATCGGAAGCAGGTTGCCCACATGGAGTGAGGCCGCGGTCGGATCAAAACCAGCGTAGACCAACTGCGGGGACTCTAGAAGTGCCTCCTCAGCACCCTCTGTCACGTCGTGGAGCATGCCTCGCCAGCGGTATTCTTCCAAAAGGGGGCTGCGGGTCATGATCAAGGTTCCAGCAGGCGGTCAGGAGAAAGGAACATAGACTCCCGAACATACAAAGCCGTTGGCCGGAGGAAAGGGGACCCGGCGTTGGGTTTCAGTCGACGAGTCCCTGTATGGGCTACACATACCGCAGTCGATGTCGATCCAACTTCCCATTCGCAGTGCGTGGGAGCGATGGCACAATCTTCAGCTCACGTGGACGCTTCGCGGGTCCGAGCCGGCTCCTGGCGAACTCGAGTAGATCCGGAAGCGTGGGAGGCCGACTGACGTCCTCGGGTACGACTACCGCCACTAGCCGCTCACCCCACTCCGCGTCCATCCTACCAACAATCGCCACCTCTCTGACTTTCGGGTGGTGGACGATAACCGCCTCGACCTCAGCTGGCTCCAAGGTGACGCCACCCGTAACAATCCGGTCGGACTTACGTCCGGTAACCCAGAGATCCCCCTCGTCGTCCATGTGCCCGATATCCCCTGTGTGTAACCACCCATCGTTGTCCAGATAGGGCGTGGCTACCGTGGGCCCTCGCACTAGTATCTCGCCAGAACCACCTGCGTCAGCTTGCTCGATCCGGAGCTCGAGGCCTGACAGGGGCTGACCGACCGTCCCGGGCTTCCCTCGAACCTCCGTCGGCGTAGCGGTCGCGACCTGCGAAGTTGTCTCGGTCAATCCGTAAGTCAGGGAGATTGGGTAGCCCATCACCAACGCGCGATCGAGGATCGCAGGAGGAACCGGGGCCCCACCAACTAAGAGACAACGGAGTGATCCAGGCACCTTTCGGTTGCCGCGCTCGTCAAGTAGACGCCTCAGCATCACTGGGACGAGAGACGCGTGGGTGATCTCACCCTTGTCGACGAGAGACGCCACTTCGGATGCTTCGAAACGGGGCCGGGTCACAAGTGTGCACGCCACCACGCTCGCCCTGTGGATCAGAGTCATGCCCCCCACATGAGCAGGAGATAGGGAGGTCAACCAACGGTCATCCGTCTTGAGAGCGAGCCGCTGAATCACCCGGTCGGCCGAAGCAATGAGGTTCCGGTGCGTGATCCCAACTGGTCGCGGGAGACCGGTACTCCCCGAGGTAAGGACCACGGACACCAGCTCGTCGGGAACAGGAAGGCCGAACTCCATATCAGGGCCAATTTCCCCTCTTACATCTGGTCCCACCCAATCCACAACCTGCTCCAAACTATCAATAACTCGGGTCGCCCCCCCCACCGCTTCCAATCCTCTTCTGACTTCGAAATCGGTCCAGGCCGGGTTCAGGGGAACGAGTACCGCCCTGGCCCTGGAAACCGCGTGTAACACTGCCACGGCCTCGGCACAGGGAGGCAAACACATCGCGACACGGTCCCCCCGCATAACTCCGGATCCGACAAGGGCATGCGCGATGAGATCCGCTCTTCGATCCAGCTCCCTGAAGCTCCATCCCGAGCTGCTCGACCTCCCGCCCTCAGAGGACCCCACCACGGCCAGTACCTCTGGTAACCGACGTGCTGTTCGCCGGAGCGGGTCCATGTCCACTCCGGTCAGAGGTAGGACCCAAGGACGAACCCGATAGCGAGTAGCCCGCTGTACCAGGTCACCCCCCGGGCCACCTCGCGGAGCGCCGGGTTGAGTTCGCCCGGCTGCAGATACGTAAAGATCGTATCAACGGTTCGTAACACTGGACCCAGACCAAAGAGGGCAAGAAGCGTCCACGGAGGCCAACCGAAGGCCACAACGCCGAGAGGGGGAACCACGCCGGCCACAAGCACCAGCAGGAGGAACTCGACCTTCGTACCACTCGCGCCAAGCCGCACCGCGAGAGTTCGCTTTCCTGCCCTCTCGTCACCCGCAATATCCCGAAGGTTGTTCACCACTAAGATGGAAGTCACAAGGGTCCCTACTCCTGTGCCTGCCAGGAGGAGGTCCGACTCGAACTCCCTCACCTGGACCCAATAGGTGCCGACGACTGCTATGAGTCCGAAGAAGACAAAAACGAAAAGGTCGCCGAGTCCGTGGTACGCCAAAGGAAACGGACCCCCTGTATAGGCGACCGCACAAATCAGAGAGAGGGTCCCTATGACAAGGATCGGTATTCCGCCCACCCACACCAGATACACCCCAACTAGGGTCGCTGCCGCCAAGACGAACCCTGTTGCTCTCAGGACCGCTCCAGGAGCCAGGATTCCGGCCTGCACGACCCGGGTGGGCCCGACCCGGTCGTCTGCGTCACTCCCCTTTCTGTGGTCGAAGTAGTCGTTCGCCAGATTCGTCGCGATCTGGATCAGCAGCGCCCCCACCAGTGCAGCTGAAGCTGGAAAAACCTCCATGACACCCCGGAACGCCGCCATAGCTGTCCCGACCACTACGGGTGCGACAGCAGCGGGCAGAGTCATCGGTCGGGACGCCATCACCCACGCACCGACCCTCCCAGGGATGTCCCTCTGACCCGTGGGCCCTGCTTCAACGGTCACCATGGGAGCCACGGGTACTTTCGAAAGTCCGGTTTTTCCTTCCTCAGAAAAGCGTTTTTCGCGTCTCTTGCCTGCTCCGACATGTAGAAGAGCATCGTTGCGTTACCAGCCAACTCCTGGATGCCGGCTTGTCCATCCACCGCTGCGTTGAAGGAGCTCTTTAGGAGTCGGATCGCGAGCGGACTCTTGTCCAGAATCTCCTGTGCCCATTGCCACCCCTCGGCCTCGAGATCCGCCAGTGCCACTACTGCATTGACGAGCCCCATCTCGAGCGCCTGCTTTGCGGAGTATTGGCGGCACAGATACCAGATCTCACGCGCCTTCTTCTGCCCTACGATACTTGCCAGATACGAAGCACCGAACCCACCGTCGAAGCTCCCCACCTTCGGGCCAGTCTGTCCGAAGACAGCGTTGTCGGCAGCGATGGTAAGATCGCAGATGATATGGAGAACTTGCCCTCCGCCGATGGCATAGCCGGCGACTAAAGCGATCACTGGCTTCGGCATGCTGCGAATGTAGCGCTGCAACTCGAGTACGTTCAGCCGCGGAAGGCCGTCGCCCCCGATGTATCCCGCATCCCCTCGGATGCGCTGGTCCCCCCCGGAGCAAAAGGCATACTTGCCGTCTTGCGCCGGCCCATTTCCCGTTAAAAGAACAACCCCTATCCCCGTATCTTCACCTGCATCCCGAAAGGCCTCTTGCATCTCTAGGAGTGTCTCGGGGCGGAAGGCATTGCGTACCTCCGGGCGGTTGAAGGCGATCCGGGCAACCCCATCGTCCTTATGATAGGTGATGTCCTCATATTGCCTCACTTCCTTCCAATCGGGCTGACTCATTTGGTCTCCTTGGTCATCCTCCCTTTGGACTTGTTACCGGCCCCCACCGCAGATGAGATGGCTTCCACCACCTCCGCTCTCCTGGCACGGTTTTGATCGCGGTCAGTACGTACTTCCAGCATCCCGCTGCCCTCCCAATCCATTGCTATCGTCCAGGCTTCATCAAGGTCCAGGGCGCCATCGGAATCGGTATCCGAAGCTGAAACACTCCTGCCGAAACGACCCTCTAGAAACAGATAGGGAAGGCCATGGAAAGCGGCGAGTACGCCAAGATCTCTCCCATGCGGGGTTGCAAACAGAGGAGTGAAGGCAGGCTCGATCTCACGGATTGGAAGGAAGTGAAATATCCCGCCTCCATTGTTGTTCAGCACGACCAGGAACACCCTGATACCTGGCCCAGTTAGACTCGACAAGCCATTCGAATCGTGAAGCAGGGCCAGATCTCCGGTGATCACTACCACCCGACGTCCTGATGCCAGGGACACCCCCGCCGCAGTCGAAACGATACCGTCGATCCCACTCGCACCCCGGTTGCCTATCACCATAAGCGACCGTTCCCGGGAGGGAACAAAAGTACCCACATCCCTCACGGGCATCGAATTCGAGACGAAAAGTATGTCCTCAGAGCCAATACGCCGGGCAACTTCAGCCACCACGCTACCCTCGAAGCGAGGAGTCATCAGGGGCCCGCTGACATGCTTCCGCAAGTCGGCCTCTACCTCCCCCCACTGTGACACTGCGACTGCAGACCTGTTGAGGGAATCTGGCTCCGCTATCAGGAGGGCCTCTATGAACCGGGCCGGATCTGCGGAAATAAGGCGGGTCGCTAGGCCGGCGTGATCCTTCCATCGCCCACCCCCACTCACCACGAGATGAGGAACCCCCTCCAGCGAATACAACCAAGAGGCGAGTGACGATGAGGTAGGAGCCGACCCGAAGCGAATGATCAGATCGGGTCGGAGGCTGCCCCTGATCGTCGAGTTGGATAGCGCAAGGTCATACCCGCCCACCACAGGAGCCGCTTTCGCCCGGGGATCGCCTCCCGGGTATCGGGAACCGGAAAGCACATCGGCAAGCAGGGGGATCCCAAGGGTGGACGCTGCTTTCCGAAGTACCGGGCCAACCTCCCAGGGCCGCGGAACCACTCCCGCGATGAGAACAGGAGAACGGGCCTGGGACAGAGCCTCACTCGCGTAGGCAATGTCCGCCTCAGATGGACCGGGACGCATGGGGCGAACCCGTGTCCAGGGTTCGCCGCCGTCTCTTCCGCCCGATCCTGGTGTCAGACCGTTCGCTAGCTCAGTCGGGAGGTCCCCGGGAATAGGGGTGGGCTCGAGAGGTTTGGCGAAGGGAAGGTTCAGGTGAACCGGTCCGGCTGGGTCACCCAGGGCCGCTGCGATCGCGCGACAGGCGACGGACCGCAGATGCCGCAGTCCTCGCTCGGATACCTCTCCTGGAAAGAGTTCCTCGAAGAAGCGGACATAGCCTCCGAAGATCCCTCGCTGCTCGATCGTCTGGTTCGCATCGGCCCCTCGCAACCAAGGAGGTCGATCGGCCGTGAGCACGACGAGTGGAGTTTCCGACTGAGCGGCCTCTACTACAGCCGGAAGGAGGTTTGCGACAGCAGTACCGGACGTTGTGATCAGAGCGGCCGGGGCGCCGGTCATTTTCCCCACCCCAAGCCCCATAAATCCCGCGGAGCGCTCGTCGATCTGAGTGATTACTCGGAGTCGAGCATCGGTGGCGGCCGCGAGCACAAGGGGGGTAGATCGGGACCCAGGAGACACGATCACGAACTGCAAACCGCACCGGGCCAGTTCGTCCATTAGGACCCGACCCCAGAGTTCGTTCCTGTTCCTGGCGATCATTCGACTCAGACTCCACCGGGGGGTTCTCCCGCGGCAACTCGCAGGGCCCTCAACGCCGGTTCGAACTTCAGCGCCGTTTCCTCCCACTCGCCCTCCGGATCCGATCCCGCCACGATCCCCGCTCCCGCAAAGAGGCGCCAACTTCTACCCTCTCCGATCGCAGCGCGGAGGCCGGGTACGAAACCTCCCTCCCCAACCAGATCGAACCACCCAACGGGCCCCGCATACCACCCGCGGTCGAACGGCTCTGCCGCGTGAATCAAGACATGAGCCTCATCCCTGGGACTCCCGCAAACGGCAGGTGTCGGATGGAGTCCCTCCACAAGCGACAGGATGTCTTCGTCGGGACCCGTAGATCCGCTGATAACTGTCTCGAGATGCTGGATGCGAGCAAGAGCAAGCACCCTAGGGTCCTGCTCGACCTGCATGTCAGAGAGACGAGAAGCAAGCACCTCCACCATTTCGTCCGCGGTCAGTTGGTGCTCTACTCGGTCCTTTTCACTATCCAAAAGGAGGCGAGCGAACTCCTGATCCTCATCGTCTGTCATTCCCCGGGGCATCGACCCGGCTACCGCGGTGGAACGAAATTGTCCGCGCCTCAATTCAGCAAGGATCTCTGGAGCGGCCCCTAGAAAAGTTCTGCCTACATGGGGCTCAAACAAATAGACATGCGCCCGCCGATTCTCGGATCTGAGGAACTCGAGACCTACGAGCGGATCTACCGGGCCAGTGAACTCAGCATCCAAAATGCGGGCAAGTACGGCTTTCCGAACCCGACCCTCCGCGACTTCTCCCAGAATGGTGCTGACCATCCCATCCCACCGCTCTCGTTCTGGGCCTTTCTCCGCATCAGAGTCTTCAGTCTCACGTGGACTAGAGGCGTCATCGTATTCGGGGTTGAGAGGTACTGGCGACGCGGAACGCTGGGGGGCCCTCAGAACCTCCAAGAGGTTGGAGGCCAACTCCTCAGTCTCAGGGTCGGAGCCCCGCATGCCCCATGGAGTAAAGCCAGCAACCCGGAACCGCACCTCTCCACCTCTTGCCTCGAGGATGACCCGAGGAAGGATGAATCCCGCCGCCGGGAAGCCCGACCAGGTGACCTTGTCCTCTACATCTTCGAGGAATGAGAAGCCCCCGAAGAATCGAGGGCGCTCTCGGAATGGAATGGCCCCCCAGTCCGTGTAAATTCGGCGGAAGATTCGTTTTGCCTCCGCCCTTACCTCATCGAAACGGGATCGACCAGCTCCGGAAAGCACCTCGATCCGTGCGAGCACCCCACCCCAGGCTACCCAATGATCTTGGTGGCCCCAGAACCCCCTGGGCTCACCTTCGAGAGCCTCTAGGAAGCCTATGGGATCTGCACCAGGTACGTCCAACACCTCGCTATGAAATCCTTTACCTGGTCTTGTCGATGTTTGAATAGGCTGCATTATGACGTCGACCCTCTTCGATCCGGTCGTCTTCGGACCAGTCTAGCGAGGTGAGAAAGAGTTACGGTAACCGGGATTATGCGCACCGAATATAGTAGCCAGGGCAGATCCGTCAGCAAGCTTTGGATGGAGTGGGGAACTCCAGAGACCAGGGGAAGCAACATGAGGAGTAGAAAAGCAATCAAAAAAATGGACGACACCTACACACACATCCACACACATCGATCGGAACACCCTGGCAAGTCCCTTGTATGACGCAAGATCCACACATGCACCTCTTCAGCAGTTTACCTATGAACTCAGGAGATGTCCCCATGGCAGTGAACCTGGATCGTTTTTCCTCTCCCTGTCTGTCGAGATTAACCGCACTATTCAATCTTCGACGAGGTCCAGAAATTGCCTTTCTCCTGACGATGCTAATTGCAAGCCCGGCTGTCGCTCAGGACCCCAACCCAACCCAGGACGTTCCCGACCCTAACGAGGCGTTATTCACTGAGTACCAGCAGCTGCAAGGGCGTCTTGGTCAACTTCAGGTACAGGCCATCCAGGAGAACGGAGAACTCGAGACACGTCGTACAACGATTGATGAAATGCTGATGGCAGCCATGATCGAGATCAACCCCGAGACCGAAGCTCATATAGCACGTCTCGACGTGTTGAGTGAAGAGGCCATCGTGGCTCAACAGGCTCAGAATGTGGAAGCGCTGCAACCTCTCATGGCAGAGGCAATGGGACTCCGGTCCGAACTCGAGAACGCCCAAGCACAGGCAATCGAGCTCGAACATGTGCAGGCAGAGATCCAGAGCTTCGAGACTGACCTCATGGCCAAAACGGTCGAGATAGATCCTGAAGCCACAGAGCTTCTCACTCGGATGGAGGAACTTGCTGAACTATTGTCTGTGGGAGGTCCCGGCGACTTCTGACCCCTCTAGGGAGAACCCAGTTTTCAGGGCAACCTCACTCCCACATGGAATGCTGCCAGACCGGATCCTAAGGTCATAAGATTAACAATTCGACCCATCAGGGAGTCTAACTAATAGGGGTTTCATTTGGAGGAGGAACGGTCAGTTGCGCAGGGACCAGTGGCGCTCGGATGAGGTGCCGCAAGACTCCACTTCGGAGGGCTTCCCGTGGGACATATCAGCCGATTCAGAAGCAGAAGCTCTACTGGATTTGAAGCACTCTCCGTAGTAGCAACCTCCGCAGTCATACTGCTCCCAATACTTCTTGGAGCCGCGCCGACCTCGCTCACGGCCCAGGACCTTCCGGGGGCATTCCCTCGACCGGGTCTGGATCCCGACTTCCTATTTCAGCGCCCTCGGGTATCGATCGGCATCCGCGGAGGGATGTTTCTTCACGGGGCGGGGAGTGATCTCTTCGACTTTACAGAGGAGAACTTCACGATTGACCGGTGTGATTTTCTCACCGTTGACAGGTGTGCCTTCCGCGGTCCCTCCTTCGGAATCGAGGGCGGGCTCTGGCTAGGATCCCGAACTGAAGTCACGTTTGGATTAGATGGTAGTCGGGTGAAACTAAGCTCGGAGTACCGAGACCTGGTGGAAGATGACGGCAGTGCAGACGGACTCCCGATCCAGCAGACTACTCAGCTGACAGAGGGCCCAACACTATCTTTGGGGACCCGCTGGTATGTGCTAGACCGGGGCGAGCAGCTCAGCCAGTTCGTGTGGCTCCCCAGGTCTTGGAACGCGTTCGTCAGCGGAGGTGCTGGATTCACCGGCTACGAACTGAAACTCTCCGGAGATTTTGTCGACGAAGTAGATAATGCGATATCTACCGAGCAGTTCACCTCGAGTGGCCACACTTTTTTCCCGTTCCTCGGTTTCGGCATCGAGATCACGATCTCAGACCATGCTGCATTTACCGTGGAAGGCCGATACCTTTGGGGTAGTGACGAGTTGGGCCGAGACTTCAATCGGGACTTCATCGAGCCTCTGGATCTCTCCGGGGCCCGGCTGACCGCCGGGTTCTATTACCGCAACTGAAGGGAGTCCATTATGCCACGAGGGACAGTCGGGTTGATCGGCGTGCTTGTAATGTCGAGTATATCCCTTCCCATTTCAGGCGCAGAAACCGATCCCACGCAAGGACAGGATACCCTTTGGCTCCCGTGGATCGGGTGTTGGGAGGGAGCCGCTGAAATCGGAGGAGATGAAGCCGATTCTTTCGTAGTCTGCTTCCAATCACTCGCCCGCGGCGCAGGAGTGGAGATCCGGACCTACTCCGAGGGTGAGCTAGTCACTACCGAAGAAATGCTTGCCGACGGCAGAGCTCGCACCCTCGAGGAGGGAGGATGTGTGGGTGAGCGGATCGCGGATTGGTCGCTCGACCGGGCGCGGGTGTTTCTGGTGTCTGAGTTGCACTGCGGAGAGGGCGTTACTCGGAGAACGAGAGGCATCCTTTCGATGCTCCCGAGAGGAGACGGCTGGGTGGAGATTCAATCGGTACAGGCGGGAACCGAGTCGCCTTTCATCGGGATTCGTACCTTCCTGCCGGTGGGGGGCTCTCTTCTCGAGCGTGACGGGATCATGGATCCTATGACCGGAAGGGAACTCGCAGTAAGCACTGCACGCTCTCAGGCGAGCACGGCACTGACTCCCGCAACCCTCGTAGAGACGGTCGAGCGGGCGGGCCCAAGTGTAGCTAGCGCGCTTCTTGCTGAGAGAGGCGAGCAGTTCGGCATAGATGCGGAAACATTAAGGGCGCTCTCCGTCAGAGGAGTCCCGGGCGAGGTTCTCGATGTCATGGTGGCCCTGAGTTATCCAGAACGGTTCGAGATCTTGGGAAGTGGGCCTGACCTGGAACCAGAGATCCGGTCCGCCTCGGCCTCTCGAGTCGCTCCTGGCCGGAATTGGCAGCCCAGCTACCGCTACCGGTCCTTCCGCGGGTACTCCCCCTGGAGCTTCGGTTATGACCCCTATTGGGATCCGGTTTGGGCAGGCGGGTTCCGATATGGGTACGGAGGCTTCGGCTATAATTCCTTTGGCTACAGCCCCTATAGGTACGGAGGCTTCGGTTCACCGATCTACCGCTCACCCGGATTGATCTTTATCCAACCACCAAGTGTCCAGACCCGAAGCGCTACGCTGAGCCGGAATCGTGGCGTGGTGAGTGGAAACCGGCGTGACACCGGATCGTCCCCACGCACGCAGCGCACATCCCCAGCCCCCTCCTCACGCTCTGGCGGAGGGGCGCGTGCGGCTCCTTCAAGCTCCTCATCAGGAAGTAGTTCAGGCAGCGTCCGCAGGGCACGTCCGAGAAACGGTGGCTCGAACGATTGACGCCACCCAGAGGCGTTAAACCCTTAGGATCCGTGGAGCAGTGCACCCTTTCCGCCGAAGGGATGGACTGCCCCAGTTGTGCCACAATGGCCACCCGTGGGCTACTCGAGTTGGAGGGCGTCCGGTTAGTGGAGCCGGACATCATCGGGCAGCGAGTACTAGTCAGGTATGACCCTTCCCGGGTCAGCCTGAGTCAGCTGCGGCAGTCGCTGACCGATCTGGGATACAGCGACCTGCTGGAACCGAGGGCTGGGAGTTCAGAGGAACAGGAGAGTTTACCCCAACCACGCCCCCTTCTCAAACGCATTCCCGTCCACATCGGTCTGGGTGGAGCCCTCTGGGCCCTGACCATCTTCGCCACCCTCATGGAAGCCTCTGAGGGAATCGTAGCGGCACTCGGCTCCATCACCGTCCTGGCCACTGGCAGGCAGATCTTGCCTCGAGCTGCTGCTGCTGCCCGGCGCGGGATCCTTGATATGCACGTGCTGATGGCCGTGGCCGCCCTGGGCGCGCTCCTGATCGGAGAGTACGTGGAAGCCGGAGCGGTTCTGTTCCTTTTCGCCGTCGCCAGGGATCTCGAACGGAGGACGCTGAGCCGTGCGAGGTCTGAGGTCAGATCCCTAATGGACCTGTCTCCGGTCGAAGCAACGGTCCTCAGGCATGGGCACCACGTGCCGGTTCCCGTCGAAGCCGTCCGGAGGAGAGAACTGGTCCTGGTCCGGCCGGGTGAACGAATCCCCGTGGACGGGACAGTGGTCAGTGGATCCTCTGAGGTAGATGCCTCAGCCATCACTGGAGAGTCACTACCCGAAGCCAGATCCAAAGACGACCGGGTCTTCGCCGGTTCTGTAAACGGCAGTGGTGCACTCGAAATCCTCTGTGATCAGACCGCCGATGACTCGGCGCTGGGGAGGATCTTGAAGAGCATTGAACACGCTAGGTCACAAAAGAGCCCGACTGAGACTTTCGTGGACCAGTTTGCGAAGGTCTATACCCCGCTCGTCATGGTAGGCGCTCTTCTCGTCGCGACGCTACCACCTCTATTCGGGATGGGTCCGTGGCTAGACTGGGGATATCGAGCACTGGTCCTCGTCGTGATAGCCTGCCCTTGCGCACTGGTTATCTCAACACCAGTGACGGTTGTGAGTGCGCTCACTGGTGCAGCTCGGAGGGGAATCCTTGTGAAGAGCGGAATCCATCTCGAGGTACTTGGAAGGACCCGTGTGGTCGCGCTTGACAAAACTGGAACTTTGACCGAAGGCAAACCTCGGGTAACCAACGTCCTTTCATGGGATGACTCTGGCACCGAGCAGGTCCTCCGCTACGCTGCGGCTGCAGAGAGTCGTAGTGAGCACCCGGTTGCCCGGGCAATTCTAGAGGCAGCGAGGTCGGCTGGCATCTCTTTCCCTGACACGACTGAGATGACCGCGTTACCAGGCCGAGGAGCTCGAGCCCATGTCGAAGGAACGACAGTGGTTGTGGGGAGCCCACGGCTGTTTAAAGAAGATGAATTGCTCAATGAGGGGGATGAAACCAGGATCTCTGAGGCCGAGCATGAGGGCTCGACGATCGTTCTGGTCGCTTGGAGCGAATCGGAGTTTAAATCGCCAAGGATACGTGGAGCTCTCCTGCTGTCGGACCGAGTCCGTCCTGAAATAACTGCGCTAATTCCGGCACTGAGGGAGCAAGGGGTGGATAGGATCGTGTGCCTAAGTGGTGATCGAGCCCCAGCTGTCGAATCCGTAATCCAGTCTGTCGGCTCCGGACGAAACGGATTTGACGAATGGAAGGGAAATCTCCTCCCGGAGGAGAAGTTATCTTGGATCCACAAGTTGAGACAATTGTACGGTCCGGTTCTAATGGTCGGAGATGGAGTGAATGATGCGCCTGCGCTAGCAGCAGCGGATGTGGGGATCGCGATGGCAGCCGGGGGAACTGCAGTAGCACTGGATACGGCGGACATCGCTCTTATGGAAGACGAACTCAACCGCATCCCTGAGGCGTTCAGGCTAAGCAGAAAGGCGACTAGAATCATTCGCACCAATATTGTATTCGCTCTCGCCGTCAAGTTCGTGTTCGTCTCTCTAGGCGGAGTGGGACTAGCTACCCTGTGGATGGCGGTTGTCGCGGACATGGGATCGAGTCTGGTGGTGATTCTGAACGGTCTGCGAGCGTTAAAAGCTTGAAGAATATCGTCTTAGTCCTGCTGCTCCCGACCCTTTCCGCCTTTGACTACCTCGGAGTGGACGCCTACTATCCCCTTAGCAATGATCCGGACGGCCCCACTGACTCTTCGAGACTACAATATACCCTTCCCGAGATGGAGCATCTCTTATGACTCGCTTCTTTCATCCCTTGCATTGTAAGAGCTCTGGGTCCAGCCAGATGACACCCGTGTGGGTTCTGATCCTTTCTTTGCCCTCGTGATCCCGGCGTGTTCGCAGAACGGGGGTGAGGGGCCCCCTGCCAACAACGGCCAGTCTTCACTGGACCCCTCTTGCGGCGTTAGCTAGCTCAACGCCCTTTTCACGATGGACTCCCGCTAGGAGAGAATGACTATGACCCCGCTGCGCTCCTTCGCCATTCTTTTGCTATCAGCTCTGGTTGCGAGCTGCACGGCTCAGCAAAACAGCACTGCAGTTGCGTACACGGGAGCCACCGTATGGGACGGGACAGGAGCTGCCGCAGTCATGAACGCCACCATTCTGGTCGACGGTGGTCGGATTGTCGGCGTCGGCGCGGATGTGGATGTTCCCGGTGGTGCAACCGAGGTAGACCTCTCGGGCAAATATGTGATTCCTGGACTGATTGAGGCTCACGGTCACGTGACAGGTGATTGGGCGCCGGAAGGGGTGACCGACCCACAGGACCGGATACGCAGGGACCTGGAGCTCTACGCTCGGTACGGCGTGACGATGGTCAACAGCCTGGGGGACGGTCCTGACTTGATCGCTGTCCGGGATGCGGCGTCACCCACCGCTGGTCATGCCCGAGTAATGGGCTCTGGTGCAGTGATTGCCGGAGATGACCCTGCCCAGGCACGGGCTGATGCACTCGCGAATGCCGATATGGGCGCAGATTTCCTTAAACTCCGCGTCGATGACAATCTCGGTGCTAGCCGCAAAATGGCTTGGGAGGCCGTGGATGCTGTGATGCAGGTCGGACGAGAGCGTAACATTCCCGTGGCGACACACCTGTACTACCTGGAAGATGCGAAGCGTCTGCTCGAAATGGGCACAGGCATGCTCGCCCATTCTGTTCGCGACCTGGAGGTCGACCAGGAGTTGATCGCTGCTCTCCGCGAAAGCGGGATCTGCTACGTACCAACCTTGGTTCGTGAGGTCAGCACCTTCATCTACCGGGATCGACCTGATTGGTTCGACGACCCCTTCTTCCTCCGCCACGCGAGCAACTCGGAGATGGAGCGCGCGTCCCAGCCAAGCTTCATGGAGCGGAACCGGAGCACGTCGGCAGAAGCCTACCGTATGGGACTCCCACTAGCGCAGCAGAACGTAAAAATTCTTCACGATGCTGGAATTCCGATCGCTATGGGCACGGATGCTGGCCCTGCCGCTCGTTTCCCTGGTTTCTTCGAACACGAGGAGCTTGTGTTGATGGCTGAGGCAGGTCTTACTCCTGAGGAAATCCTTATGAGCGCCACAAGCGTAGCGGCTGGATGCCTCATGCAAGACGACATCGGGACCCTCCAGGCAGGTAAGTGGGCTGACTTCTTGGTAATGGGGGAGAACCCTCTCGAGGATATACTCGCAACTCGGTCGCTAGAGCGCGTCTTCATCGGCGGAACCGAGGTCGCAGTCGAATAGCACAACATCCAGGACACTGCTCGAGGCCCGGTTGACTAAACTGTATCGGTCGACCGGGCCATCTCGTCGTCAACCTGACGCTACCTCAGGCCGATTTCATTGTCGCCACAAGGAGTCTCTGTGAACCGCTACGCCACCGAGCTGATTGGGACGCTAGGGGTACTTCGAGCACCTCGAGATGGAGATGATGGCCGAAGGGGGCCTGACGCCCGCTGAGACTATCCATGCCTCTACCGGTGGTGCTGCAGCATGCATGGGGCTCGACGGAACCGTGGCAACACTGAAGGCAGGCGCGCAGGCGGACCTCCTCGTTTTGGAGGAGAGCCCGTTGGCGGACATCATGAACACACGTGAGATCCACAACGTCTGGATCTCCGGGAATCGGATTCGCTAGACCATAACGGTACATGGGAGGAACGCAGGGTACCTACTTCATGGGATCACGGCGATGCAGGCGATCTCCATCTGGGCAGAGGCCGGAACTGCAACTACAGCGATCGCTGTACGGGCTGGAGGCTCTGAGGGGAAGTACTCGACGTAGGCCTCATTCATCTCCTGGTAGTCCTCGATGTCCGTCAGGAAGACCGTGCATTGGACGATATCAGCCATTGTCGCTCCGACCTCATCGACCCTCTCCCTAATGCCTTCCAAGGCGTTTCGCGTGGCTTCCGGAATGTCTCCGTTCGCAGAACGCCCAACCACCCCCGACAAGAAAAGCAGGTTGCCAGTGCGAATGGCAGGTGAGAAGAGGGTAGAGCCACCGCCGCCCGAAAGATTGACAACCTCTCGGAGCGGGCCATGATCGGGCGTCCGCCGCTGCGCACAACCCCCTAAGGTGAAGACACAGAGAAGAAGAACCCAACTAAGGAAAACACGCGCGCTCATACATCTCTCCGTCTAGGGCCCGCCGCTAGAGATCTCAGTCTCCTCGTCGCCGAGTGGAACGAAGAGCAAGCGATTCTCTTCATACAACGGGATCAGGACCCGATTGCGCACGGAATCGTATCCTAGGTCCCCAGGGAAACTGATCCCATCGATGAGTGTGCCAACACTCCCGCTCCCGTCGACCAGGTATACAGACGAGTCCGCCGACGACGAATATGCAAAGCCACCGTCGGCCACGAAGACCACCCCCTCGAACACCTGCCCGGTGGTTGTGACCAAATCGGTCCGCTCTCCATTGGGGGTAAATCTGATGAGCTCCCCCCCAGCCGTCGTCACCAAGATCCCAATCGGGCCGATCGCCAGTCCGTTCGGGTGGTTCAGATCCATTCCTTGAGCAAGCGTCGATCCCCTCTGATCATCTCGGAAGGTGAGCCGGTACACGGCATCAGTGGATGACGAAACGATTTGGCCATCCACCAAATCAAATCCTCTGTCAGTCACGAAGAGCGAGCCCTCCGTCGCGACGTCTATTCCGCTCAGCGAAGTGACATCATCTAGACAGCGGGTCTCCACTATCTCGCCAGTCTCTCGGTTGGCGATATGGATGCACCCGATGTCCGTAATGAACAGGCTATCTCCTCGGATGGCCATCCCCTTTGGCGCATTCATAAGGTCTCCAGATCCGACGCTCGGGATCCACTGAGAAGAAAGCACCTCTCCCTCGGGTGAAATCCTGGAAACGAAGCCGTTCTCGTCCTCATCGAGAGAGCCTCCGTTTACATTGGACACGAGGTACACGTCAGCGATCGCATCGTAGACGATCGCCCTAGGGCTCTGGAGCCCGACATCCGCAACCTCCACGAACGGCACGGGCTCGTCGACGGACGAACCCTCACCACAGCCGACAATCAGAAGTAGAGTGGCGACCGGGATCGGTGCACGAGTGGCTGGCGACTGATTCAGGAAGCTCATGACTCTGTGGGGTTCAGGTGATTGAGCGATACGGACGCTAGTACATTTGAAATGTTCGGCATTGAGAACCGGCGCGCAACGGCTGTGGCCCACGGTCAATGAGTTAGGAACGCACCGTACGGGCATACAAGTCTGATCCTGGCGCCGAAGGCACACCCGCGGTGTACATTGAATCTACGCCTCGCGGGTCTCCCGAATGGGGTTGAGGGATTCGCGCATCATTCACCTTCCCATACCGTTCCAGGAGGACCCGACGTGAGATCCATCATGGCATACATGATCTTTGCTCTTTTTCTTCCCGGGACCCTGTCTGGTCAGGACCCGGAACCCTTCCCGCAGGACACCGACACACCCACCGTAGAGCTAGATACGATCTCCACGGACGAAGAAACGGGGGATGATCAGGACGGGATGCAGCCCTACGAGGAGGTAATCCCCGCCACCGCCAATTCGGACGAAGGAGTATTTACGATCCACCGGGTGGAGGAGGATGTCTTCTTCGAGATCCCACTCGACATGATGGATCGCGAATTCCTCCTTCAAACACGGATCACGAGGACACCTGCTGGCGTTGGGTACGGGGGAGAGCGAGAATCGATGGCGGTAGTGAGATGGGAGCGGAGACCTAAGCGGGTTCTTCTGCGGCTTGCAGGTTATCAAAATGTCGCTTCCGATACGCTTCCAATCTCCGAGGCAGTCCAGAGCTCGAATTTCGAGCCGATTCTCTTCGCCTTCGATATTGAGACAATCCCCGCCGACTCTGCGGCAGTGGTCATCGACGTCTCGGATTTCTTCACCAGAGATACGCCCGTCATTGGCATCCGCAGGAACCGAAGGGAGGAGTATGGAATCCGGGCCCTAAGTAGGGATCGGACCTTCATCGAGTCCGCCAGGAGCTTTCCCGACAACATTGATGTCCGCCGGATAGTGACCTACGCGGCCAACGACACCCCATCCCAGGACGTGGGGGGAACCCTCTCGATGGAGCTGGGACATTCCCTGCTGCTTCTTCCCGAGAATCCGATGGAGCCCAGGGGCTGGGATGAGCGAGTAGGCTATTTCTCAATCAGGCAGAATGACTTCGGGGCGGATGCGCAACGCTTGGTCCAACGAAGGTTCATCCGGCGTTGGCGACTCGATCCCTCCGATCCGGAAGCATATGAGCGGGGCGAGTTCGTCGAGCCGGTGAAGCCGATCGTCTTTTACATTGACCCTGCGACCCCAGAGAAGTGGCGCCCCTACCTGAAACAGGGAGTTGAGGACTGGCAAAAGGCCTTCGAACAGGCGGGATTTCGGAACGCGATCCTCGCGAAGGACCCCCCCACCCCGGAGGAGGATCCAGACTTCGACCCCGCGGACGCTCGCTACTCGATGATTCGCTATATCGCCTCCGCAGTCGAAAATGCGAGCGGTCCTACCTTCTTCGATCCGCGAACTGGGGAAATCCTGGGGGCTCATATACAGTGGCATCACAATGTGATGAACCTGGTCCGCAAGTGGTATTTCGTGCAGACGGCCGCTGCAAACCCTGAAGCCCGATCAGTCGAGTTCGACGATGACGTGATGGGTAGACTCATCAGGAATGTCGCCTCACATGAAGTTGGACACACACTGGGTCTTCCTCACAACATGAAGGGGCACTCCGCCATCCCCGTGGACTCGCTCCGAACCCGCTGGGTGTGCGAAAACGGTACCTCATCCTCAATCATGGACTACGCGCGCTTCAACTACGTGGCGCAGCCTGGAGACGACACCTGCTTCATCCCATTGATCGGCCCCTACGACAAGTGGGCGATCGAATGGGGATACCGCTGGTTCCCCGACACCATGAGCGCGGAGAGGGCCGAGAAGACCCTCCGGGAATGGATCGTGGCCCACGGCGACGATCCGATCTACCGCTTTGGAGGCCCGAGTGCCATGGACCCCAGCTCGACTTCGGAGGCTCTGGGAAACGACCCGGTGCGGGCTTCAGAGCTGGGAGTGGCTAACCTGCAGAGAATCATCCCGAAGCTCCTCCAGTGGACCTTCGAGGAGGGAGAAAACTATGATCAGTTGGAAGAAATGTACGAGGAAGTCCTCGACCAGTGGAGCGAATACGTCCGGCATGTTGCCCTTCTGGTCGGGGGTGTAGATCGGACCCACAGAGCTCAGGGTCAGGAGGGCCGACCCTACACGCCCGTCACCTCACACCGCCAGAAGGCTGCGATAGGATATCTCGACCGACAGGTGTTCCGGACGCCCGAGTGGATGATCGATCAGGACATCCTCTTCAGGATCGAGGGGTCGGGGATTCAGGATCGGATCAGGACCTTACAGGTTGATGCCCTCCAGCGATTGCTCAACGTGAGCCGCATGAAGCGCCAGATCGAACAGGAAGCACTTCTGGGCCCCGATGCCTACGGACTCCAGGAGATGCTCTCCGACCTCCGCCGCTCAGTGTGGACCGAGCTCGATACGGGCTCGCCAATCGACCCCTTCAGGCGGAATCTACAGAGGGGGTATCTGGACCGTGTTCAGACGCTTCTAGAAGACGAGGCGGCTCGCGCCTCAGATATCGCACCCCTCATGAGGGGAGAGTTGAAAACGGTAAGTAGGGCAGCCGAAGACAGCCGCTTGGCTTCACCCGACGAGCTGACGCAGCTCCACCTGGAGGACGTGATCACCCGTATCGACGAGATCCTCGACCCGAGAGACTAAAGCCGGCCAAATCGGTCTGCTCACGCCTTTCGTCAGCAGTCTTCCGGCCCGCATAAGTTATCTCTCGGCTCGGTCGTCTCGTCGTACTCGGCACCCCTATTAATAGAGTTGCGCCCTGCCACCGTTGCACCTACGGAAGCGGTCCCGATACTTTGGAATCATGAGTCCTGAGACATACGTTAGGGGCCTCCCCGGCCTTCGTGGTATTCTGCTGGTATTTTCTCTCGGTACAGGTCTGCTCATGGCCCCGGAGCGCGCGACCGCCCAAACCTCCAGCGTCACCATCGGTGACATCCGGGTGATGACACCCCGTCGTCAGATTCTCCCAGAGATCCCGGGGGGCTTCACCTTCTGCCGGCTCATTTATACCCGTACCAGAAGAGAGCAGCGAGGACAGGGTTGGAGGACGGACTATCCCGACGGAGACAGCAACCTGATGACGCGGCTGTCTCAGCTCACACCGACCCCGATTAGCGAGTGGCTGGATGGGCGCCCTGGATTTGCCGTTCTTCGTGCGACTGATCCGGAGCTGTTTCGCTGTCCTTTTCTCTTCTCCTCCGATGTCGGCACAGCGGGCTTTAGCAACGAGGAGGTCGAAAACCTCAGGGAGTACATTCTAAAGGGCGGATTCCTATGGGCAGACGACTTCTGGGGGCGCCGCGCGTGGTCCCACTGGACAGGTCAAATCGAACGAGTATTCCCCGAGTTCCCGATTGAGGATCTGCCTCTTGAGCACCCTCTGTTCTCGATCGTTTATCAGGTGAAAGAGATCCCTCAGATCCCCTCCATTCAGTACTGGCGGCAAAGCGGTGGACGCACTTCGGAACTAGGCGCCATGAGTTCTACTCCTCGCTTGCGCGTGATCCGTGACGAAGCTGGGCGCATCCTCGTCCTCATGAGCCACAACACGGATATCGCGGATGGTTGGGAACGGGAGGGAGAAGACCACGCCTTCTTCGCCCAATTCTCACCGGACGCATACGCTCTAGGCATTAACATCTTGATCTGGACTATGACCCATTAAGGAAAAAACCAGTTAGAAACCTGGAACGAGTAGTTAGCAGGTGCAGACGGCCACAATCTGGGCTAGTGTAGTAATCAATGAGGTCCACCATTATCTCTGACGCCAACAGATCCCAGGATGTTTGACACTCTCTTCGAATACCTGTTCAAGTATCCACGGATCGCCTATGAGCGGGGAGAAATCGTCTGGAGCGGTTCATGGTCGCCGCTCCTTCTCAGTGGAATGTTTGTGCTTGGCGCAGGGCTTGTGTTCTGGAGCTATCGCTGGGGACGGGCGCGCACTTCCCCCTCGACGACCTGGGCCCTCGCTCTCTTCCGGGCGACGGGCCTCGCGGTACTCCTAATCTGCCTATTGAGGCCAACGCTGGTCCTCTCTACCGCCGTACCGCAGCAGAATGTGGTTGCTATTCTCATCGATGACTCTCGCAGCATGGGGATTCCTGATGAGGAAGATCGTGAGAGAGGAGTTGTCGCCCAGGAAACCTTCGCCTCTCAAGAGAGCCCGCTTCTGGATGAGATTGAAGAGCGTTTCATGGTCCGGCATTTCCGCTTTTCGGCTCTGGCGGAGCGGCTACGAGATTCGGAGGAACTTGGATATCAGGGAAACCGATCTCTCCTCGGGCCAGCTCTCGATTTTGTTCGACAGGAATTGGCAACCCTCCCCCTCTCCGGCATCGTGCTCATCTCCGATGGGGGCGACCAGAACCCCGATGCGCTTGAGAACGCGCTCCTAGGGTTACGGGCAGAAAACATTCCCGTCCACGCTGTCGGCGTGGGCCGCGAGCGTCTGGATCCAGACGTAAGGATCGAGCGGGTGGACATTCCCCAGACCGTGATCCAGGGATCCACCGTGATCACGGACGTGGTCGTCGCACACACGGGACTCGGGGGGGTCACGGTCTCCGTAAACCTTGAAGAGAGTGGGGCGATCCTGGCCACGGAGGAGGTCGAGCTCACTGGGGGGAGCGGAAGCGCGACGGTTCGGATCCCGTTTAGCCTAGACGACCCGGGGGTGAGGAACCTGCGAATCAGGGTGCCAACCCAGGACGGTGAGGTCGTCGAAGAGAATAACTTTAGGGACATTCACGTCCAGGTGAGGGACGGACGGGAGAAGATCCTCTACTACGAAGGTCAGCCTCGGTTCGAGGTAGGCTTCCTGCGCCAGGCCGTCCGGGACGACGGAAATCTTCAGGTGGTTGTGCTTCAACGTACCGGTGAGGACCGGTATGTTCGACTCGATGTGGACTCGGGGGACGAGTTGTCCGGCGGATTTCCGAACACGCGCGAGGAGCTCTTCGAGTACCGGGCTCTCATTCTCGGGAGCGTGGAGGCGAGCTCATTCTCACCGGACCAACTGCGGATGATTGTCGACTTCGTGGACCGAAGGGGTGGCAGCCTGCTCGTCCTAGGGGGACCGGCTTCACTCGCCGAGGGAGGGTTTGCAGAGACGGCACTTGCTCCCCTCTTCCCGGTCGAGCTCGCAAACCCTGTGAGTGGTGGAGAGGGGGTCGAAGATTTCTGGGCAACCGTTAGACTCATGCCGACTCGAAGCGGTGCGATGCACCCTGCGCTTCAACTCTCATCCCAGTCGGTATCGGATGAGGATGATGGGGACTCACCCTCACCGGGAGCCGTAGCAAATGACTCTCCGGACTCTGGCACCCCGACGGTGACTCAGTGGGAAGATTTGCCTGCTCTCACCACGGTTAACCTCGTCGGAGACGCACGGCCGGGAGCCACCGTGCTCCTTGAGGCAGAGGTTGAGGAGGTCTTCGGGGTCCGGGCTGACCCAAGCTACGGTAATGAGCCCTCTCCGGCTTTCGTCTTCCAACGCTACGGCGCTGGAATCTCAGCTATCCTCGCGGTACATGATACCTGGCTCTGGCAAATGCATGACGAGATTCCCCTGGAGGACCAGACGCACGAGCGCTTCTGGAAGCAGGTGCTGCGCTGGCTGGTCCAGGAGGTTCCGGAACCCCTCGAGGTAAGTGCCACGAGCACCCGGGTAGCGCCAGCCCAGTCGGTAGAACTCATGACCCGCGTTGCGAGCGAAGAGTACCTCCCGGTCAATGATGCTCAAGTGACCGCAAGGATCACGGATCCGTTTGGAGCCGAGCAGGAGCTGGAGCTCACCTGGAACCTGGACCGGGATGGCGAATATAGCGGCTCTTTCCTACCCACGGTGGATGGGCCCTACGAAATCGAGGTGGACGCCATCGACGGAGACCGCATTCTCGTGTCGCCGCCACTCCATATCCAGGCCGGTGTTCTCGACGAGGAACTCCGGAGCGGAGCCATGAGGGGCAATTTACTCCGAAGGGTTGCCTCGGAGACTGGAGGTCAGTTCTACACGATGGATCGGCTAGCTGGCCTTCCGGAGGCACTCCGCTATACCGACCGTGGGACGGTCGTCCAGGAAGAGCGAGACCTCTGGGACCTACCCCTCTTCTTCTTCCTCCTGATCGGTCTCCTCTTCGCCGAGTGGGTTGTCCGGCGCAGGCGAGGACTGGTATGAGGAGGTACATCCCAATCCTAACGGCACTCCTGATCGCAACTCCGCAGTGTCTCGAGGCATTGCTCGAAGCGCAGGAGACACGTCTCCTGATCGTCTCCGGACTGGGCGGAGACCCACAGTACGAGGAGCAGTTTGTGGGGTGGGGCCTAGAAATGGCGGATGCGGCGGAGGCTGCCGGCATCCCACCCGAGAACATCCTGTTCCTCGCCGAGGACCCGGAGGCGGCACCGGGAGAGATTGACGCTCGCTCCACCCGGGAGGAAATCGAGCGGGCGGTCCAGGAATTGAGGGAGAGCACTGCACCCGAGGACCGCGTACTGATCTTGTTGATCGGCCACGGGAGCGGGTCAGGCTCAGATTCCCGAGTGAGTATCCCGGGACCGAGCTTGCGGGCTTCCGAGTATGCGTTTCTGCTCGAGCAACTCTCCCCCAGATTGGTCGCACTAGTGAATGTAGCGAGCGGGAGCGGTGATTTCATCCCGGTTCTTGCGGGAGACGGTCGGATCGTTGTCACCGCTACTCGGAGCTCCCGCCAGCGCAATGCGGCCATATTCGGTGGATACTTCGTGGGGGCGTTCGCGGGAGACGGTGCTGACCTGGACCGGGACGAACGGATCTCCCTTTTGGAGGCGTTCGAGTATGCCCGACTTGAGACGGACCGGTACTACAATGACCGGGGCCTCATCCCTTCTGAAACGGCGCTTCTGGAAGATCGCATGGAGGGTTCAGGCTCGGAGGAGCCGGGCGAAGAAGATGAGGTCGGCCTGCTTGCCGCCCGCTTTTTCCTCGAGAGCGTAGTCCCCACCGTGATCACCGGAGACGACGAGACCGCGGAGAGACTCCGCCAGCTTTACGTGGAACAAGCCAGACTCGAGGAGGAGGTCACTCTTATGGGGCAACGCGAGGGGACGATGGATCCCGAAGCCTACAGAGCGACTCTGGAGGTCGTACTGGTCGAGCTCGCACGGACTGGAAGTGAGATCCGCGCATTGGAGGAGGGCCGATGACTCCCGTACGTGGTTATCGGCTTCCGACTCTCCTCTTGGTAGTCTTCTTGGTTGGTTGCATGGGAAGCGACGGGGCCCGTGCACAGGGGCGGGCAGAGTTGGACTCTCTCCTCCAAGAAGGTGAGTACGACCAGGCCATCGAGGTTCTGCAGGATCAGATGGGCGGCTCTCACCCGCCAGATCTCGTGTCGCAGCTGGCGGAAGTCCTGATGGATGTCGGCCGCCTGGATGAGGCCGAGACTCTCCTTCAGGAAGGTATCGGCGAAAATCCGAGTAACGCATATCTGGGCCTTTTGGTAGGACGTGTCCTCCGCGACACAGGCCGTCTCCAAGAAGCTCTGGCAACCTTTACGGAGGTGGAGGAACTCGGAACCGGTGGGGATGCCCTAATGGCAAGACTCCACCGTGGAGAGCTGCTGCTACGGACTGGGGAGCAAGAGGCAGCCCTGGCCATCTTCGACCGGCTCATTGACATCTACAACAGCTCGGCATCCTTGAGCAGCCGCGAATTTCTGGCGGTTGCGCGCGCGGTCCGTCATCTGGAGTTCACGAATTCGGCGCTCCTTCAGGATGCACTCAGGGCTTATGACAAAGCGCTAGCAGTGAATCCCAACAATCTCGAGGCCCATCTGGGCGTGGGAATGCTCTTTGTTCGGACCTATCAGACCTCGGATGCCAGAGATGCATTTCGAGAGGTCCTCAACCGTCGGTCTAAAGATCCACGGGCTCTCCTTGGAATAGCGCTCGCTGCCCAGGTGGAGGGGTCGAACCAGGCCGGAGACTTGGCCGACCAGGCTCTAGAGGTCAACCCGAACCTCGTCCCGGCCCTGGTCCTTCGTGCACGGCTCCGCCTAGCAGGAGAAGACTTGGAGGGTGCTGAAGAGGATTTGTCGACGGCTTTGGAGGTCGACCCCACTTCTAGTGAGGCTCTCGGTGTGCTAGCGGCTGCGCGTTACCTGGTGGACCGTACCGACGAATTCGAGGAGCTAACGGCACGAGCGCTCGAGATAAACCCACGGGACTCATCGTACTTCCTGACCGTCGCGGACCTTGTCTCCACACGCCGATTCTACGCCCAGGCCGTAGAGTTCTCAGATCGAGGGATAACTCTCGACTCGCTGGCGTGGGCCGCCTATGGGGCAAAGGGGCTGAACCAACTCCGTACGGGAGAGATTGCAGAGGGCCGTAGGAACCTCGAGATCGCCTTCGCAGGTGACCCATACAACCTATGGTTCAAGAACACGCTAGACCTTCTCGACACCATGGACGAGTTCGAGGAGCAGGAGTCAGAGCTGATCTCAGTCCTGGTCGACCCCGAGGATGGCGAGGCACTAGCCACCTATATGCTCGAGATCGGAGAGCGAGCCTATGAATCGCTTTCAGCCCGATACGGCTACCGACCCGTCACACCCGTCCGTGTCGAGGCTTTCCGTCGAAGCGCCGATTTCTCGGTTCGAACGGTAGGGCTCGCCGGTCTCGGAGCTCTGGGTGTTGCCTTCGGCACTGTGGTCGCCATGGATTCACCCGCAGCTCGTGGGCCGGAGGGCTACCATTGGGCCTCCACATTGTGGCATGAGATGGCACATGTGGTCCATCTGGGAATGACGGACCACCGTGTGCCCCGATGGCTCAGTGAGGGACTGGCAGTGCACGAAGAGCGCCTGGCGGGGCCCGGCTGGGGATCACGTCCCGGACTTCCATTCTTCGCCGCCTACCACGAAGATCGACTTCGCCCCCCAAGTGAGCTCAGCCAAAGCTTCGTCCGTCCTCGCTTCCCGGAGGAAGTAGGATTTGCTTACACTCTCGGCTCCCTAGTATCGGAGTGGATCGAGTCCGAGTGGGGATTCGATGCACTGAAAGGGATGCTGGAGGGATACGGGGAAGGACTGTCGCACGAAGGGGTTCTAGAACGTGAGCTAGGGCTCGATCTGAAGGTCTTCGACCGCCAGTTCGACCAGTGGTTAAGGCAGCGATATAGGGGAGCCTTCGCTGCAGCTGAGGCGGTTATCGAGCTCCGAGAGACCGAGCGGGAGGATCGTTCGGATCCGACATGGCTCGAGGAAAGAATTACTCGCTCCCCTCAGGACGTCGAGAGCCGGCTCGCACTAGCGAGGATTCTGCTCGAGGAGGAGAAGCTGGATGAAGCAGAGGTACAATTGGTCGAGGCGCGAGATATCTTCCCCGAGAACCCGAACCCCCAGGGACCGAATCGACTCCTGGCGAATATCCGACAGGAACAGGGGAATGTCGTCGGCGCTACCGAGGCTCTGGAGGCACATCTGGCCATCGTCGCGGAGGACTACCGGGGAAACCTCCAGCTTGCCGACCTTCGCGAGGAGCAGGGCGAACTGCTCGCGGCCACTCTCGCCCTCGAGCGAGCGATTCAGGTCTACCCGTTCGAGATCCCATTACATGAGCGGCTTGCGGATTTGTACCGGGAACTGAACGATACGAACGGTGAGGTTCGAGAACGCAGGGTGGTCCTCGCCCTTAAGCCAGTCGATCGAACGGGTGCGCTTTATGAGCTGTCCGAGGCGCTACACCTCGCGGACGAGCTGGAGGAAGCCCGACAGACCGTCTTAAGCGCACTCGAATTGGCTCCTCGGTTTCCGGAGGCGCAGGAGCTTCTCCTAAGGATCATATCGGACAGTGGGGCGAGCGGTCCATGAAAAAATCAAGGAAGCACGGGAGATTCCGGATCAACCGGAATACCCGCACGCACGAGCAACGAGACTGACCCAGGAGGAGTCGTGGATCTGGTGAACATGGAAGCAGTTGACGTCGAGAGTCAGAACGACGTCGACTTAGCGGATAAGATGCGGGCGAGCCGGGAGGCGATCTTGAAGGAAGTGGGCAAGCTGATTGTGGGCCAGCAGGGCGTCCTCGACCAGGTGCTCCTCTCGCTTTACGTAGGTGGGAACAGCCTCATCCTCGGTGTTCCCGGTCTCGCGAAGACGATGATTATTCAGCTGATGGCACAGGCGTTGGATCTGAAGTTCTCCCGAATCCAGTTCACGCCGGACCTCATGCCATCGGACATCACTGGTACCGAGATCCTAGAGGAGAACATCTCGACTGGAAAAAGGGAGCTCATCTTCCGGCAAGGTCCGATCTTCACCAACATCGTGCTGGCGGACGAGATCAACCGGACTCCACCGAAGACCCAGTCCGCACTCCTGGAAGCCATGCAGGAGCACAGCGTCACTGTCCAGGGAGAGACCTTACAGCTTGAGGAACCCTTCTTCGTCTTCGCTACTCAGAACCCCATTGAACTCGAGGGGACATATCCGCTCCCAGAGGCACAGCTGGATCGGTTCATGTTCGAGATCGTGATCGATCATCTCCCCGAAGAGGACGAGCTAAGCGTGGTTACGGAGACGACTGGAGTGGAGAAGGAGCCACCGAAAAGCGTTGTGTCCAGAAAGGATCTCCTCGCGTTCCAACACCTGGTGCGCCGCGTCCCCGTCTCCGAACCCGTCGCGAGATATGCTCTCAGCATTGTCCGAGCTACACGGCCCGAGGAGAATGGGACACGCGACTTTATACGTAACTGGGTCGCATATGGGGCCAGCGTACGTGCAGCACAATACCTCGTCCTCGGGGGCAAGGCGAGGGCATTGACCCAAGGACGGTTCGCGGTCGACTTCGAGGACATTCGGGCTCTGGCGCTCCCAGTGCTGCGGCACCGCATTCTCGCCAACTTCCAGGCCCAGTCGGAGGGAGTGACGACGGACAAGATCGTGGACCAACTCCTCCAAACCATCCCGATCCCGAAGTCGGGTATGTAGGCGCAGGCAATGCCGTCACACCATGCATGGAGCCACGGCCGCATCGGGCCGGGATCACAGTTCCTCGATCCCGTGGTCCTTCAGCGGATCGGGAACCTGGAGCTGATAGCCCGCGGGGTTGTAGAGGGATTCCTCCACGGGCTACACCGCTCCCCCTTCTTCGGGCAGTCCGTGGACTTCGCCGAGCACCGGCCGTACACGCCAGGAGACGATCTGCGACGGGTGGACTGGAAAGCATTCGCCCGTACCGATCGGTACTACGTGAAGGAGTTCGAGGCCGAGACGAACACGAATTTCACAGTGCTGTTGGACACCTCCCGCTCAATGGCATTTGGGGAGGGGGAGGTGTCCAAATTCGACTACGGGAGTTTCCTCGCAGCTAGTTTGTCGTTTCTCACCCGTAAACAGGGTGACCGGGTTGGGATCCTTACTTTCGATTCGGAGGTCCGAGACGTCGTCCCCTGCTCTGCTCGCCACCTCGAGCTCGTGCTTCTCACAATCGATCGATCGCAGCCCGACCGGCGGGGCGAATTGGGTCCTGCTCTAAGGGATGTCATGAATCGAAAGGGAAAAAGGGGGTTGGTGGCGCTCATCAGCGATCTCTACATCGATCCGGAAGAGCTCCGGTCCCCGATGAATCAGCTCCGCGAGATGGGCAGCGATGTGATGGTCTTCCACGTACTCGACTCCGCCGAGCTCGATCTCCCTTACAAGGGAAAGGTTACGCTCGAGGACATGGAGACGAAGGAGGTTCTTCCAATGGCGCCCGAGGAGCTTCGGGAGGAGTATCGAAAGTCGCTAACAACCCACGTGGCTGAAATGGGACGGGTGCTCACGAGCGTCGGGGCTGACCATATCCTGGCCGACACCTCACAACCTCTTGATCAAGCGCTATTTCACTATCTTCTGGCGCGTGGCGATCGCATGAGGACAGGGACGGGCAGATGGGCTTCTCTTTCCTGACGCCACTCTTCCTCGCGGGCCTCCTCGCGGTGGCAGTTCCGATCATCATCCACCTAGTCCGCCGGTATCAGGGGAAGCTCATCGAGTTCCCCTCATTGATGTTCCTGCGTCAGCTTCCCGTGCAGTCGATTCGGAGGAGGACCATCCGGGACTGGCCACTTCTGCTCATGAGGATAGGTGCCTTAATCCTCATCGCGTTGGCATTCGCCCGCCCGGTCCTTCAGCTCGGCAATGAGGAGGACGGGATCATCCAGGATGCACTCAGAGAAGTCGTCATTGTCCTAGACCGATCTTGGAGCATGGATAGAGGTGAGCGGTGGGAGCGAGCCGTGGATGAAGCTCGGTCGACCCTCGGTAGCCTGGTGACCCCCGACCGCGCCTCCCTGGTCGTCTTTGATGGGGTTGGTAGTGTCATCGTGGAGCCAACTCTTGATCCAGGGCGTGTGAGTGCGGCGCTCGACACGATTCGGCCGGGCTGGGGGGGTACGCAGATAGGAGCCGGCCTCCAGGCCGCGGGGGGCATTCTACAGGCCTCGGATCGGTCCCGGAGGGAAATCGTTCTGATTTCGGACTTCCAGCGAAGAGGTTGGGAAGACGGCCCCCGCGATCCTCTTCCGGAAGGCACCGTACTCATCACCACCGATGTGGGGGATGATGGCCTCGGCTCTATGATCGTGTCCGAGATAACGCTTGAGCACACGTTCACAGAGGGTCGCCAGCGTGTACGTCCTGTGGCTCGGGTAATCCGGCAGGGCGAGCAAGCCCCGTCTCGGGCCCAGATCCTTCTGGAGCTCGACGACCAGGAGACAGAGAGGCAGTCGGTAGAGATCGTTTCGGAAGGAGCGGTATCCATCAGTTTCGATCCCATCACCCTTCCCGAATTGGGAATCCGAGGCGCCATCCGCCTCGAGTCCGAGTCGAGCGAGTCTATGGGGGAACCGTTCCGGTTTGTCGTATCGCCTAGTGAGATCATGTCCGTTCTCTTGGTGGAAGGGGCGGAGGGGGCCGAGCGGGATACCTCCCCTTATCTTCGAAGCGCACTGACCGTTTCGGGAGGATCCCCTGTGCAGGTAGAGACCCGAAGGACAGCTGCCTTCTCGGTCGCAGAACTCGAGAACGTTGACCTAGTAATCCTCAACGATATTCCCCTTCCCTCCGGAGCCTCGGGCACCGCGCTGCAGGATCATGTGATGGGTGGCGGTGGGCTCTTCGTGGTCACGGGTCCGGAGAGCGCACCGGATGAATGGAGTTCCACATGGGATCCCTTCCTTCCGGGCAGATCGGGGGACGTTATCGAGAGGGATCCCGGCCGGGGTGCAAGTCTGGCTCAGGTCGATCGGGATCATCCGATATTCACCCTATTCCGGGGTGCTGGAGGAAGTGGCCTGGGCACCCCCCGCTTTTTCAGGTACCGAGAGCTCGACCTGCCGGATGAATTCTCCCCCCCTCCGGCGGAAATAACGGATGAGATGAACGAAGACGGGCCTCAAGTGCTCGCGAGATTCGACGATGGCTCCCCTGCGCTCGCCCAGCGAATCGTGGGGGGCGGAAGAGTCCTTCTCTGGACCTCCACGCTTGACAACGAGTGGAGTGATTTTCCTCTCCATCCAGTATTCCTGCCAGTAGTGCGAGAAGTCGTGCAGTTCGCTGCTGCCCGGAGAGAAAGCGTCCCCTATTTCTCGGTGGGGCAACCGTTGGGTTCGCGCTTCTTATTGATCGAAGCGGGGATCATCAGCGAAGGAGAAAGCCTTCCGGATACCGGTACGACGGGAGCGGTTGACCAGAGTCCAGTCTTGGGGCTCTTGGCGGGCCCGGACGGAACCGGTCTCAATCTGACCGGAGCAGGAGGAGACCTATTACAGATCCCTTCACCTGGCTTCTACGAGGTTCGCCCAGAGGGAGAGGGAAGCGTCGCTGAGTGGGTGCTTGCGGTCAACGCCGATGTTCGAGAAGCCGACCCGGCACGAATGGATCCTGAAGAGTTGATGCTTGCGATCGCGCCACCCGCGGCCGCGGCGCCCGATGGAGCTATGGCACAGAACTCACTGACCGGTGATCTTAGTGAGGGGACCAATCCGAGGACAGTTATCGAGGAAGGGGAGCGCAGGCAAAGCGTGTGGCGGTTCCTCCTCCTCGGCGTAATTCTCCTCCTCCTTGGCGAGACCATACTCGCGGGGCGAAGTAAGCCGTTGGCGAAGCAGATTGGATAAAAGTACCCTGGTGGCTTAGGCGATCCGGACGCTCAATGTCAGGAGTTCAGCGAAGATGAAGCGATCCGTAGGGAGAGAGAGGATAGAACTCCGGAACGTCGTCCACACAGTGCGCCGCCGTTGGCGGACGCGCAATTTCCTCCGGGGAATCCTCCTTTCGGCAGTCGGCGGCATGTCAGCGCTTCTCATAGTCGGGGTCCTCATTGACCGCTGGACTTGGGGGCCCAAGAGCGCGACGATCATCGCCGCACTGCTCTACGTCGGTGTCGCAGTCGTCACCTTCCGCACGCTCATCCGCCCGCTGTTCCGTAAGGTGAGCGATCGCCAAGTGGCGCTCTACCTCGAAGAACACGAGCCGGGACTCAAGGCCGAAATTCTCACCGCGGTCGACTCCCTAGACGAGGAACCGGACCCTCAGAGCGCTGAGCTTCTGAGCCGACTCGTCCGGTCCGCGGTCTTACGCGCCCGTGTTGTTGAGGGAGGACGGCGCGTAGACCGCGAGCCGTTGAAGCGGCTCTCTTGGTCAATCGGGGGGCTCGCGGTTCTTCTGGCGGTGCTGCTTCTCGCCGATCCCTTGGGGCTAAGACAATCTGCCCCCGGACTCGTCCGCCCCTGGACCGTCGTCGAGGTCGCGAGCCCACTCGCGATTCATATCTTCCCTGGTGACACAGTTCTCCCCCGCGGGGCCGAACTCCACATCGCTGCCCGGCTCGATGGGTTCGCATCGGATGAGGTCGAAGTCTCTTTCAGGCCGGACGAGGGGACAGAATGGGATCGCTGGCCGATGATCGTGCACGACGAAGAGATGGGCGACCACGAGTTCGTCCTCTTCCGCGTCGAGGAGTCGATAGAATATTTCGCCGAGGCGGAGGGAATCCAGTCGGGCACGTACCGCATTGACGTCGTTGATTTGCCATACGTGTCACGTCTCGAGCTCGAGTTGCACCACCCTTCCTATACGGGTCTCGCGCCTGAGATCATCGAATCCGGAGGAGATATTTACGTACTGCCGGGAACGAGAGTCGTGGTGCGGGCGAGTCCTACGATCTCGGTTCCGTCGGGGAGGATCGTCTTGGAGGACGTGGGAGAGGTAGATATGACCCTCGCCGATGGAGGAGTGCTCACGGGTCAGTTCATGGCGGACCAGAACGGGTTCTACCGCGTTGACTTGGACGATCCAGATGGAGCGACGCATCGAGGCACACCCGACCACCTGATCGACATCGTAGCGGACCTTCCTCCGATCGTCTCCCTTGAGAGACCGGCAAGGGACGTACGAGTGACCTCGGTCGAAGAAGTCTACGTCGAGGCACAGGCGAGTGATGACTACGCGGTCGATGTGCTTGATCTGATCTACTCAGTGAATGGAGGAGAGGAACAGACGATCTCGCTTCTGTCAGGATCCGAGTCCCATCTGAGCGAGGTCTCGGTCGGGCATACGTTCTTCCTGGAGGAGTTAGATCTAGAACCGGGGGACCTCATTGCGTACCATGTTCGGGCGCTCGACAACGGACCTGATACAGACGAGCGGGAGGCCCGCACCGACCTATTCTTCATCGAAGTCCGCCCATTCTCTCAAGACTTCCGACAGGCCGAACAGGGTGGTGGTGGTGGTGGTGGTGGTGGTGGTATGGCTGGGCAGTTCTCTGAGCGGCAGAAAGATATCATTACCGCCACCTTCAATGTAGGTCGTGACTGGCGACTCATCGCTCCGGAATTGGTGGAGGAGGACATAGCGACGATCGCGCTCTCCCAGGAGAGCCTCCGGGACGAGGTGAACGCATTCCTGGGCGAGCTCCAAATGCGACTGGCAAGAGCCCCTGAGGAAATGCGACAAGTCGCGGAAGAACTCCCCCTCGCGACTGCTGAGATGGAGTCAGCGCTGGTTGAACTCGAGGACAGTGAGACGTCAAACGCCCTGCCTCCCGAGCAGCGTGCGCTCCAGCATCTTCTGAGGGCCGAGGCCGTGTTCCGGGAGATCCAGCTCGCCCAACAGAGTCAGGGGGGCGGTGGTGGTGGTGCTAGCGGTTCGGAGATCAGAGAGGATCTTGCCGACTTTTTCGACCTTGAGATGGACCGCCTGCGCAATCAGTATGAGGAATTACAGCAGGGGGAGCGCCAGCAGATGGACCAACAACTGAATGAGGCGCTCGAGCGGCTGCGGGAACTTGCCCGGAGACAAGAGCAGGAGCAGGAGCGGTTACAGCGAGTAGCGGAGCGACTCCCCCCGGGATCCGCTGGAGCCGGAGGAGAGAGCCAGAGACGGCTGGCCGAGGAAGCCGAGGAGTTGGCCCGAGAGCTAGAGAGGCTATCCCGCGAGTACTCATCGCCCGAGTTGGCCGAAACGGCTCGAGAGTTGCAAGAAGCAGCGAACGCGATGCGTCAGTCCGCAACTTCGAGGAACCAAGCCGGCGTGGGCCAGGCGAACGCCGCACAAGAAGCACTTGAGGACGCACGCCGGCTCATGGAACGTGACCAGGCCGGTCGCCTGAATGGAGATGCGCAGGAGGCGGTGGCTGAGGCCCAGCGTGCATTGGAGCGGCAGAGAGAGATCGAAGAAGCCGTTCAAGACATGCCACAAGGTCTGGATGGTCGTGCCGAGGCATTGCCCCCAATCTTGGAACAGAAAGAGCAGCTGATCGACGAGCTCCAGAACCTGGAAGGGGACTTGAATCGTCTGGCTGATGGAGCGACAGACGACCCTCGGGCTGAACGAAGATTCAGAGAGGCGGCCTCTGCGATTCGAGATGGCCAACTACCCGACCGTGTCGATTTCTCCCGCGGTTTGGTTGCATCCTCACGGCCGGAGCAAGCGCAGGAGTTCGAGGCTCAGATCTCGGAACTCATGGAGGATATGAATGAGCAGGTGCAGGCGGCCGCTAGCTCCCTAGACCCGGATGCGCAGAACCGCGCCTCTGAGCTGGCCGAGCGGACCCGCGAGCTGGTTCGAGCCGCCGAATCAATGGAGGAGCGCGCTCGGCAGGCTATGGAGGATCAGCAACAAGGGGGTCAACAGCAGGGCGGTCAGCAACAGGGTGGCGGCGATCAGATTGGAGGAAGCCGGCTTGGTGGTGGTCAGGGTGGCGGATTCGATGATCGAGTGACCCGCCAACTCAGGAGAGAGGCTGGCGAGCGGCGGTTCCAGGCCGAGGAGCTTAGGGACCGACTCGCAGAAGCAGGTGTTCCGGCTGAAAGCTTAGAGGGACTCATCAACGTAGTAGACAGATTCCGGGACCTAGAAGCCCGTGGGATCTATGGAGATCCGCGAGCCCTCTCCGAGCTTCAGCGGGACCTGATTGAGAGCTTGAGAGAACTCGATTTTGATGTGCGCCGGCACTTCGCGGCCGAGAACCGAGAGGGTCCGATAGTTGCCGGCTCCGGAGATGTCCCCGAAGGATACCAAGATCTCGTCGAGGAGTACTTCCGGAGCCTGGCGAGATAGCCCCCAGGCTCGAGTGGGACACCCGGCCCCAGCCGGAGCATACTCCGAGCGAAACATTAGGCCAGATGCATTCCGATGGTGCCTGGGGCGGAAGGTGAAATCTGAACTATATTCTGCGTTGTTTCAGGCGCCTTCCCTACGCCAAAGGTCCAATAGCTCGTGGAAGGTCACATGACTAAGAAGACCCAGCGATTCATCCGACGGATCCTGACCCTCGGTTTCCCCGTAGTGGCCTTGCTCGTATGCCCGTCGTTCTCGACGGCACACGAGATCCCAGCCGCTGTGACTGTGCAAACCTACATCCGAGCCGAAGGCAATGTCCTGAGAATGCTGATCAGGGTACCCCTCGGCTCCATGCGCGACATCCAGTTCCCCCTCAGGGGCCCCGGATACCTAAACATCGGAGAGGCAGACCCATTCCTACGGGATGGAGCTGTCCTTTGGCTCGTGGACTACCTCCAGCTCTTTGAGAACGACACACCGCTCAGGGATGTGGAGGTCATCGCAACCCGCGTTTCACTCCCCTCCGACCGGTCATTCTTATCCTTCGATGGCGCTCTTGCGCATATCCTGAGCCCGCCACTCCCCGAGACCACGGACATCGTGTGGCAACAGGCGATGATGGACGTGGTGCTTGATTACTCGATCGAGTCGGACGAGTCACGGTTCTCGATCCTATCGGAGCTTGCGCACCTCGGCCTCACGACGGCCACCATTCTCCGATTCGATCTGCCAGGTAGCGAGGAACGGCTCTATCAGTTCACCGGAAATCCGGGTCTCGTCGAGCTGGACCCCCGATGGTACCAGGCCGCACTACAGTTCGTGAAGCTCGGCTTTTTCCATATCCTGGATGGAATCGACCACCTTCTCTTCCTCCTTTGCCTGGTAATCCCCTTTCGAAGGATCGTCCCGCTAATCACACTCGTAACATCATTCACAATCGCCCACTCTATCACGCTCGGAGCGTCAGCATTCGGCTATGCTCCCTCCGCGCTGTGGTTCCCTGCGCTCGTTGAAACGCTCATTGCGCTCTCGATTGTCTTCATGGCAGTCGAGAACATCATCGGAGCGAAGTTGCGGCGGCGGTGGCTGGTCGCATTCGGCTTCGGATTGGTCCATGGATTCGGATTCTCTTTTGCACTTCAGGAATCCCTGCAATTCGCGGGTGCTCACCTAGTCACATCGCTTCTCTCCTTCAACATGGGTGTCGAGCTGGGGCAGATCGGGGTACTCCTAGTAGCGGTGCCACTCGTTGGGCTGCTTTTCCGGCACTTAATGGCGGAACGGATGGGAATCATCCTTCTCTCCGCTATCATCGCTCATACGTCCTGGCACTGGATGGCGGATCGCTGGGCGAACCTGCGGTTTTTCGCCTTTCAGTGGCCTAACTTGGACATTGTCTTCCTCCTCGGAGTAACCCGATGGGCAATGGCAATTTTAGCTCTCGTGGGGCTGGCATGGATCATGGGAGGAATCTTCGGTAAGATCGAGGAGATCCAAGAGGGGTCTGGCTCCAAGACCCGGGCCGAGCTGTAGCTGATCGCCGATCGTCACTCGAGCAGAAATCATCGTCTGGAGCATCGAGGTAGTCTTTCTAGACGGATTCCGAACAGTAGCATACTATTCGCAGACCTGAGGACCATGGCGAAGGCCACGCACGAATGAGCTGCATTGGGCCCGAGATGAATCATGACTGGGGGGAGCATTGAGCAGGACAGACAAATGTCGGGTTACCCGGAGAGGGTTCCTTCAGAGCACCGGGATGGCAGCGTATGGGCTCGCAATCGGACGGCTGCCCACTCTATCTCAGGTGACCACAGACCACCTAAGTCAGTCGCTTCGGATCGGCATCATCGGCTCGGGGCAAATGGGAGGCGCAGTTGGTCTAAAATGGGCGCAGGCCGGTCACCAGATCTTCTTCTCATCCCGGAACCCAGATCGGCTAGCCGACCTTGTCGCGGAAGCAGGCCCCAACGCACAAGCGGGGCTTCCGAATGCTGCGGCCAGGTTCGGTGAAGTTGTTCTAATAGCGGTGCCCTACGGGGCGCTACCGCAGGTCGGCCGTGACTATGGGACGCTAATGCAGGGAAAAGTCGTAATCGACCTAGGGAATCCGCGTGAAGACCGAGACGGTCCAATGGCCGCTGACGCCATTGCCAGGGGAACCGGAGTCACCTCGGCTGAGTACTTGCCTGGAGTACGGCTGGTGCGTGCGCTGAGCGCTATCAGTTTTACGCAGGTGCGGGACGGACCTCGAACCCCCGAGCGAATTGGAGTGCCAATCGCGGGAGATGACACGGCGGCCGTCGAGATAGCGACGCGGCTCGTCGAAGACGCTGGATTCGACCCTGTGCTCGTAGGATCACTTGCCCGGGCTCGCGAATTCGATCGTGGAACTGAGGTTTACGTGCGCGGGATGTCGGGCGCTGAAATCCGTACCGCTCTGAACCTCTAACACACGATCCTGATCGTGAATGGTGCTTCTCCTTCTCTTGGAATCTTGGATTGTTGCTTGTTGCAGTAACCTTTGGACATCTGTACACTAGAGCCATGCGGTCCGCCCACGTAATCTTTCCAGACCGTGCTCTCTCGTCTCCCATTTTTCAGTCGGGAACTATCATGTTCAAGTCTTCACTCCGTGTTCTGGTATCCACCTTAGTTCTTCTCGGCACCCTAGGGTCGACAGAGCTGGCAGCTCAGTCTTATGGGGATGTGCTTTCGGGCGAGTTCCCGGCGCTCAGGGCGCTGTTCAACGCCTTCGATGTCACACACGGAGCTCTATACGAACACCTCGTGACGATTGGTGAGTCTAGCGGCTCGGAGGAAGCTCAGGACCAGCTACGCGAGGTGCTCACAACGCAGACGAACATGACGATGCTGGATATGATGCAGATGAGTGTTGGCGGGGACATGACAGGGATGACCATGGGTCCGTTCGGGCCGCTTGAGACCGGAGTGTTAACGGAGCTGACCGAGCTGGTCCGAGCCGAACACTCGGCGGCAGATGCCGATGATGCATTTTCTAACAACGGCGCGCTCACTCCGGGGGCGACCTTAGTGTTGCAGCGTGGAAGGGAGTTCGAGGCACAGATCTTTGACATATACTCGAATGCTGGAATTTCCGATAAGTTTCGTGCCATCAACTCCGCGGTAGACGAGTACCTCAGCGATTCGGGGCGCTCCGTTCCAGCCCAACCGAAATCGCCTACGCTCTTGTACGGCCACCCCTTTGCTTCAGCCTTCAAGACCGGGTTCCCGAGGTTGAGCGGGCTGCTCTGGGCCTCTCAATGGCTTCGGCTCGCCTCGCTCGAGCCACTCATGGTAGGTGTCAGCAGAGACGCAACTGAGGATGGAGTCACCACCACGATCAACCGGTTCCAAGGCAAGCTCGAGGGGATCCAAGGGATGTCAATGCTTCCGACCGAAATCCCGATGGTGCCAGCCATTTCCCCACTGCTCCTCAACCGACACCCGGAAGCCGCTGCTATCATTGACAACTTGAACGTGCTTGAAACGGTGATCGCGGACCTCCTCGTGCATCCCGATGTCCAGGATCATAATGCCTCGATTGACGCGATCATTTATGAGTTCACGAACGGTCAGTCAAACATTGCCACGGCAAGCGACTATCTTCTCTCCGCGCTACGGACTGGAATCTTCGCCCAGGGTGGGCCGGCCCTCGGAACGCTGGCAAGGTCCGAGAGGAACCGCTCGAGGATGGAGATGGAAATGCCGGGCCACGTGAGTTTGCCCGGAATGAACTAGCCACACGCTCTGCACTGGCAGTAGGCCCAGTCGGGTATTCCTCCCATGGGTCCACGCACCAAGTCTCCGGGCTGGGAACTAACTTAACCGGCGATGTCACTCCAGTTGTCGGCCAAGTGTTGAGCGGTACGCCACGAGAGGGCCTGGACGGTAAGGGTCGGGTTTCGGGAACCACTCGTCCCCATGACCGAAGCTCCAAGGATCCCTAGATTCCCTGCCTCATGCGAGAAACCCCAGCGATCGACCACATTCGTCTCCAGGTCGTCCCCCATCCGCGTCCCCCCATACGCGTGCGTGGACACGCCCATAGTACTCCCTAGATTCCCCCGATTGACTTCGATGGCCCCGGCTTCGCGGTACCATGATTCCATCTTGTCTTGCAAAAACTTGCCGATCCTCAGCTCGTTACTCCCCAACGCAGCCGTGATTCGGATTACCGGAAATCCGAGCGAATCGGTCACGGTAGGATCGAGATCCAAATAATTGTTCTCGTAGGGGAGTGTCGTTTTTTGGAGATAGGCCCCATTCGAACGATCCGCATTGTCCCGAATGAACTTCTTCCACTGAGTGCCCCAGCCGGGGGCCCGACCGTATGTATTCATACTGGCCGCCCCGATTGGCCGTCGATCCGAATAGACCCACATGTTCCCACCACCGATAAAATTCAGATCGGAATGATCAAAGTTGTCGTCGGCCCATTCGTCAACGGCCACCCCCTGCGCGGGGAGCCCGTACCACGAGTTCAGGCTGTAGGGAAAGAGCGCCGACACGCTGGCACCCTGGTAATGACTGAAGTAATGGCGTCCCACCTGCCCCTGGTTGTTCGACAGGCCATCGGGATAGGCTAGAGACTTGGACAGAAGCAGCATCCTGACGTTCTCGTACGTGTAACCAGCGAGGAGAACGACTTTCGCAGGCTGAAAATACTCATCCTGGCCGACACGGTAGTTGACTCCGGTTACCCTCCCCTCCCTATCGACCTCGACTTTGGTTACGTGAGCACTCGTGATCACCTTCAGATTTCCGGTTTCCAGGGCCTTTGGAATCGTGGTGACGCAGGTTGCGCTCTTCGCATCAACGTGGCAGCCACCCCTGCTGCAATGTCCATGGTAGACGCAGCCCGAGCGGCCTTCATATAGTTCGGTGTTGATCGCGGCGGGACCTGGAAAGGGGGTCCAACCCAGCAAGCGGGCCCTATCCGCCATCCGCTCGAGGAAGGCAGTCCAACGTAGCGGTGGCATGGGGTATTCGCGCTCCCGAGGCCCCTCGAACGGGTTTCCGCGTGGGTCGATGTTACCCCGGATGTTCCCGGCCTGTCCCGACACACCCACCTCTCGCTCTACGACATCGTAGTAGGGCTCCAGTTCATCGTAACCGAAGGGCCAATCTGCCACGGTCGAGCCAGAGGGGATCCTAGACGCACCGTAACGCCGCTTGGTCTCACTTACGACCCGAAAGTCCCATGGATTCAAACGCCAACTCTGGGCCCAGTAGTGGATCGAAGTGCCCCCCACGGCGTTCATCATCGGATGTGAACCCACCTGGGTCGCTGTCTGCGACTCGTTGTTACGCACGGTGGGACGCTCCTGCTGCGTCTTCTTAACCAGGAAAGGCCAAAGCCGGACATTGTTCCGGATCTCGTCAGGCACGAAGTCCCGGCGATCAAGCCACGTGCCCGCCTCCAGACCCACGACCTTGAGGCCCGCCCGGGCCAGTGGCAGAGCAGCGACACCTCCCGCGGCCCCCAGACCCACAACTACGACGTCGGCCTCTTTAAGTTTTCTTGGCATCGTTTCCCCTTTTCAACCGGCCTACCTTTCTGGAGCTCATCAGTCATAGCCCCCGACGAGCTTACTCGTATACAGACCTCCGAAGAGACTGGAGCGCTCCCGATTCCAGCAACTTCTGGTCCTCCACGCTCACAGCCATTCTGGGTCCCGGATAGTCGATGAGATCCCAGCCGATAAAGTCGCGGTTCCCTCCGTAGTACGGATCTCCGAAGGTAGCCTGCCACGTGTGTGCTCTCACTAGGTTGAAGAAGGCCGCGGAGCTGCCCAGGAACCCAGCCCCCGAGCCTGTAGCTCCTCCCGTCTGCACATCGAATAACACTGAGTCCTGATCGGTGTGATCGAGATCAATGAATCGGGCACCTCGGGAGTACTGGGCGTATCGATCGAGGGCCAGAAGTCCTGCCCGGTAGATCTCGCGGGAGGCGGCAAGCGCACCGCCGAGCTCGCGGTCGATATACCCGAAAGCCCCGGCCTCTTGGGCGCCCGGTCCGTACTCATCGTCCGGTATTAGTCTTCCGATCATCGCGTTGAGAATTTCGGCCTCTTCGACGGTCAGATTCATTGTGAGTCCACTTCTTACCGCCCCACTAGCCGCAGGAGTCGGAGTCTCATCTGGGAGGACCTCCCCTTCTCCCTCTGCGAGTCCGTGAAGCGAGCCGGGGAGGATCGCTGCTGCCCCAGCCAAACCGGCACTTCGGAGCAGATCTCTTCGAGAGATCCTTCGTGGAGACTGATCATCGGTCATATCTGAACTCCTGTTGATTTCGGCATGCAGGCCGGAATCCCTCTAAGCCGACATTCCTCCGGAAGGAGGGTTCTAGAGGAATTCATTGTCCCGAACGCGGGGCCGACCGCTGGGCTCGGGCATTTGGATGCGCTCGTAGAGGGGCACGAGGTCGCCCTGTCCGATGACATGCCCCTCAATAGCTTCAAGGAGCTCTTCCCGATCCAGGTCGGGAGGAAGATTGAGCTCCTCATCAAGCGCATACACCACAAAGTGATAGTGGTGGAGGTTTCCCGCAGGAGGTGCCGGGCCTCGGTACATGGACAGGCCCCACCCGTTGTTTCCCTGGACGGCCCCTGTGACCTGCGGGGGCATCGGCACCCCGGCATCGAAGGGGATTCCTTCGGGCAGTCCTCTCGCAGTGCCTGGAATGTTGTAGATGATCCAGTGGACCCAAGGGGGCGGATTCCCCGCGCCATGATCCTGGCAGATCACAGCGATCTGCCGGGTGCCCTCCGGCAAATTGTCCCAGGTGAGCGGGGGAGAAAGGTTCCTCCCATCCGGAGCATAGTCCCGGGGCATCATCTGCCCGGTCTGCATGGTCGGGCTTTGCACAATGATCGGCTCTGGGGATTGAGCCTGCACCCCAGGAGCGACTGCCCCCGCAAAGAGGATTGCTGCCAACAGGCTAGCACCTATAAGCCTCATCATCGAAACTTTCCTTGCAACTGGTACAATCACGTGCTCCTCCCTCGACTCGTTCGAACATATTGGCCAGGGTTTCTTGGGGTCAAGCAAGCGCGATGCTTACCCCAGGCATTCCGAAGACGAAGCCGAACCACTACCATGGAGAAAGCCTCTCTACGGAGACGCCCCTCGCATATGGATCATACAGACCTCATAACCCCGCCCGCCATGTCTGCCACCGTGCGCCACACCGCCGACATTCCTGTCGAGCCCGTCGCGGCTGGAACAGCGACTTCTCGCAGAGTGCTCACCAAGCCCGGGGACGGGTCAGGATTCCACATGCGCCAGTTCGCGATCCGACCGGGCGGGGGAATGCCTCGGCATCGGAATCTCATAGAGCATCAACAATTTGTACTGAGTGGGGATGCGACAGTCGGAATCGGGGGCCAGATCCATCACGTTCACGCTGGAGACGTCGTTCACATCCCTGGAGGAACTCCCCACTGGTATCGGACAGAGGGCGATGAACCCTTCGAGTTCCTATGCGTCGTACCGGATTCGGAGGATAGCATCGAGTTCTTGCCCAATGACGAGTGAGGGTCGAGGTAGGTTAAACGGTCTTGCCTCACCAAGGCACCGATTTTACCCTGCTTTTTCATGCTCTTCAGCGTCGGCTCATGCCGACAAACCCAGCGTCCTCACCGGCTGACCCGCTGATCGGAATCGATGCTAGTGAACACGCTTTCGGATGGACACATGGATCAAGAAGCCACCGAATCACAGGGGGAGGCCCTCGGACTAGTCGTCGAGACCGAGAGCGGCCCGGGAGTCCTTCACCAGCTCACTGGAGTGATCGCGAGCATGGGGGGGGACATCACGTGGGTCGTGATTCTCGGAACCAAGCAACCGACCGAGAGTGTGTTCTTCGAGATCCAGGGGCTTGAAACCTTAAAGCCGTTGATCGAAGAACTGGAGTCTCTTGAGGTCGTTCTGGGCATTTCCGAAGAAAAGACCTTCGGAAGGGTCTTCGGGAAAAGGGTCATAATCATGGGCGGAGGGGCACAGGTTGGTCAGGTTGCCGTCGGTGCAGTAGCCGAAGCGGATCGGCACAACCTACGTGGTGAGCGCATCTCTGTGGACACAATCCCCCTGATAGGTGAAGAGGCACTGGCCGAGGCGGTTCTCTCCGCATCGAGGCTTCCTCGGGCCCGGGCGCTGGTTCTGGCCGGTGCGCTCATGGGTGGAGAGATCGAGCGCGCGGTGCGGACCGTCCGTGATCGGGGCCTGATCGTAGTGTCACTGAACATGGCCGGTTCTGTGCCAGAGGCAGCCAACCTCGTAGTCACCGATCCGATACAGGCGGGTGTCATGGCGGTGATGGCAATCTCGGACACAGCCCATTTTCGAGTCGACAAGCTGAAGAAAAAGCTCTATTGAGAAGAAGGGGTAGGCCGATCGCGCTGAGTCTTCCAGATTGATCCCACCCAATCAAAGGCACGATGAACGTCTTCGTGTTGTGCACCGGCCGAAGTGGCTCGACCACCTTCCACCAGGCGTGCCAGCACATCACCAACTACACGTGCACGCATGAGCTCAACACCTCAGAGGTGGGGGGTGCCCGCTTCGCGTATCCGGAAAACCACATCGAGGTCGACAATCGCCCAAGCTGGCTTCTCGGTCGATTGGATGAGGCCTTCGGCAACCGAGCCTTCTACGTCCATCTCATGCGTGACGAGGAGATGAGTGCGAAGAGTTTTCACAAGCGCTGGGCCGGACGCCACTCCATCATCAGAGCGTACGGTGAGGGCATACTCATACGCTCAGACCAGACGGAGGCACTCTGCCTGGACTACTGCGGAACCGTAAACACGAATATCTCCTACTTCCTCAGGGACAAGATGCGGACCATGACGTTTCACCTAGATGAGGCCCCTGAGAGATTCCCCATCTTTTGGGAAGAGATCGGCGCAGCAGGCAACCTCGGGAAGGCGTTGAAGGAATTCGAGGTGAGACATAATCCCTCGTCGGGGCGAGCGTACCGTCGGTTCCTCCGGCGTATGCAGAGGGGATTCCGCTGAACAAATACGCCGAGATCAGATCATAGCGTCACCTCACCGTACCGCGCGCACAACGCGGCTAGGAAATTCCTGATCTTCTGCTGAACTCTCTCCTCGAAGGTGTACACCAGTGTCAAGGACAGCGGCGGCATCTTCACCCTCTGGTTCATATCTCTATCCTGTACGCCAGTGTCGGGGCCTGGCGGAAGAGATATGGGAGACAGTCCTTGAGCGCTTCGCACGCGAGGTAGACACAAATTTCGCCTACTCCAGTTTGCGATTATATACGAATTTACTTGAGGGAAAGCAGAGTGCTCAGACCACCCCACCAGGAACGTTTTGACGGAGGATGGATGTGGGACCACCCGGCCCGAGAGGGTGAGCAGTCAGCCTTTCAAAAAGTAGTCACTCAGACTAGACGAGGTCCGACACCGGCCTAAGCTCTTCACCCGGATTTACGTAGGTGTTAGAGGCGATTCCGTGCTGCCGCTCATACAACCTTCTGTAGAGTCCCTCCTGTTCCATCAGCTCCGCGTGGGCTCCCCTCTCCACAATTCGGCCATCTTCCAGAACCAGAATCTGGTCCGCGCTCCGGATGGTCGAGAGTCGATGGGCAATTACAAAGGTAGTGCGGCCACGCCGGAGGCGACGGAGCCCCTCCTGAATCAGAGCCTCACTCTCCGAGTCGAGGCTGCTCGTTGCCTCATCCAGAATGAGGATCCGAGGGTCCGCTAGAATCGCCCGCGCGATCGCCACCCGCTGGCGCTGACCACCTGACAGCTTCACGCCACGTTCCCCGACGATGGTATCGTAACCTGCTTCGAACCGATCAATGAACTCATGGCAGTTCGCAATCCGTGCGGCTTCCTTGATGTCCGCCTCTGTCGCCCCAGGTAAGGCAAATCCGATGTTGTCCCGAATCGTTCCATCAAAGAGGAAGTTATCCTGTAGGACCACGCCCAGATGGCGCCGGAACTCCGATAACTTGAGCTGGGTCAAATCCCGCCCGTCTACGATGACCCGCCCCTCCTTTGGTTGGTGAAACGCCATCACCAGACCCATCAGTGTACTCTTTCCCGCGCCGCTCGGTCCGACCAGTGCCGTTGTAGTGCCAGCTAGGGCATGGAGATCAATATCCCGCAAGACCGGGACATGCTCCTCGTAGCCGAAAGTCACTCCCTGGAACTTCACTTCCCCCTCAATCACATCCACTCGCTCTCGGCCGGCATCGCCTTCATCCTCCCCCGGCAGATCAAAGATCTCCCTAATCCTATCCAGACCCGCGAAGGCCTCAGTGATCTGAGTCCCAATGTTAGCCATCTGCACCAACGGAGCCGCCATGAGACCAACGAAAAATATGTACATGACGAGGTCTCCCAACGTCATTGACCCATTCAGGATCGCACCTCCGCCGACAGAGATGATCACTACTCCCACCGACCCCACACAGAGTGTCGAGAACGCAGTCACCGCGGAGGTCCCGGTGATCGTAGTCGCGATGTTGCGGAGTAACCGATGGACACCCTTCGTGAAGGTTATTTCCTCACGGCGCTCAGAGACATATGTCTTCACGACTCGGATTCCTCCCAACCCCTCACCGAGCCGTCCGGTAACCTGCGCCCTCAACTCGCCTCGCTCTCTGAACACCGGCCGAAGTCGGCTGAACGCAAACGACATCGTCGCTGCAAAGGTTCCCAGAATCAGGATGGCGGCCAGTGTCAGCAAGGCATTCAGGTAGAAGAGGACCCCGAGGGCGATCACCGCCGTAAAGAGCCCACCGGTCAACTGAACGAGTCCCGTACCTACGAGGTTCCTGATTCCTTCGGCATCAGTCATAATCCGAGAGATCAGGACTCCTGATTTCGTTCGGTCGAAGTAGGAGACAGGAAGCCGCAATACGTGAGCCTGTACCCGACGTCGCATGTTGGCGATCGCCCGTTGGGCTGCCACACTCACGACCTGTGAGAGCCCAAACGAAGTAACAGCCTGCAGGAGCGTCGCAAGTCCAACCCCAACCGCGAGCGATATAAGGAGATCCGCTCGTCCATTGCCAACAACCTCATCGATGAGAAACCCGGACGATGCCGGCAAAACAAGTGCTGCCAGTCGGTTCACGACCATCAGGGTCATACCGACAGTGAGAGACCGGCGATGAGACCAGATGAGGGCACGGGACTCCCTCCAAACCCTGGACCGATCCACCGACTTATTTTCTGAATCCTTACTCACGATCAACTCCTGTAGATATCTCTTCGGTCCGATAAGATAACCCGGCCTCTCCGTCCGCTAGCCTCTGGGCCCTGCCTGTTGGTTGCCGGTCCGGAGGTGACAACGCCTCCGGCACACTCCTGGTCGTGAGGTTCCACCTCAATGAACGGAAGGAAGGAGAGCGACAGGGAATGTAGCCCCTAGGGTACCCCTTACAGATAAAGACCGGCCAGCGCGAAGATCATGGTAAGAAGGATCGACTGCTTCACAGTGTCTCCGAGGAAGACCGGAATGACTCTGGGCATCTTGCTCGCGATCCGTAACGGCCCGAGGCATTTACGTCCAGGCGGAATCGTGATCCTCACGGAAGCCGGACAAGCACCGGAAGCAGATCGTTGAGCTTTGCCCACTCCGCCAGCTCCGCCAAGACGAAGACCAGCGGGATCGCCATGGACTCGACCACTGTTCTGACGAAGCCTACGGTATCAAGGTCCAAGACACCGCCCGCGTGAGGCCTCCGGAGTGCGGGAATGAAGCGAGGCACCCGGCTACAATACCTACGATATGCCTGACTGAACAGTCCCTCCAGAATCCTCTCTTCGGTACGAATCGTCGGCCAATGGGCTACAAAGAAGATTGCCCCAAAGACCGCCGCAAGTGTGAGTGACTCAAACGAGAGGCCCGCGCCCACGAACCCTAGGAAACTGAAGAGGTACAGAGGGTTGCGAACGAGCGAGAAGGGCCCGTCGGTAACCAGAGTACGGTTCTTTCTTCCCGTGACATAGGCGCCGGCCCAGATTCTTCCCCCCGCAGCGATGACCAAGAGTATGAGGCCACCTGCTCCAAGGAGGGTGTCTGTGACGGAGTCCTCCGAATACACATGATGCGTGAATAATCCCAGGAGAGCCACAAGCAAAACGAGTGCCCGCGTCACACGCAGTCGGAGCTTCATCGCTAGCTTCCACCGCCAATCAGGAAAGGGCGGCACGATACGGCAGTCATGTGTATCGGGCAAGATCCCGAGGGGCTTCTCCGCGCTTGCTCGCGCGGCTCCCTATTCGATTATCGCAACGGACTTCACCCTCGCGTATACAGAGCATCCGACCTCAATCTCCAACCTCTCTCGGGAGAACGCCGTGATTCTAGCCAGCAGAGTGGCGGTGCCCCCTGCCTGTGAAAGCTCGATGAGCACCTCTCCCTCTGTACTATCGATGACCCGAGATACCCTCATCTCGAATTCATTCAGGATACTGCTCCGGGCCTCCGAGTCGAGACTCAGACTCACGTCACGAGCGCGAATCTGAACCCGTACATCCTTTCCCCCACCACCAAGATAACGCCGACAGTAGATCGGCCCCCATGGACCTGCCAGCCGGGTGAGGTGGTGTGCATCATCGTGCACTGAAACCGTGGCTGAGATTACAACAGATGCTTCGTCGCCCTGCCATTTCGAAAAGCCCTTATCCCGAATGACTTCCTCCGGAATCCCTGTCCGTTTTACCCTCCCTGTCACCAACCACACCATGTGATCTGCTACCCGCAGCACCTCCTGTAGAGAGTGACTGACATAAACGATAGGGATCGAAAGCCACTCCGGAAGCGCTAGAATATAGGGGAGGATTTCCTGACGGCTTATTTCGTCCAGGGATGAGAGTGGCTCATCCATGAGTAGGAGCCGCGGGCTCGAGAGTAGGGTCCGCGCAATGGCCACCCTCTGCCGCTCACCCCCGGAGAGATCCCTAGTTCCTCGATCAAGAAGGTGGGCAAGCCCCAGCCACTCCACAGCATCAGCGAGAGAAATCCGACGATCTATGGCCCTCCGGTAAGCGTACTCTAGGTTCCCCCGCACCCTGAGGTGCGGAAAGAGACTCGCATCCTGAAAGACAAAGCCCACGCGGCGCTGATGTGTGGGCACGAATGTCTGTGTTTCCTCGTCCTGCCAAAGGTCATCTCCAAAACGAACCACACCCTGAGCGGCCGGCTCCAGACCGGCGAGGCAGCGGAGAAAGGTGGTCTTGCCGGACCCTGATGGGCCGAAGACCGCGCTCACGCCGCGCCCAGGGAGATCAAGATCAAGGCTCATCTCGAACTGATCGCGCTTTAGCTGAAGTCGAGCCTCTAGGTTCATCAGAACCGGGGTGCCTCAAATCGGCGATTGAAGGTGTAGATCGTTCCAAGCACCAGAAACGAGAAGATGAGCATCCCAAGAGAGAGGGCATGGGCAGATCCGTATTCCATTGCCTCCACATGGTCGAAGATCGCAATCGAGACGACCTGCGTCCGGCCGGGGATGTTCCCCCCAACCATCAGAACGACCCCGAACTCACCCACGGTGTGAGCAAAACTCAGTGTCGCCGCAGTCAGGAATCCAGGTCGGGCCAGCGGAACCGCAACGGTGAAGAACCGGTCAATAGACGAAGCCCCGAGAGTAGCCGCCACTTCAAGCGGCCGGTCTCCGATCCCGCGGAAGGCGTTATGCAGTGGCTGAATGGCAAACGGAAGTGAAAAGAGGACAGAGCCGATCACAAGCCCTGGAAAGGAAAATACGAGGCGATCACCACCGACTCTCTCCCACCAGGAACCGATCGGACCAGCAGGTCCGAGGAGCATCAGAAGATAGAACCCGAGCACCGTAGGCGGCAGAACGAGTGGAAGAGAAGTAACCGTCTCGACAACGCCCCGGAAGGCGGACCGGGTGCGGGCCAGCCACCACGCGAGAGGGGTCCCAAATACTAGCAGTAATGCGGTCGTCACAGCCGCCAGGCGAAGGGTTAGGGTGATGGCCACCCAATCAGCCGGGGAGAAAGGAGTCACGGATCGGAGCGCAGCCTGATCTCGTACCCGAAGGACTCAATTACACGCTTGGCCTCATCACTTCTGAGGAACGCCAAGTAGTCCCGTGCAAGTGGGTTCTCCTCCCCAGCTCGGAGGAGCAGGGCATCCTGCAATAGTGGAGCATGGTACTCGGAAGGAACAAGCCAATACGAATGCTCGGGTTCACCGACGACTTGAGAGAGGGCGACAAACCCTAACTCAGCGGCGCCCGAGCGCACGAACTGCAGGGTTTGGCCAACGTTTGCTCCCCGAACAATCCGGGAGCGAGCCGTGGGATTCAAGCCCACACGACCCAACACCACCTCAGCCGCTACTCCGTAAGGAGCGGTCCGGGGGTTTGCGATTGCTAGATTGGTAACACCCGCCGAGCTTAGGTCGATACCACCTGAGCGTACTGAGTCCAATCCGGGGCCATAGAGCGCCAGGCGACCGGTTGCATAGGTGAAGCGCGTCCCCGGGACTCCAAGCCCTTCTTCCTCCAGCAGCCGCGGGCGCATGGCATCCGCTGCTAGGAAGATGTCGAAGGGAGCTCCATTTCGAATCTGGGCGTAGAGCCCACCGGTTGCCCCTTTGCTGGAAACCACTCGTGCTCCCGTAGCCAGTTCGAATAGCAGCGCAAGTTCTCCGTGGGCCTCGGCAAAGTTCGCGGCAACAGCGACCGACAGCGTTGGCACGTCCAGGCTACGTGGGCTCCCACATGACCAAAGAGAAGCGGACCCAACCACGACCGGGAGCCAAAGCGGCAGGGCGCGAGACCGTCGTGCGGGGAGCTGAGCACCGAAACTCACGGGGGCAGCCCCATACCCTCAGCGTCGTACCCGCCGAGCGCCTCGACCTGAGCTTGGAGCGATGGCGTACGTAGGACCATCAGGAGCGCCTGCACCGCAGGATGTTCGAGGAAGTGATTGGGAATTACGAGATCGTACATTTCTTCGGCAAGCGGAAGGGTGTCGAGGCCGAACGCGAGTGCGGCGGCCCGGATGCCAACCCCGGCATCAGCGAGACCACCCGCGACGGCCTCCGCCACCGCGATGTGTCCTGAGACCGCTGTCTCCCGGTATCCGGGGATCGCATCCCCCGAAAGCCCTTCGGCCTCGAGACACATGTCGATTAGAGCACGGCTTCCCGACCCTAATTCCCGATTCACAAAGCGCAGTCCCCCCCGGGACAGATCCCCTACGCCCTCTACCCCGTGGGGATTCCCCGCCCTGAGGATCAGGCATTGCTCCCACCGAACGAAACGAATGCGGGTGCACGGAAAGTGAACGTGCTGCCGAATCCAGCTCTCGTTGTACTCCCCAGTCTCAGGATCCACGAGGTGAATTCCGGCAACATGCGCATGGCCCTTTGCCAGACCTGCAAGTGCGGTATGACTTCCGCAGCGAACCCAGCTAGCTTCGAGTCCGGATCGTTGCCGAAGAGCGCGAGCGACAAACTGGAATGCGGGATCACACCCAAGCGCAACCAGATCGCAGATCGGCGGACGCTCCGTGAACAGAAGAACGCGCATCCGACCGTCCGGAAGCTCAGAGCCAATCCCATCCGCAGGCTCGACCGCTACACCAGTGGTTTGCTGAAGCGACACTCCCAGATCTCTGCCTCCGATTCGGACCAACCGGATAGGACCGTGACAAGACCTACCAGACCCGATCACCTCCACGTCGAGTGTTTCACGGGGACCCTCCGGTAGCCGGAACAGGTCCTCCACTCCCAAACCGAGCTCTCGCGCTAAACGAAGCGCTACCTCAGTGGAGGGGACCGACGCACCTGACTCGATTGCCCCATAGCTCTGACGCGTGATTCCCGCAAGCGCGGCCATCCTCTTCTGGGACATCCCTCGCGTGGCGCGTTCTCCGCGAAGAGAAGATGAAATGCGCAAACTCATGGAAAATATGTAATGTTTACCTGCATATACGTCAAGTATACCTTACATACATGCGGACCGATACCCGGTTGCCATCCGAATCATCAAGTAGATTATTGTCCCGTCATCCTGCGCCTGTGATCCATAGAACTGTCGCCACGGCGAGAGGGATCACTAGGTTGTCGTCCAACCTCCACGGGGCAACCTCGACGAGGGCGGCCGTCAGAGCGGCCAAGATAGCCGAGAGGGGCGGCACGAAGGGCAGTAGAACAACCCCCGATACTAAGACAAATACTCCCGTTCCCTCGATACTACCTGTTCCGAAGGGATGTCTCCCCCATCGCCGTCCGAGATAGCTGGCAGAAGGATCGGCAAGCGCCAGAACTAGGACAGAGGGTGCAACCAACTCGATTGGGAACAGGATGGCGCATACTGCAGCTCCGATTGTGTACCAAGTAGACGAAGCGACGCCTTTTGCCTCTCGTGGCGATGCCAGCCTTTTGAACCATCGAAAGAAGAACAGGTTGAGGCGGGGGACCGAGAGGCGAACTACGTCGAAGATCAGTAGTGTTGCCGCAAGAATAGCCAGCGAGGTGGCCGCTACGGGTCGGGTCGGCCGTATCCCCAGGAGAAGCCCCGCCAATACGACACCCGTAGCAGCGTGGAAAAACCGGCGCCACGGCTGCGGTCCGCTGGTTGCCTCCACGATATCATTTAGGTTGGTTCCGGTCATGCCTTTTCCTTCTCTAGGGTCTGCGGACGGCTTCCCCTCCCGTGGACGCGGCAGCGGGTCAGTTCGTGGTAACGCGAATGTCGAAAGATCCACTGGATCCGGATGAGAAGGCGCATGCGATCAACCGGCAGTTGCCCCAGTCCCGAAACGAGCGATCCACAAATTCCTATTCCTGGCTCCATTGTCGTCCTCGAGCAGCGGGTTGAGCCCCGGACCGGATACCGACCAGTGAGCCAAAAAGGGGGGGACAGGGATGGGTTTCCACAATTCCCGAGTCCTGCCTCAGCGCCGAAGAACGAGTGAATGCTATGGACTTCGACACCGACAGCAATGGCAGCTCTGTGAGGCAGGTCCCCATTGGCGTCAACTTTCGCCCTACTGAAGACACTATTCTAAGATTGGACTATGTACGCGGGGGGAGCTTCGACCGCATGCAGTTTTCAGTTGCCACCTACTTCTAGACCCATCACTCCCGGTGGTACTTTCTCAGACTAGGTGCAGCGGTCTCGATCAATTCCATGACCCGCGCCCGTGCCGCGACCCCATCTCGCGTCTCTTCGAGATCGACGAGGGGAAGGTACAGAGGTGAGTTGAAGAACGCCCCTAACGGAATCGGGTTCTTACGAAGGAACGCAGCTTCGATCAATGGAAGAACCGAATTCTGAAGTTCTGCTGCCCGGCCAAAGTCATGCCTCTGCCATGCCCCGAAGATATCTAGAAAGCCCCGCGCTACCTCCGGGATGTTGCCCGCTGCTGAAACGATACCCACTCCCCCCAATTCGAGGAGATCTACGAGACCATCATCCTCACCGCTCAGCACCGCAAACTCGTCCGGTGACGATTGTTCGATAACCTGAACGGTATCGTCCCTATGTCGGCCGGGGGACCGGAAGTCCACGGCCTGCTTCAAGCCGATGATGTTGGGGTTGTGCCCCAGGTGCACGAGCGTATCCGGCTCAAGGTAACTACTCGTTCTCCCAGGAATATTGTAGATGAGGAGTTTCGCTCCGGTTTCCCTGGCTAATGTTTCGTAGTGCCGTACCAAACCCTCTTGGGGCGGATTGTTGTAGTACCCAGTGACACAGAGACAGGCCAGGTCACCACAAGCCAGTTGGATCTCCGCGATCATCTCCACCGACTCGCGCGTGCAGTTCGACCCCGCACCAGCAATCACAGGCACTCTTCCGTCCACGTAGTCCACCACGAACTGGATGAACTCTAGGTGCTGGGTATGACTCACTGTCGGGCTCTGGCCCGTCGTTCCGACCGGGACTATTCCGCTCACCCCGCATGCGATCAGGTCGTCAATCATCTGCTTGGACTTCTCATGATCGATCGAGTTCCGCAGTCGCGCTGGATCGTCGTCGAGGAGAGGGGTAAAGAGCGCAGGGAAGACCCCATGCAGGTCCCTGGCCTCCGTCACGCTCTTCATCTCTTCCTCCTTTTGGATGGGTTTATAGCAGGTGGCGTATGGTTCCGTCACCCCGAAGCGGCCCCGCCGTTCCTGCCGAGCGCTCCAAAACACGCAGGAATCTTTCCCCTACGCCCCCCGGGAAGGCAACCGGATCATATGCGGCTTGAGTCCCTCCAAATTGTGCTCGATTTCGGCGACCCGCATCGGGAAGAACTGAGGAGTGGGGCGACTCCATCCATGTGGGACAGTGACAATCTCTCGGCCCCCTTGCTAGACCCCGGTCCCCATGTCCGGCCCAACGATTGCGGCGATGATCCGGCCGGGACCGTGGACTCCGGTAACAATCATTTGACCGATGTCAGCGGACTTACTCGGGCCTGAGTGAAGAGCGAGGGTGGCGGGGAGATTCTCACGCCTACCTTCTAGAGCATCCCCTAGTGTCCCATACACATCTTGGACTCGGAGCCAAACGAGGTGGACGGGAGGAAGAAGCTGAGACTGGTGGCCTTCCCTAGAGGAAAGAAGAAGGGAGCCGGTCTGAGCCGCGGCTCCCACTGCCACTGAGACCCCTAGTGCCGCATCCGATGACGGGGCCGCGGGCAGATCTGGCTGCAAGTCATCGGGCACGCCAATACAGACGGCCACGCTCTCGAACTCGCTCGCAAACTCTTTCAACCATCTTTGCGCTGAGCCCTCCTCAAAAAGCCGTACGACCTCACCTCCAGCGGCCCGAAAACGATCCTCGAAGGCACCCACTGAGTCGGTCCGGCCTGCTTTGCCAAAAGGCACCGGCGGCTCAACAGCTTCTGGAAGCGGCCCAGGGTGGGCTACGGTTTCGCGGTCCCGGTTCGCATCTCGGACACGGCCCAGAATACGCTTCCTGGCTTCTTGGCTCACTCGATTCCCTCCTCCCAAAGCTCCCGGAAGGTTCGACCCTCCACAACAGGCAACTCTCGGCCGGAGTTCCAATCGCGGAGCATCGGGAGCCGCCGCGACACCCATTCCGGGATAATTGCCATCAGCTTCTCCACCCACCCGAAGAGTCGAGGATGCGTCACGGCTGCAGCCCAGAGGTCCAATATCGAACGCTCGGCACCATCGGTCAGTCCACGCTCGACTGCCCGCTGGCGCCAGACGTGAAGGAGCTTCGGTATCGGGATGCGAACCGGGCATACTTCCTCGCATGCGCCGCAAAGTGAGGATGCGAAGGGCAGTGGAACAGTTTCCCCCAACCCGACCAGCCCCGGGCCAATGATCGCGCCGATCGGCCCGGAGTAAACGTAGCCATACGCGTGCCCACCCGTTTGCCGATACACAGGGCAAACGTTCAGACACGCTCCGCAACGCACGCATCGGAGGGCCTCCCACGCCTCGGGATCTGCCAACAGGCGCGTGCGTCCGCAGTCGACCAAAATGACGTGGAACTCCTCCGGCCCATCCGGCTCCTGGCCAACCAAACATCCAGGGCCCTGGATGATCGAAACGAAAGTCCCCACTGGCTGACCAGTCGCCGACTTGGAAGTGACCTGGAGGAAGGTCGGGAGATCGGCCCAGCGGGGGAGCACCTTCTCGATCCCAACCAGGGCGACGTGGATCCGCGGAAGGGAGGTCGACATCCGAATATTGCCCTCGTTTTCAATGAGGGCGATCGATCCGGTCTCTGCAACCAGGAAATTGCCCCCGCTAATCCCAAGGTCGGCGGTGAGAAACGCGTCTCGTAGAACCCGTCGAGCAGCTTTGGCAAGCTCCTCCGGTGACGCATCGAATGGGGTGCCGAGCCGGTCGTGGAAGAGTCCCTGGACATCTTCAAGGCTTCTGTGGATCGCAGGACCAACAATGTGGCTCGGTGGCTCACCCAAGAGCTGGATGATGTACTCCCCGAGATCGGTCTCAAACAGTTCCACGCCACAGGCCTCCAGGAAGGGGTTTAGCCCAATCTCTTCGCTGAGCATGCTCTTGGCCTTCACTGCTCGCCGCACACCGTGTTTAGCCACGATGTGTTGAAAGACCTGGTGAACATCGGAAGCCGTCTCAGCCCAGTGGACCTGAGCCCCCCGCTCAAGGAGCCGAGCCTCTGCCTCTTGGAGGTACTCTTCTAGATGCGTGAGTGCGTGGCTCTTGACCCCTTCAGCCCACCGCCTCAGGGCATCACGATCAAGATCGTCGAAGGCGGCACGTCGATGGTCATCGAAGGTTTGAGTCGCGGCCGTTACGGCTTCCCGTACCTCGGGCGTCTCCTGGATGATGTGTCGAGCTCGCTGACGATAGTCACGGCTATGGATTTCCACGGCGAGCCTCCCACAGGAGTGAAGCCAGCGAGCGGAAGTGGATCCCCATCCCCCGGCGTCGCGCACGACCATCCAGGTGGAGTAGGCACCCACCATCCGCCGATACTACCGTCTCTACCTCAGGAAGCGTCTCGAGCTTGCGGTCGGCCATGGCAACGGAGACCTCGGGAGCCTTCACTGAAAAGAGCCCACCGAACCCGCAACACTCCTGATCCATCTCCCACGGCACGACCCTGGCACCCGCCGACGTCAGAAGCTGCATGGGCTGGCTTTGCACTCCGAGCTCTCTGAGCGCATGACAACCATGATGGTAGGCCAGTCTGCGTCCCTCTAGGCCACCACCAAGAACGGTCACTCCGAGCACGTCTACAAGGAACTCGGCGAGCTCGTAGGACCGCTCTCCCAGTTCCGAAGACCCGAGCAAATGAGGGTAAGTGCAACGCAGCATCGCAGCACAACTCCCGGACGGGAGGACCACATGCTCCGCGTCGGCAAATACCTTCGCAGTGTAAGCGGCCATCCGACGGGCCTCAGGTACGTGGCCGGCATTCCACGCCGGCTGGCCACAGCAGGTCTGACCCGTGGGGAAGTCAACCTCGATGTCCAAGGAACGGAGTAGACGAACGGCATCAGCCGCTGCATCTGCGAAGAAGCGATCACCGAGACAGGTGACGAAAAGCGAGACTCTCATTGCCTAAGTGTAGGAGTCATCCGGAGAATGTAACGCGTACGAAACGAGCGCCCCGTCTTGTCACATCACTGCAACAGACTAGTAACATCACCAGTGTGCCTGCCCGCGCTGCTACTAGCGTACGGCTCTACGTGTTCGCCTGGAGGTCAGTCATATCCTGTCCTCCCATCTGCAAGTCTGAGCCGAAACTCAAGGAAGGCTGAGCGCCACCAGGGCGCCTGGCACTGGCAGGATGATCCGTTGCCGTCCCTCATGCATATAGGACATCATCCCGTACATTCCGAGATCCGGTGTCTCCAGGCTTCCCAGACGCTCGCCCGTCACCTTGTCCACAGCGTAGAGGAATGGCGTAGTCCCGTCGTCACCAATAGCCGTGTGGAGGAGCAAGCTCGGCGTTACCATCATGGCAGAGTGGGTTAGATTTCCCGTAGCAGGGATATCCATCCCCCGCAACGCTGGGTGCTCCTGAATAAACCTTGGTGTACCCCCGTTGGGAATCCACCATAGATGCTCGCCACTGTTCAGGTCGATAGCAGTAATTCGGCTGTACGGGGGCTTCGTTAGTGGCAGCCCCTGGGGACCCGGAATACCAGTTGCGGTGCCCGTCCAGAGGGCATAATCAGGGATGGTACTTCCCGTCGGTTGCCAGCTTGTCAGCTCACCGTCCACCTCCTCTCCCGGTCCGACAGTCCGTGTCGCACAGTTCGTCCGTGAGACGACGTAGATGACTCCCGTTTGAGGGTCCGCTGCTGGCGGACCGCTGATATTCGTACCACCCAACTCACCGGGACACCAGATCGAGCCCGCCAAGCCATCGGAATTGTCCCGGTAGGTGGGAGGATTGAAGAGCGGCCCTAACTGATAATCCGCGGCTATTTCCAGTGCCGCTCGCCGCAACTCGGGCGTGAAGTCGATGAGGTCGTCTACGGTGAGTCCCTGTAAATCATACGGTGCCGGCTTGGTGGGAAAGGGTTGGGTGAGCGACAGCTGGTCTCCAGGAATCTCCGAAGGGAGCACGGGCCGCTCCTCAATAGGCCAAATGGGCTCACCCGTCTCCCGGTTGAAGGCGTAGATCATTGACTGCTTGGTGGCCTGAAACACGCCCGGAATCCTCTGCCCATCCACTGTCACATCCAGGAGAACCGGAGCCGTGGGGGTGTCATAGTTCCAGATGTCATGATGCACGAACTGAAAATGCCAAATGCGTTCACCCGTCTCCACGTCTAGCGCGATGACGCTGGTACCAAACAGGTTGTCCCCGGGACGCCAGCCAGCAGAGTAGTCTATCGTGCCGCCCTTTGTCGGGATGTACACAATCCCTCGTTCCGGATCAGCGGACATCGGCGCCCACGAGCCGATATTGCCCGACCAGGCCCAAGCATCGCTCTCCCAAGTCTCATGGCCGAACTCGCCCGGCCGCGGGATCACGTGGAATTTCCAGAGGTGCTCGCCGGTCAGGGCATCGTAGGCCACTATGTCACCGGGGATGTTCTCGATCCGACTCTGGTTCTGACCGTTCTCGTGGGACGTCCCCACGATCACCACGCCGTTGACCACAATCGGAGGAGAGGACGCGGTAGCATAACCGAGCTCAAGCGGGATCCCCTGGTACGGATCCCACAGTTGGTTGAGGCTCTCCCAGGGCCCCCAGCCCTGGGCCTGATCTTCCAGGGCGTCTACCACCCCGGTCTGGGGAAAGCCTTCGATTGCCACCGGCCTCCCCCAGTTCTCCAGGGGGCGGCCCGTCTTGGCGTCCAGGGCCCAGAGGAAGCGGGCCGGGCTGATGCTGAAGATCACGCCCCTGCCATCCACATCAGCGTAGGCAACCCCCTTTCCATTGTTGGCCCGCATGGAATGCTCCCACCGGAAAGTGTCCGGCTCCCTGAAGCTCCAGATAATGACGCCCGTGCCGGCATCGATTGCCACCACGCTCCGGCGATCCCCAGCTACAGTGTAAAGAACCCCGTCCACGTAGAGGGGTGTGGGGCGGGCCAAGAGGACCCCGAAGCTATCCCCTCTCCAGATCCACTCAACTTCTAGATCTTCAAAATTCGACGCGTCAACCTGGTCCAGCGGCGAGGATCGGGTGTGCCAGGCGTTCCCACCGATATAGCGCCACTCTCCTTGATCGGTCCCCGGCAGGGCTTGGTAACTCTGGGCAGCACCGTGCCACGGCAGGGCCATGAGGATGCCCAGGGCCACAGCCAGCCAGGGCCTGAGAAAGGGGAGTCCGAAACCGTGCTTCTCTCTTTTCATCATCACTCCTGCTCCTTCGTTGGCAGACCCAAGACCTGGCCAACATGTTGTTTGACCAAGGATGCAGCAAGGAAAAGACTGGCTCACGATGGACCTTCGAAGCGAAATCTTCTGACCACTCCTATTTCAGGGGTACGGTTTCTTTGTAATGGTACGAGGAATCGTCCCACAAAAACCACTAGTTCCACGGTTCTTGCTGCATCCCTTTTCAAGCGGCATCATGGCTAGACCCCTCCTACAATCCTCTGAGGTGTCCTATGAGGAAGATCCGACTGGGAACAAGCCGCGGCGTGTGGATTCTCGCATGTGGACACAAACTCACAGGATGCCAGAGTGAAGGGATACGGGTTGCCTGACTGGTTAGAGGGGAAGAAGAGGAAGGTTCAGCAGTTGCACATTGGCCAACTGGTCATGCTCGAAGTAGCATGCGTTGGGGGCTTATTGCTCAGTTTGACTCTCGCGGTAGCGGGGCTTGGTGTTTTCCCAATCTTTCTTGACGGTGTTTCAACGCTCGGACCTAGGGAGAAAAGTCCCCCGACCATACCCGGGACAGTTCTGACCGAACTGGAGCTAACTCAGAGGCTTAGAGCTACGAACTGGCTCAACGAACGAACCACCCTAGATTCTCTCGAACTGATACGTCTTTCCGCCATCCACACATACGATTTAATACCGGAAGACCGAGAGAAGCGGGCACAATTGTTAGCTGAGCGGAGCCTGGAGATCCGAGAAGTCGCTGAGACAAGCCTTCTGATTGCCACATCACCTTCCCAGCTAATCCCAGAAGAGTAAGAGCGACAAACGAGGGTGCTCCGTGAGATCGGAGCCGTTGGCCGGTTAACCCTTGAGGAACAAGAAGGTCGAGTGTTAGAGGAAGAGAAGCCTTCTGTGGGCTTAGGGAGGCGGATGTCTGGTTTCCACATGGCTGGAGCCGTGCTAATCAGTCTAATCGGCGTCGAGATCACGGGCTACGCAGGCATCGGTTTGCTCTGCGCTTGGTTCGAGGCGCGAAGGCCGGATCCGTCAGGCTAAAACTCGGCGACGTCAACCAGGATCCGCAACGTATCCCACCGCTTCAATGGCCGGCACTGCTGCGGCCTCGTCATTATCCGACGTGTCACCGGTAACGCCCACGGCACCAATGATGGCACCGCTCCCGTCCTTGACTAGAACTCCACCGGGCACTGGGACAAGCCTACCGTCAAAAGCACCGTTGGCCGCAAGAACGAAATAGGCCTGGCTTTCAGCTCGGTTCATGAGCGCTCGCGAGCCCAGACCCATGCCGATCGCCCCGAATGCTTTTCCATGGGCAATCTGGAAACGGAGGTTGGACGCACCATCCTCGCGCTCGAACGCCTTTAGGTGACCACCCGCATCCAGCACACAGACCGAGAGAGGCTTGAGATCCAGCTCCCGGGCACGGGCAAACGTCTTGGATATGATCGAGCGGGCCTCGCTCAGAGTGATTGAAGCCATTGATGATTCTCCTGGATCTTCCAGTTGGATGAGAAGGAAGAACGGGCACGGATCGACGCGTGACTCGTCCCTCAGTGCGGTGGCAAATACAACCAGAAATCCGACTACAAGCAACCCGAGGGCCGCGATTTCGAACACCAACCAACCGCAGACCACATAGATCCCAGCATCTTCTTGGGGATAGAACGTCCGGGCTTGTCCTCGCCAAGAGACCTCACTATCACTCTCCTTATCGGGAGTCCTCGGGACAAATCAGGCCCCGTCGAATCCAGAACGGAGGAGTGGAGGTCTCTGGGGCGGCCGGAACTGTGGGTTTCGCCATGGCTTGGGTGAGAACCCATCCTACTGCTTCACGGCCGATTGAGTGCAGCAGTCAGATGTCGGCCTTCTCACCACCGAAGCAGTCGGTTCACCTTTATCACGAAGCCACGGGTCGAAAGCTCGGACCACCGATTCAACACGTCGGTCATTCGGTCCTCCGTGTACACGATGAAGAGCTCGCTCCCCGGGGCCCATTCCCACCGCAATCGAACGTTGCTACCGAAGGTGTCGCTGCCCGCGTTATACTGAACGATACCGCTGAAGAACGTGCGAGGGCTCAGGCTGTAAGTGACCCTTGAACGGGCTACATGCTGATTGAACTGGCCCGTGAACTCCTGTAACTCAGGAAGGTCAATCCAGTTGAACTCAAGGCTGGGCTCGAGCGTTAGTTGGGGCAAGACCCCAATACGCCCGCCACTGAGCCGCGCGGAAGTGAGATCGCCGGAGTAGAAGCGACCCTTCTGCGCTGAGATACGCCCGGAGACCTGACCCTGTGGACCGAACTGGTAACTTGCCTCAACATCTTGAAAGGAATAATGGCCCGCCGGGATCATCGCGCCGGAGATCCTCGTCTCTTCTACCAGATTCTCGAAGGTGTCTGTAGAGTTGAGGCCAAAATAGTCGCCGCTGTCGAACTCAACCTGGAAGCGACCTCTTCGGTCCCGACTCTCAACGAAGCCGATCCGCTCGTTCTCGAAGTAACCGAGGTTCCCCTGGAAGGTCAGACGGCGGATCCAATCCCTATGTGATTGCGTACCGCTGACTCAGCCTGCACGTTAGGATGTATCCCAGCAACTCAGACGTGGGGTGGGCCCCGAAATTCGAATACACATGCACTACGCTGGAGGTATCTATGAAACACTTTTTCTTGGTCGCTCCAAGTCTCTTGCTACTCATCCTTGTGAGCTCCTGCAGCTCCGGATGGACAACTTTATTCGACGGTTCTAGTCTTGATGGCTGGAGGGAGGTTGGTAACGCTAATTGGGAGTTGACCGACGGCACCGTTTCGGCCGACAGTGGTAGCGGGTTCCTCGTAACAGAGGACTCGTATGGGGATTTCGAAATGAGGGTGGAGTTCTGGGTCGATGAGCCTGCCAATAGCGGTGTTTTCATACGTTGCGCGGATCCCCAGAATATTACCGCTGGCAACTCTTATGAAGTCAATATTTTCGATACGCGACCCGACCCAACATACGGAACCGGGGGAATCGTCAATGTGGCAGCACCGAGCAGCGTCATCAACACTGGGAATCAATGGAACACTTATGAAATCAGGGCCCAGGGCTCACGTCTTGTCCTTACACTGAATGGCACTCAGACTGTCGATGTCACAGATGATCAATTTTCCCAAGGACCTATTGCACTTCAATATGGCGCGGGTACGGTAAGATTTCGGAACGTTCAGATTCGATCGCTCGAGTAGAACTCGATGAAGTCGGTGACCCAAGGTCCGTGATCAAGACTATAGTCGCGGGCGCCCCCGGGGTCAGTCCTCCTCACCATCGAGCCACCATGAGGGGTGGAGGGTGACGGTCTTTTTCGCTGACGCCCACTCCCCTCAGGATTGGTCAAGCCGCTGATTGGAAGTGACTGCATCTGAGCTCAGCAGACCCCACACCGACTTATCAGAGCGGTTCACTGAAGGGAAATCCGAACCCATGCCGGCATGTTTAGGGTTCCCTATCAGCAACGGAGCGGGTGGACTACGAAACGTGTCTGCACAAGAGACCCCTGCTTGAGGCCCGCCAGGTTTGTGTAGGGATTCCCTAGGCCACGCGACCATGACACTTCTTGTACTTCTTCCCGCTACCGCACGGACACGGGTCGTTTCGCCCCGGCTCATCCCTCACCGTGATGGGCGCTCTCGACTGTTCCTCGCCACGGTTGGTCTGAGGGCGGCCTAGCTCGGGGTCCCGCGCTCTTGCCCTCGCGGATACACCCACGGGATCCAGACGAACATCAGTTCTCTGAGGCTCACTGCGTGCCGCTGAGGCCGCGACTCCAACCCCGGATATTTCCTGTGGGCCGCTGTACTGAAGACGCTGAGGCTGGCGAGCTCGCTGAGCCTGCGGCTGCCCCAACTGAGCACGGTAGAACAAACTCGTCACCTTACGACGGATGTCCTTAATGAGGTCTACGAACATGTCATAGGCCTCTTTCTTGTACTCGACTAACGGGTCTTTTTGACCCCAACCGCGAAAACTGATCGAGGCTTTGAGGGAATCTAGATCGTACAAGTGGTCCTTCCACTTGTCGTCGATGACTGAGAGGAGAAGCCAGCTTTCGAACTTCTCTGCATGTTCGCCGAAGCTTTCCGCCTTCCGCTCAAACTGCTCACGGGCGGCGGGTAAGACCACCTCGATGACCTCCTCATGATCGACGAAATCGCGCCCATCCTCTTCGGTTTCGGGCAGGTTGTCAACGTTGACAAAGAAATCCATGAGAAGCCGACGACGAAGCACATGGAGTTCCCAACTCTCGTGATGGCCTTCAGCGGCGGTGTATTCTTCGACGAGATCGGTGATAGCCATCTCGACCATTTCCCAGATTTCCCCCTTAAGATCTTCGCCTCCCTCAAGTGCGAAGAGCCTGAGGTCGTAGATAACCTCCCGCTGCTGGTTCATCACATCGTCGTAGTCAAGGAGCCTCTTGCGAGCCTCGAAGTTATTCCCCTCGACCCTTTTCTGGGCGCGCTCGATGGACTTGGTAACCAAGCCATGAGTGATGACCTCCCCTTCTTCCGCGCCCCACTTCTCCATTGCACTGGCTATGCGGTCCGATCCGAAGAGCCTCATTAGGTCATCTTCCAGAGAGAGGAAAAATTGGGTCGCTCCCGGATCTCCCTGACGACCCGCCCTTCCCCGAAGCTGTCTGTCTACCCTGCGAGATTCATGTCGCTCCGAACCCAGGATGTGGAGCCCACCCACTTCGATCAAGTGGCCATCCGACTTCTCCGAAAGATCCTCCCATCGGTTGGGATCGACAGAAGCAAGCTCGCCGAGATCTAACCCCCTGGCCCGCGCCCAACCAACGGTTCGGGGCTCAGTGACACCCGCGCCGAGCTTAATGTCGGTACCACGCCCCGCCATATTCGTCGCGATCGTAACCGCCCCTGGCTGACCTGCCTCAGCCACGATGTCCGCTTCGTGGCGGTGCTGCTTAGCGTTTAGGACGTTGTGAGGAGTCCCCCTCCGTTTGAGCATGCGGGAAAGCGTCTCCGAGACATCCACATTCGTAGTTCCTACCAGGACCGGCAGCCCCATCTTCTGACAGCGTTCGATTTCGTCTATGAGGGCATTGTACTTCTCTCTCTTCGTCTTGAAGATGAGGTCATTCCAGTCTTCCCGGACCATCTGACGGTTCGTTGGGATCACGAGGACGTCTAGATTATAAATCTGGTGGAACTCGTTCTCCTCGGTCTCCGCTGTACCGGTCATCCCGGATAGCTTGTCGTACATCCGGAAGTAGTTCTGGATCGTGATCGTGGCGAGGGTCTGTGTCTCGCCCCTGACCTCGACTCCCTCCTTAGCCTCAACCGCCTGATGGAGTCCGTCGCTCCACCGGCGACCCGCCATCTGACGCCCAGTGAATTCGTCAACGATCACGACTTGGCCGTCCTCACCGATGATGTACTGCTCATCCTTCTGGAAGAGTGCATAGGCCTTCAGGAGCTGGTGGATCACATGCATTCGCTCGCTCTTCCCCGCATATTCCCTCTCCAGCTCCTGGATCCGCTCACTCTTGGCCTCTTCCCCGAGGTCGTCATCCTCCTCGATCTCGCCAATGGCCTCTGAAAGATCCGGGATGAGAAATGCGTCCGGATCACGCGGGCTCAACTTGTCGATCCCGCGGTCTGACAGGTGCACGTTGTGCCCCTTTTCGTCCATTGCGAAGAGAAGACTTTCGTCTAATTCATGGAGGCGCTTCTCTCGCATGAGGTCCGCTTCCGCCTTCTGGACCATCTTCTGGATCGACGGGTCTTCGGCGAACATCTTCATAAGCCGCTTGTGCTTCGGTATGCCTCTCTTTACGGCCAGAAGATTCTGAGCCGCAGTCCACTCGTCGCCCTCTTCCAGACCCTTCTCCGCCTCAGCGATTAGCTTGGAAGCGATGTTCATCTGCTCACGATAGAGCTTGTCGACAAGTGGACGACACTCCTTATAAATGCTCTGGGTGTCTCGACTCACGGGGCCAGAAATGATGAGAGGGGTGCGGGCCTCGTCGATGAGGATGGAATCCACCTCGTCGATAATCGCGTAGTAGTGTCCCCTCTGAACCCGTCGCTCCAGCGAGTGCACCATGTTGTCGCGCAGGTAGTCGAAACCGAACTCATTATTGGTTCCGTAAGTGATGTCGGCCTGGTACGCCTGCCGGCGTTCCTCGGTGCCTGGCTGATGGAGATCGATCACCCCCACCTCCATCCCGAGAAAACTGTAGATCGCACCCATCCATGCCGCATCACGCTGGGCGAGATAAGAGTTCACGGTGACGAGGTGGGCACCGCGCCCCGCCAGTGCATTCAGGTAGATCGGCATAGTCGCCGCGAGTGTCTTCCCCTCCCCAGTCGCCATCTCGTCTGCGGTGCCCCCGTGCAACGAAATGGCCCCAACGATTTGCACGTCGTAGGGGATCATGTCCCAGGTGAGCTTCTGACCGGTTACAATGAGCTCTGTGCCCACGAGCCGGCGGCACGTCTCTTTGACGACTGCAAACGCCTCTGGAAGAAGGTCATCGAGAGCCTCATCCAGCTGTTCGGACAGTTCCGCGTCGAGGTCTTGGAGTCTCACGGAAAGGACTTCTCGTTCCACGACCGAGGTGGAGCAGGCCTTCTCAGCACGCAACTCTCGGATCTGATCCTCCGTCGATCCAACCTTCTCAGAAATGTACTCCCGAAACTCTGCCGTCTTGGCCTTGAACTCCTCGTCGGATAGTTCTGCGAGCTCTTCGCACAGCTCGTTTATCTCGTCTACTAGGGGCTGGAGCTTACGAACCTCCCTCTCATGCTGGGAGCCGATAACCTTCTTGATAGCACCTTTGATATCCATGGATTTTATGATTCAGCCCGGTTGAGCGGAGCCTCCGTGCGGGATCGTCCTCAAACCTCGTTAAGGTACAGATTGTTGGCTTCGATGATCCGCCTGACGGACTCGGGAACGAGGTACCGGACCGAGAGCCCTTCACGGACTCGACTCCGGATGAGGGTGGCCGAAAGATCGATGCGGGTCACTGGGACCACCGTAGTTGGGAGGGGAGGTCCATCGGTAAATCCCGAATCCAAATCCGACGGGTAATCCCCGGTTCTAGTGATGAGGGCTAGTTTCGCGATCGAAGCGATCTCCCTGGGCTCATGCCACTGGCCGAACTCAGCCCACTGGTCTGCCCCGAGGATCAACGCGAGTTGGGTTCCGGGTCGCTGTACACCAATCGCCCGCAGCGTTTCAACCGTATACGACGGACCCGCACGTCGGATCTCAAGATCACTAACCTCGAAGCGCGTATCACCTTCAATGGCGCTCCTAATCATTTGCAGGCGAAGGGTCGCAGACGCGGCAGGTTCATGGGGCTTGTGCGGAGAGCGAAGCGCCGGAACGAAGAGCACTCGATCCAACGAGAGAACCTCGATCACCTCCTGCGCCACCATCAGGTGTCCCGTGTGCAGCGGGTCGAATGTACCTCCGAATACACCGAGCCTCATTGCGCCCGCAACTGACACCATCGCTACCTATCAACTCCGGCTTCACGGGTGAATTCATTTTCCTCGCTCATCTCAGTCCTGAGCTGTCTTGCGGGTTCCGACTCCGGGTACCCGGAAAGCAACCGCGCCGAGGTTTCTTCCGCCTCGGGAACCCACCCCAGGGAAACATAAGAACGGTAAATGCTTAACAGACTCCGAGGGGCCCAGTTGGTCTCAGGGTACCTGGAGACCACATTCTCGAAGATCATTATTGCTGAGTTATGCATGTCGAAGTTCCGATAGAACTGCCCCTCCCCATAGTCGCTCTCGGCCAGCCGGTTCACCATCTCGACACGGATGGAGTCCGCTGTTTCAGACACGGCCACCCCGCGGAACTCTAGCCAAGTCTGGGCGCATGCCTCCTCTGCCCGCTGGGTATAGGTCTGGTCCCTCTGAGGGTGCGGTGCCAACACTGCATACGCCTGACACACGCCCAGAGAAGCCTCCGGTGCAAGGTCATCGTTTCGGTGGAGCTGAAGGAACGTCTCGAACTCAGAGGCAGCGGTGATGTACTGTTCACTTGCCACAAATGCGCGTGCAATGTACATCTGAGCCTCCGGGGCCTGAGGATGGCCTGGATTCTGAGTAACAAGTTGCTCCAGCATCTGGATCGCATCTTCCCAGTTCTCCTCACTGTACGCCTGGACCCCCGCCTCCCAGAGTTCGTCCGCGCTCATCCCGAAATAGGCAGGAACAGATGCGCACGCCCAGGCAAACCCCAAGAGCAAGGCTCCCACCAGAAGCTTCCTTCCCTCTCGGAAAACGGAGCTGCTAACCATCATCGGCACCCCGTCATTCGTAGAACTCCCAGATTGACTTACTCACTTTACTTTGCTGTTCCTCACCAAGCTCAGCGAAAATGGGCAACGAGAGAACTTCCTCAGAAGCTCGCTCGGCCTCTGGAAACTGACCCCGCCGCCCCCCCAGCTCAGAGAAACAATCCTGGAGATGGAGCGGCACCGGATAGTACACTCCGGTTCCGATTTGTCGCCCCAAAAGCTGCGTTCTGAGTTCATCCCTTCGCTCGGCCCGAATGGTGTAATGGTTGTAGACGTGCACGTTCCCTTCGCTCGTCGCTGGAAGCACGACCTCCTCGAGGCCAGAGAGCATTCCGTGATAACGGCAAGCATTCTCTCTACGGGCCTCCGTCCATGCGTTCAAGTATGGCAACTTCGTTCGGAGCACGGCAGCCTGAATCGCGTCGAGACGAGAGTTGGTGCCTACCAACTCATGGTGGTACGACTGCCGTCCACCGTGAACCCTGAGTTTCCGAACCCTACTGGCCAACTCGGCATCTGACGTTGAGATGAGACCGCCGTCCCCAAATCCCCCCAGGTTCTTAGTAGGAAAGAACGAAAAGGCTCCGGCCTCTCCAGCAGCTCCTGCCATCACCCATTTGGAATCGTAATCCAACCCTTCGCGCTGGCAAGCTCCGATGGCTTGGGCAGCATCTTCTAACACCATCGCCCCTCGCTCGTGGGCGAAGGCCGTCAGTTCCGCCATTGGCGCCATCTGACCAAAAAGGTGAACCGGTATTACGGCCCTCGTCCGTTCGGACCAAACCTCCTGCACTGTCTCCCTGGTCACATTGAACGTCACGGGGTCGATGTCACAGAAGATCGGTCGAAACCCTGCGTTCCAGACCGCCCCTGCAGTCGCGAAAAAGGTAAAGGAGGGGAGGACGACCTCATCGCCGTTCTCCGGGCCAAGGGCCTTTAACGTGAGAAGGAGGGCATCGGTCCCCGACGCGCACCCAACCGCGTGCGGAACTCCTAGAAACCGAGCGATTTCCTCTTCGAGCGCCTCTACTTCTGGCCCCAGGATGAAACCTTGGGACTCCACCACGCGGGATATCGCAACGTCCAGTTCACTCTTGATCGCCTCGTACTGGGGTCTGAGATCGAGAAGCGGAATGCTCATGTTAGAAGATGTCCGGTGTCGTCGCTGAACAAGGATGTAGTCAGCAGGAGGCCCCGGAACACCGGACTGTGGGGACGTGGACTCAGCAGGGACCCTCTCCCCCACGACGGAAGCGGATCTCGTCCAAGCGCGCGCGCGCGCGCTCAACCATAAAGCCACCGGGAAGGTCTTGCCGGGGCACCTGATCGAAAGCGGCCACGGCTGCACTGCACTCGCCTCGCAACACTAGAATCTCCCCGATCTCGAACCAGGCCCGTGCAAGTCGGTTCCTCGGCTCCCCGAGTTCTATCGTTACCTGATAGAGGCGGAGCGCCTCATCGAGATCGTCCTCTACCCTCGCCTCCTCGGCTAAGTTTCCCGAGCAGTTCCCGATGTTCCAATCGACCTCAGAACGCTGTGCGGGAGTCACATTATTTCGGATCTGTTCAAAGAAGATCAGAGCCCTCCGACAATCACCTAGCTCCTCGTGGGCGAGCGCCATTTCGAAGACGACATTGGCGTCCGAATCCGTCTCTCTCAGCGCCTTCTGAAAGAATGGAAGCGCTCGACCGTATCGACCATTACGCGCAAGGTGACGCGCAAGCGGGAGAGAAATCCCGGTAAGACTGACACCCGGTTTCAGGTCCATCGCAGCCTCTACGGCGGCAGCAGCGGCAATACCATCCTGGCGACCGATAGCTAATCTCGCGACCCGAAGCAGATCGGCAGCGGCTAAATCTGCCAGATCGGGGTCAAGTTCAACTGCCCTTCCGTAATACTCACGTGCCTCATCGACACGCCCACTCTGCGCATAGACATGCGCGGCTCGTAGAAGCGCGTCCACATCGTCACCGCCCTGAACGAGTGCAAGTCGGTATTCCGCAAGAGCTTCAGTTAAATCGCCCCGCGCGAAGGCCTCGTCGCCTCGGCGCAGGGCCTCTCCCTCCGATCCCGCCGCGGTACACGCTGCAAACGACAAGACTGCGGTTACGCCAAAAACGAAGTTCAGAGAAGGTTTCATCTACCAGTCTTTCTCTCTTCCACTCTCGGGGGACCAAGCCTCCATGGCTGTCACACCAACAGAGACGAGGAAGGCCACCGCCTTCTCATTCTATGACTCAATCTCAAGGTATCTGCGCCACTTGAGGGCCGCCTCCCCCACTCGACCCATCCTCCGAAAGGCACTACCGAGACATAGCCGAGCATCCAATGTATGAGGGCCGCTGCTCAAGGATTCGGTTCAACTCTTCCACTTTCCCTCAAGGGATCCGGGTTCCCGTGGCATTCTCCACCATGGGCCTGTACTCTTCAGAAAGACTGACAACTCGCATTCGGCTCGGGTATCCGCCGGAAGTGAACTCCTCTCAGGAGCCCACCACATCGGGAAGGTGAAACACCCTCGGCACTGGATGGATCCGAAACCTCGGACTGCCCGAGGTCCGGCCGGTGGAAGGGCCCGGGCGGGGCACAAGCCGAGTTATTCCCTCACACAAGCGGCCGCGCCCGCGCGCCCCCCCGCTCTACCTGTTCGCGGAAGTACGGGATCGTACGCTGCAAGCCATCCTGAAGGCCTATACGAGGTTTCCATCCCGTCAGCTCTTGAGCCTTAGAAATATCTGGCTGCCGAACCTTAGGGTCATCCTCCGGGAGCGGTCTATACTCAATCTTCGACTCTGTTCTAACCTCTCGCAGGACGGCCTCGACGAGATCGATGATCGTGTATTCATTAGGGTTACCAAGGTTCACCGGGCCGGCATAGTCCGAGTCAAAGAGCTGCAGAAGCCCCTCGACGAGGTCGTCAACATAACAGAATGAACGGGTCTGTCCGCCATCTCCGTATACGGTTAGGGGCTCCCCCTGAAGTGCCTGAACCAGAAAGTTAGAAACTACCCGCCCGTCTCCAGGCCGCATCCGAGGACCGTAGGTATTGAAGATCCTCGCGATGCGCACTCGAATTCCGTGCACGCGATGATAGGCCATGGAGATTGCCTCTCCAAATCGCTTCGCCTCATCGTACACGCTACGGGGGCCAACCGGATTGACGTGCCCCCAATACTCCTCAACCTGCGGGTGGACTTCCGGGTCACCATATACCTCAGAGGTGGAGGCAAGAAGAAATCGCGCCTTTTTCGCGCGTGCGAGACCGAGCATGTTATGAGTTCCGAGGCTGCCCACTTTGAGTGTCTGGATCGGAAGCTCAAGATAGTCCACCGGACTTGCGGCCGACGCGAAGTGCATGACCCCATCCACGGCCCCATCCACGAAGAGAGGGGTCGAAACATCGTGCTCTCTAAAGGAGAACCCCTCTTCCTCATGCAGCCAGGTCACGTTCTCCCGCGATCCGGTGACGAGATTGTCTACTCCTAGTACCTCGTTGCCGCTTCGAAGTAAACGATGAGCGAGATGTGAGCCGAGGAATCCAGCCGCTCCGGTAAGGACGACTCTCATCGGGACTTGACTCCATCCCGGGTAACGCCTTGCATCCCATACCAGAAGGTGAACACCCTCATCTCATCCGCGAATTCCGTAGAAGGGGGATACCCCAGGAGCTCCTGACCTTTGGTCACGTTGGCATAGGTCCTCTCCACGTCTCCGGGCTGCATCGGCAGCGACCTGATCCGCGGCTTCCGGTCAAAGACCTCTCCCACCATCCGAATCATCTCGGAGAACCTGACCTTTTCATTCTTCCCGTACACGGAGGAGGAGGTAAACACGAAAGACTAGATTTTTCGTTCTCAAGCGAATCCCAGAAGAAGAGACCTGCCCATGAGGTTCACGTCCGCGTAGAGCAACCGATCGTAAATCGAGAGACGAACCCCCACCCGTGAGGCGAAATGTACGATCGGATGGGGGAACCCCACAAACTAAGACCGGTCTCGGATATCACCTTCGACGAGAGTGAACTGAGCGTGGTCCATTGCGGCGGCCAGGTTCTGTTCCTTGATCTCTAAACCGTAGAAATCGTCAAAGTTGTCGAACCTGACGACCCGCCAACCCCACTCTAGCACATGATCGACGAAATGCGACCCCATGAATCCAGCTGTTCCCGGTGACCAGGACAGACATTCGCGTCCCTTAAATAGTGCTCACGTCGGACTGGGGAGCACCCACGGGGCAGTGTCCGATGGAGTAGTACTCGAACCCTAGCTGACGCATACGGTCAGGCGCATAGAGATTCCTTCCATCAATCACCACCTTCTCGTTCAATGCCAACCACATCCGCTTGAAGTCTGGGCGCCGATACGGATGCCAATCCGTGTGAATGAGCAGGGCAGAGGCGCCTTGGAGAACGTCGTAATTAACGTCCCGAAGCTCGATACTGTCTCCAAATCTGCGTCTCGCTTCTTCCATGGCAGCTGGGTCGTGCGCGACGACACGAGCGCCTCGGTCCAGAAGTCCCTCAATCGTCACCAGACTCGGCGCCTCCCTCATGTCATCCGTGTTCGCCTTGAAGGCCAGCCCCCATAGCGCGAAGGTACGATCCGACAGGTCAGACCCAAACTTCTCCAGCACTCGCCGGAGGATCAAGCCTTTCTGCTCTTCATTCCTATCTTCGACGGCCTGAAGTATTGATGGCTCAATCCCGAGGTCCCGTGACGTCCGGATGAGCGCCCTCAGATCCTTTGGTAAACATGATCCCCCGTATCCCACCCCTGGGAAGAGAAACGAGGAGCCGATTCTGCTGTCAGAACCGATACCTCGGCGCACCATGTCCACATCAGCACCAGCCACTTCGCAAAGCTGTGCGATCGAGTTCATGAAAGAAATCCGAGTGGCAAGCATCGCATTGGCAGCATACTTGGTCAGCTCAGCCGAGGTTACATCCATCAGGAGTATCTCGTTTCCAGTGCGGACGAACGGAGCATAAAGATCCCTCAGGACCTTCGCAGCTTGTTCGTTATCGACGCCGAGGACAACCCGATCGGGCTTCATGAAGTCGTCCACAGCCGCTCCTTCCTTCAGGAACTCGGGGTTGGAGCAAACGTGGACAGTATGGTCGGTGAGCGCCCCGATGGTCTCCTTGACCCGAGCCGCAGTCCCTACTGGGACGGTACTCTTCGTGATCACGATCTTATCGCCGTTCATCGCTTGGCCGATCGTCTCCGCCACGTCCAGAACGTACTGGAGATTAGCAGAGCCATCCTCATCCGGAGGCGTTGCCACAGCTATGAACAGGACGTCCGACGCAACCACTGCCCGGGGCACATCCGTCGTGAAGCACAGCCTTCCCTGCTCCCGGTTCTCCTGCACGAGCGTCTCCAAGCCGGGCTCATAGATAGGAATCTCACCACGATTCAGGCGCTCAATTTTCTCCTCGTCGATGTCTGCGCAAATTACGTCGTGCCCAGAGTGCGCCATGCCGGCGCCCACGACCAAGCCCACGTAACCGGTCCCTATGACTGTGATATGCACGAATTTGGTCCCTCAGGGGTGAAGGGCATGAGCGGCCATAACGAACGGATCAACCTAGTGAGAATAAGGTCGACGATCCGGGTGAGCCCATAACAGGTCTCCTCAGAGGACCAGCGGCTCCAACTGCTTCATGATAATGTCGACCGCCTCTTCCACAGCAACTGATGAGGTATCGAGATCAATATCCGGCCGCTTGGGCCGTTCATAAGCAGACACACTTCCAGGAAGCTCAATCTGGCCTGAGGTCTCACGAGAATAGAGCCCCTTAGGATCCCGATCTTTTAGCACCTCAATTGGGGCGTGCACATATACTTCCAAGAGCTGGGAACCAGGGAATAGCTCGTGAACTGCTTCTCGATCCGAACGAAACGGAGACACGAAGGTGCACAGGACAACCGACCCCTGTTCAAAAAAGAGCTTCGCCACCTCCCCAACCCGCCGGATGTTCTCTCTCCTATCACTAGCAGAAAAGCCGAGGTCGCCAGACAGTCCATGACGTACTTGGTCACCATCCAGAAGCATCGTGCGAACCCCACGCTCGAATAGAATCCGCTCGACAGCTCGGGCAATAGTGGTTTTGCCTGCCCCTGACATCCCCGTAAACCAAACCAAAGCGGCCCGGTGACCTTCCCTTGACTCTCGTTCTTTTCGCGAGATGTTAAAGCCCTCCCACACCACATTTGGAGAGGTTCGCTGACCTGTAGCCGCGACCCCCCGCTGATTCACGATCTTTCGTATCATCCCCGCGGCGACTGTAGCATTCGTTTGAGGATCCACCAGGACGAAGCTTCCCGTCGCAGTGTTGATCCGGTAGGAGTCGAAAAAGAGGGGATGGGAAGTAGAGATCTCAACACGCGCTATGTCATTCAGGTCTAGAGATCCAGCCTTCTCCCGGCGCAGGGTATTTACGTCGACTCGATACTCTATCCGCTCGACAAAGGCCTGGACCCGCCGAGTGGTATGTAGGAGTTGATAGGCCCTGCCGGGTTCCATGGTATCTTCACCCATCCAGCATAAGTACGCTTCGAACCGGTCGCTTACAGTAGGCACGTTCCTTCGCCGCACTACCATGTCTCCACGCGAGATGTCGAGTTCATCCTCCATCGTAAGCGCTATCGCATCGCCGGCTACTGCCTCTTCGATCGGACCACTAGAATTCTCGACAGTACGGATCCGGGTAGCCCGACCAGATGGCAGTACCACGACGTCCTCGCCGGGGGTCACGGCTCCCGATGCCACCGTTCCGGCATAACCCCTGAACTCCTGGTTCGGACTAAGGACATATTGAACGGGAAAGCGAAAATCGATGTGATTTCGCCGCGCACCCAGGTTTACGGTCTCGAGCTTGTGTAGGAGAGCCCCCCCCTCATACCAAGGCATACGACTCGATCTAGACACGACGTTGTCCCCGTGGAGGGCGCTGATCGGAACGTACGAGATATCCTTGACCGTGAGTTTAGTCGAGAACCCACTGAAGTCAGCCCGGATCTTTTCGTACACATCTTCGGAGTAGTCCACGAGATCCATCTTGTTCACTGCAACGATAACATGTGGGATCCCCAGAAGAGAGGTGATAAAGGCGTGCCTCTTCGACTGAGTGAGCACCCCTCGTCGTGCGTCGACCAGGATTAAAGCGAGTTCGGCTGTGGATGCCCCTGTAACCATATTCCGTGTGTACTGCACGTGACCCGGGGTATCAGCAATGATGAACTTCCGACGTGGCGTGGCAAAGTAATGGTACGCCACGTCAATCGTGATCTTCTGCTCTCTTTCAGCCCTGAGCCCATCCGTGAGCAGCGCGAGATTCAGGCCCTTATCACCACGCTTCCGGCTCAGTCCTTCAATCTGCTCTATCTGATCCTCAAAAATGGACTTCGTATCATGAAGCAGACGACCGATCAGGGTGCTCTTTCCGTCATCCACGCTCCCAGCAGTGGTGAAACGGAGAAGATCCATGTCTGGATAGGTCTTCATACTGGACATCAGAAGTACCCCTCCCGCTTCCGATCCTCCATTGCTACCTCAGAACGTTTATCATCGCTCCGTCCGCCCCGTTCTGTGACCCGTGCAGTGGCAGTCTCACTAATGACGGCCTCGACCGAATGTGCGTTTGACTTTAGGGCTCCGGTGCAGGTAACGTCGCCGACCGTGCGGAACCGCACGGTCTCTACGCTCACTAAATCATTCTCCATGGTCTGAATGAAGTCCGTCATCGCCAGAAGCACACCGTTTCGGCATACCACCTCCCGCTCATGAGCGAAATAAAGGTCCGGGATGGGGATCGATTCGAGAAGGATGTACTGCCAAATATCCATCTCGGTCCAGTTCGAGAGCGGAAACACCCTGAAGTGCTCTCCCGGACTCTTTCGTCCATTGTAGAAGTTCCACAGTTCAGGACGCTGGTTCTTAGGATCCCACTGACCAAAACGGTCACGGTGCGAGAAGAAGCGCTCCTTCGCTCGGGCCTTCTCCTCGTCCCGCCTCCCCCCTCCCATCGCGGCGTCGATTTTGAGTTCTTTTATAGCGTCTAACAAAGTCACAGTTTGAAGAGTATTTCTGCTCGCCTCCGGGCCCTCCTCCTCCTTCACACGACCACGATCGATCGTATCCTGAACGTACCGAACTAGAAGTTCATAGCCCATCTCCTCTACGAACCGATCGCGAAACTCAATCGTCTCGGGGAAGTTGTGACCAGTGTCAATGTGCAAGAGGGGGAATGGAACCGGAACCGGGTAGAACGCCTTGCGGGCAACCCAGGTCATCACGATCGAGTCCTTACCGCCTGAAAACAGGAGGGCAGGTAGCTCGAACTGGGCCACCACCTCTCTGAAGACGTGGATCGCCTCGTTTTCCAGCGCTTTTAGGTGTCCCTTGATTCTTAGCGTCATCTAATGAGTCATCCCTTCGCTCCGCCACTCCGCGGGTCGGGTCCGACGGATTAACTTTCTCCAGGGTCCATTTGGATCCCCGACACATAGAAAGTGAGGGTTACGCAGAGTCAGTTTGTTATATTGGAGCGGCGTTCCCACCAGGGAGTCGTCTAGCGCGAACACGCCCCCTCCGGCCCACTCAACAACACATTGCGCGGCCTAGTGTCCCACTCCATCGTCGGCCGATCGCGGAGATACAGATCCGCTCGCCCCTCAGCCACGAGACAGAACTTAAGCGAGCTTCCCATGCTCGTGAACTCTATCGTCGATCCAAGCAGGGTGGAAAGCTGCTCTACCGCCGTGCCGGCATGATCCCGGCTCCCAACCAGAACAGGTGCCCGTGCGTCAAACCCTCTGCTGCTAATGGATTGAAACCGACCATCCGCACCCGCCTTCTCGGCTCCCCAATCCTCCGACGTTCGGTGGGTACTCCCCAACGCTAGGACGTGCACGATCCCTACTACGGGCCGCCCCTCCTCAATCAGCGCCACATTCACCGTAAACTCACCCGTCCCCTTCAGAAATTCCTTCATGCCGTCAAGGGGATCAACCAGCCAAAAACGCCCCCAACTCCTTCGCCCTATGAGCGCCTCCAAGGGGACTCCTCTGAGAGTACCGGTATTCAATGGGCTCAGCCGTGAGAATCCGTCAACCAGGTGCGCATGAGACACCCGGTCGGCCGCCGTCAACGGAGTCCGATCCTCCTTCTCCTCGACCTCCCCGGAGCTCCGTACCAGCCCAGGATCTCTTCCCCGGCTTCGCGCACCAAAGCAACGAGGGCATCCGTCAGGACTCTTGGTCCGCTCACAGAGCCCAGAGCGCAGGGATCACAATGCCGATGAAGAGGAGTACAAGGAGACTCATCGGAAGCCCAAGCCGAAGGTAATCGAGGAATCGATATCCTCCGGGGCCGTAGACCATGGTGTTGGTCTGGTACCCCACAGGGGTCAGGAACGACGCGGACGCAGCGATCGCCACCGTCAGGGCAAAGGGTCGTGGGTCCAGCCCGGCTGCCGCTGCCGTCGAAATCGCGATCGGAAACACCAGCACCGCTGCCGCATTGTTCGTGATCAGCTCAGTGAGAAGCATAGTGACCACAGCGACACCCAGGAGAGTCCCGACTGGTCCCACGATCTGTGAGGCAGCAACGATCCCCGTGGCCAAAATGTCCGCGATTCCAGAGCTCCGGACCGCGGCCCCGAGTCCAAAAGCCGCCCCGATCAAGACGATCACGTCGAGGTCGACTGCTCTTCGTGCATCCGTGGGGGTGAGAGCTTTACCAACAACCATCAGAATCGCGGCGAGGAGAGCAGCGTTTAACATAGGAGTGAGCCCTATTGACGCCGCAGTGATCATCGCAACCGTCACGCCTGCCGCGTAGAGCGCCGGCTTCGTGCCTGCAGGTGGTGACCCCCCCAGGTGGGAGACGAGTAGAAAATCCGGCCGGTCACACCAACGTTCAGTGAACCCCTCATCAGCCAAGAGCAGAAGCGTGTCACCGTGCCGAATCCGGATGCCTCCGAGCTTGGCATGGATGCGTTTCCCGGAGCGATGGATAGCGAGCACGACCGCTTTATATTGTCCGCGGAATCCCACCTCTCTTAGCGTTTGACCGGCGAGCGGGGAGGTAGCGCTTACAACCGCCTCGAAGAAGGTGTGGTGTGGTTCGGTGAAGTCGAGGCCGTGCTCGTGCTCGCTCGACTTTAGCCCCCGGATATTCTGCAAGTCTACAACGTCGTCAGCTCGACCTACAAAGACCAATTGATCTCTACCACGAAGCCGCAGGTCCGGTCGGGCAAGTGCGACAACCTCTCCTTCGCGTTCGATCTCTGCGAGAAACACTCCTTTGAGGTGCCGGAGACCGCCACTTTTGACCGTAACCCCGTCCAGCACGCCACCCGGCTCCACTTCCATCCTGAACACGAACTCCCTGGCCCGTTCCTCAAACTCCTGGCGAGCGTCCCTTCTGTTCGGCAGAAGAACCGGCGCCAGAAGCACGAGAACCGCCACTCCGATCACAGCAAGTGGAAGTCCTATCCGTGTAAGCTCGAACATGGTCAGAGGCTCCATTCCAGCTTCCTGGAGGAGTCCGGAGACGACGATGTTGGTGGAGGTTCCGACAAGCGTGACCGTCCCTCCGAGGACAGCTGCGAATGACAGCGGCATGAGATACCACGAGGGCGGCTTTCCCCGTTTGTGGGCCCACTCGGAGACCTGAGGCGTCAGCATGGCCACGATCGGTGTATTGTTGAGGACGGCCGACGCCGCGGCCGTTGGAACCAACAGCCTCGCCAGGCTGAGTCGACTTCCAGAGCCACTATCGAGGATTCGTCTGATCAGGGGCTGGAGGGCCCCGGTCTTCTCTACCGCTCTGGCAACGATAAAGAGTGCCGCGATAGTCACCGGCGCTGGGTTACTGAACCCGCTCAAGGCCTCCTGGGTCGTGATTACTCCCCCTAGGAGGAGCACTACGACAGCTACCACAATGGCCCGAGTCGGAGACACAATGTCCCGGATCATTGCGACCGCGGACACCACCAGGATGAACAGGGTGAATATAAATTCAAAGTTCAAGTTCAAGCCCTCATCTCAGAACGCGGGTCAAGTATCTGTCTCCCGATGCACCGAACGTTCAGGCACTCGTGGATCACCGCGTCCGACCTATTTACTGCAGAATGGACGATGTCGGGATCACAGATATCACCCCGCATGAAGTGGAAGACAGGATCTTCCCAAACCGACCTGAGATTTCGGATGTTGCCCGCGCAGGTCAGGGCATCCAAGACCACAACCTCGTGCTCACCCTTGCTCAAGACCAGGAGAACGAAGTCCGACCCCATGAACCCTGCTTCCCCGGTTACGAGTGGCCTCATGAGGTTACGCTTTCTTCACTCAATTCGTACGGTTTACTCTCAGGGCACTGGGTTTTCTAGGCCTTTGACAATCCAGCTCTCCGACCGTCTAACTCCACGCTCCGCCGCGATTCCAGAGGTGGCGTTTCGAGAATCCACCAGGATTCGCGCATGATCGAAGACCCGCCCCAGATCAAGAGCAGTATGGTCAGTCACGAGCAGGACTACATCCGCTGACTCCAGCACTTCGTCGGTGAGTTCCACACCGGCCCAGGTCCTTCCGTCTTCGCAGAAGCTCGGAACATGAGGGTCGTAGAAGATCACCTCGGCTCCATCCTCCTCCAATTCCTTCATGATTTCCAACGAAGGCGACTCTCTAATGTCGTCGACGTCTTTCTTGTAAGCCACTCCCAATACGAGTACGCGTGACCCGTTAACGGGCTTGTGCTTGGCGTTTAGTGCCTTGCGTACTTTCCCCACCACAAAACGGGGCATCTCCGCATTAATCTCGGACGCAAGCTCGATGAAGCGAGCCTTATAATCCAGGGTGTGCATTTTCCACGAAAGATAGTGAGGGTCGATCGGAATACAGTGACCGCCGAAGCCTGGTCCCGGCGTGAACTTCATAAATCCAAACGGTTTCGTTGCCGCAGCCTCCACAACCTCCCAGATGTCAACCTGAAGGCGATCCGCAATCTGCGCTATCTCGTTGACGAGAGCGATATTCACCGCTCGAAACGTGTTCTCTAGAAGCTTGACCAGCTCCGCGGTCTCGGGAGATGAAACCGCGACCATCTCCTCAATGAACCTCTCATAGGCTGCCAGCCCAGCCTCCAGGCAGGATTCGGTAAGTCCTCCGATAACCTTTGGCGTATTGCGTGTCTTCCAGACTTGATTCGCCGGGTCGACACGTTCTGGAGAGAAGCACAGGAAGAAGTCCTCCCCCACCTCCATACCTCGAGCGCGGAATAGTGGCAGAAGAACGTCCCTCGTCGTCCCCGGATATGTTGTGGATTCGAGTACGATCAGTTGTCCCACGCGTAGCGTGGTCGCGACCGCCGTCCCGGCAGCCAAGATAAACGAGATGTCCGGGTCCCTCGTCTTGGATAAGGGCGTGGGGACACACAGGCAGATCACATCGCACTCGGCGAGCCGACCCATGTCCGTAGTCGCCTCGAGGAGTCCCTTCTCATGCAGCCCAGCAACTGTCTCATCCTGAACATCCCCGATGTGACTCTGGCCACGGTTCACTCCCCCAACTACTTCTTCGTTCACGTCAAACCCAAGTGTGGAATTTCCACTCCCTCCAATTTCGATAGCTAGGGGAAGGCCGACATACCCGAGGCCGACTACACCGAAGGTCAGGTCACTCTCACTGAAACGTGTTACTCGGAAGGATACTGACATGGAGACCCTGACTCTATCAGATGGGTTTCCCAAGACGGACAGCGGCCCGCGCTAAAGTACTGCTTCCTTCACAGTCGTAGGTCCCGGGAACTCATCCCAACCAAACGGGACCATCACGCAAGCGGCCAAAAATATCGCTGTGATCCCCCGCAGAAGCAACGAAGACATGGGTGCGGACAGGGAACCTATTCGGGAAAGTTGGAGGTCATCTCAGTTCCTTATTGTCACGGTCGGCAGACCAGTCCTGAAGAGCGGTGACTAGCCCCTCGAGCGTGTGTGGACGTGCAACCCTGTGCACTGTCATACCCCTGCTCTCCAGAACCGAGGCAGTGGCCGGCCCCAAGGCCACAACACCGACAGAAACCGGGAGCGCCGGAATATCAGCCTTTACCACCTCGGCACGCCCCACCCAATAGCTGTTCCACGCCCCCGCAAAGACTCTCGCTGCGGAGCCCGCCGTGAAGGTTAGAGCATCGACTTCCCCGGCCGCGACGAGTTCGCTCAAGCGATTACCTCCCCCCCTTATTTGAGCGGTCCGATAGGCGGCGACCACGTCCACGTGAGCGCCAGCATCCCGGAGTTGGCGAGGGATGACATCCCTCCCCTCTTCAGCCCGGGGGAAAAAGATACGGAGCCCTTCTACACTCTCACAGTCTAGCAGCGACCCGACAACTCCCTCAGCCCGGAATCGATTCGGCACCAGATCTGGGCGTAAGCCGACTGCAGCAAGTGCCTCCGCGGTCTGGGGACCTACCGCACATATCTTTAGACGCCGATCCCGCAAACCGCCGAGCGGGGTTGCCGCACTTTGGAACGCCTCGCAGAGCGGAGCCACAGTCCGTGGGGAGGTCACCACAAGCCAGTCGTAACTCACTAGGTCCCGAACGGCTCTCACCAGCATATCAGGATCACCCGCGGGCTTGGTCACCGTGAGCGGAATTGCAATCGGTCGCGCACCGCACTCTAGGAGGAGTTCGGATAACCGATCGTGAGGATCGTTGCCACCAGACCGAGTTACGGCAACCCTGACTCCGGTAAGGGATCGGTTGCCGCGGGCATTCTCTATAGACATGAGACCATCCAAACCAAAGCGCCCCAGGCGAATGTCTGCCTAAGGGCGCGAGTTCCCCGATCGCTTGCTCGTCGGATCCGTGGCTAGCCCGCAGGGCACGGTATCGGAGTCGGTCTCAGCTCATCCCTCTTCAACCCGCTTGATTGCTGGCGCCTTTTGGATTTTCCCGGCGGAGATGCATGACGCACAGACCCGCACCCTCCGCCTATTTCCTCGATCGTCGATAATTTTCGCGGGTTGGAGGTTGGGGAGCCAACGACGCTTGGTCTTATTGTGCGCATGGCTTACCCGGTTCCCTGCTCGTGGCACCTTGCCACACACATAACATACTCGTGCCATTGTCCGCTTAATCCCTACGCCAGCTAGGCGCCACCATCGCCCTGAATCTCATTCGATCCCGATCCCGCTTCATCCCCACCGATAAGTTCCACTTCTTGGGCGAGCAAGAAAGTAGATGACGCGGCGGCAACTTCCCGCTGTGTGTCATCGGCAAAGATTGCCTCGACCGTCCACTCATCCAACACGCTATCGGTCATCATGTGGACCGTTCCGGTCACTCTACCAATGTCGTTTGGAGCAAGCTGCATCCCAAAAGTAACGGTGGCAGAAGCCAAGCGAATAGGATATGAGCTGTCATCGGGGAGGGCCACGAAGAAGACCTGCGATCCGAGTACGCTCTGCACCTCCACGCCATCCACCGCTATGAGGTCACCTTCATATATAGCCGGATTCTGAGCGAAAGCGTTGAGAGAAACGGCCTGAGCCGTCTCCTCCTCTGATGCCACAGCAACTTCCGTCGGCTCCGCAGTGATCGAGAGCCAGTAGAGAAATCCCCCCATGGCTGAAAACGCTAACAACATCGCAATAAAGTTGAACCTGCCTTTGGTGGCTTGCGCCATGATCGGTCCTCTCCTGCTGGTCCTCTTGGGGTAGCTACTACTCAGCTTGACCGACGAGTTCGATTAGTGCCATTTCGGCGGCATCACCTCTGCGATGACCCAGCTTCAGGATCCGAGTATAACCTCCAGGCCGTTCCTGGAAGCCGGGACCGATGTCATCAAAGAGCTTTCCGAGCACGTCACGATTCTGGATTTTCCTCGCTGCCAATCGGCGCGAGTGAACATCCCCCCTCCGCGCGAACGTAATTAACCTCTCTGCGTAAGGGCGCAACTCCTTTGCCTTCGCAAGTGTGGTCTCGATTCTCCCATGCTGGAACAGGTTCATAGCCAAATTCCTGAGCGTGGCGCGTCGGTGAGCCACGCTCCGAGAGAGTTGTCGACCCTTCTTCCTATGCCGCATCTTCTCCGTTCCTATGCGCTACCGATATACCACGGGGACGCTGTTCTGTCTACTCATCCCCCCGCGCTGGCCTCTGCGTCAGCGAAGAAAAGCTGTCCATCATCACCCTGCATGACTTTCATCGCAAACCTGAGGTCATGTTCTTGGAGGAACTCCTTAATCTCCTGGAGTGACTTCTTCCCGAAGTTCTCGATCTTGAGCATCTCGCTCTCACTCCTCTGGATGAGATCTCCAAGGGTGCTAATGTTTTCCTTTTGGAGTGAGTTCCGTGACCGGACGCTGAGCTCTGCAAGATCCTCGATCCGCTTGCTGAGGAGGTCCCGGATTGCGTCGGAGACGGCACTCGCCCCGTCCGGAGTCGACTGCGGGATGCCATCTTGGCCAAAGTACAGTAGGTACTCCAAATGCTTGCGAATCAACCCAGCAGCTACAGCCATCGCATTCTCCGGAGAGATGGACCCGTCGGTCTCCACGAAGAAGGTGAGCTGATCAAAGTCGGTGCGCTGTCCGACGCGCGTTTCCAGGACCTGGAAATTGGCCCTTCTAACCGGATTGTAGATCGAATCCACCCGAACGAGATCCACCGGCTCACTCTTTTCGACAGGATGTTGGTCCGCAAGGACAAACCCTCGGCCCTTGTTCACGCGAAGCTCCATCCGAAACTTTTTATTCTCTTGAAGGGTCAGGAGCTTGTGATCAGGGTCAAGAACCTGAACGCCGCCCTTCACCTGGGTGTGTGCCCCCGTGACCGGACCGGCCTTGTCGGCGATCACCTCGAGCGTCACCTCATCCTGATCATCATCTAGGAGGATGACCAGAGACTTCAGGTTCTGTATGACCTGATGAACGTCTTCGACCACCCCCGGAATAGTCTGGTGCTCATGAACGACACCGTCAATCCGAAATGCCCAGACCGCAGCCCCCCGAAGCGACGACAGGAGCACGCGGCGAACGGAATTCCCTAATGTGTGACCGAAACCCCTTTCAAGAGGTTCGATTGCGAATTCCCCAACACGTCCTCCTTTCGAAAGCTGAACCGTCTCAACCTTCTCTGGAAGCACTAGTCCGGCAAGATCAATCTCCACCATATTCCTCCGTGCAACTGGGGCGTGTCACCGGTCAGACCCGGCCTCCCGCTCCTAGCAATCAGTCTAGCTCGACTACTTGGAGTACAACTCTACGATCAACTGCTCCTGGACTTCCATAGGGATATCACCTCGAGTGGGGATACGCACCACCCGAGCCACCCGGTTCTTCTCATCAAGCGTGAGCCACTCCCTGAGCTTTGGGCGCGTTCGCCCCCCAAGGCTTGCTTCCACCAGATCCAAGTCTCGTGATTTTGCCCGGATCGCAATGTCATCGCCGGCTCGTACTTTATAGCTCGGCACATCCACTTTGCGACCGTTCACCTCAACGTGGCAATGGCGTACCAGCTGTCGAGCTTGATTCCGGCTGGAGGAGAACCCCAGCCTGAAAATGACGTTGTCGAGACGAGTCTCCAGACCAACCAGGAGATTCTCGCCAGTGACACCTTCTCTCTGGGCAGCACTCCGGAAGAGATTGCGGAACTGACTCTCCTGGAGGCCATACATCCGTTTCACCTTCTGCTTCTCTCGAAGCTGGAGGGCGTAGTCGGACTGTTTCCTTCGGCGGGCCTGAGCCGGTCCATGCTGGCCCGGAGGATAGGCTCGCCGCTCCACTGGGCATTTCTCGGTATAGCACTTCTGGCCCTTCAAGAACAACTTTTGTCCCTCCCTGCGACAGAGCTTACAGACTGGTCCAGTATGTCGAGCCATCGTGACTTGTCTCTACTTGAAGAATCTCTGGAAACCACGGCTAGAGATAGCCGCAGGGTACCCTTTCAGTGAAAACACAGTCCTCTCCGTAACGTCAAACCCGACGTTTCTTCGGAGGGCGGCATCCATTGTGCGGAAGAGGAGTCACATCCTGAATCGATTTCACCTGTAACCCCGCAGCCGCCAGGGCTGAGATCGCCGACTCTCGCCCGGATCCAGGGCCCTGAACACGAACGTCCACTCTCCGAACGCCAAGAGCATAAGCTTCCTGCCCCGCCTGTTCCGCCGCCATAGTGGCTGCGAACGGAGTCGATTTCTTGGAGCCCTTGAATCCTGCCTTCCCAGCGCTCGCCCATGTCACCACATCACCTTTGGTATCGGCGATCGTCACTATCGTATTGTTGAATGTCGCCCTGATATGGGCAACGCCCTCCGCTTCGACCGTGCGGTTCCGCTTGCCGCGAACTCCGGATTTCTTTTTACCTGAACTCTTACCGGACAAGTTTTGCTCCTCCTACTGACACAGCGTTGGCGTTTTGACTCGACACAGCTACTTACTTCTTGGGGGCCCTCTTCTTCCCTGCGATTGCTCTTCTCTTCCCCTTGCGGGTCCGAGCATTCGTACTCGTCCGCTGGCCGCGTACCGGAAGTCCTCTACGATGACGGATCCCTCGGTAACACCCGATGTCCGTCAGGCGCTTGATGTTCATGGAGGTCTCAGTACGGAGCGTGCCCTCCACCTTGTACTTCATTTCGATTTCTCGCCTCAACCGACTCACATCTTCATCAGTGAGGTCCTGCGTCCGAATGCTCCGATCTACACCGGCACTCACTAGGATCTCAACGGCCCGTGAGCGCCCGATTCCGTAGATATACGTCAGCCCAATCTCGATACGCTTGTTCTTGGGGAGATCGACTCCCGATATCCGTGCCATCGCCTATCCCGATCCCGATCCCGAGGTGGCTCTCGAATTCATCCCTGCCGCTGCTTGTGACGGGGATTCCGTTTACAGATGATCCGCACCACACCTCTACGACGAATTACTTTACAGTGTTCGCAAATTGGCTTCACGCTCGTTCTCACCTTCATCGCGATCTTGGCCTCCGTTCATAGTAGAGCCTGAAAGTATAACTAGTCCATCCTAGGCCCTCAAGGTAGATTTGGTCGAGAGATCAGCCTTAGGTACGGTTTCTCGATGGGTTTCAACTGGGATCCCCTCCGCCGTGAGAACACGGGGCCCATCAGTCGTGAGCGCCACAGTGTGTTCGAAGTGCGCAGAGGCCGATCCGTCTATTGTGACCATCGTCCATCGATCCGCAAGGGTGCGAATCTGGTGTGCACCCACTGCGATCATCGGCTCTATCGCAAGTACCATTCCCTCCTTGAGTTCGGCGCCGGTGCCAGGTCGTCCGTAGTTCGGCACTTGAGGGTCCTCGTGGACCTTTCTACCCACCCCATGCCCAACTAGGTCTCGAATGATGGAGAACCCTGTGACGGACACGACTCTCTCCACCGCATGGCCGATGTCTCCCACATGTGACCCATGCACCGCAGCCTCGACCGCCCAGTCCAATGCCTCTTTCGTGACCTCCAGAAGACGCTTCTTCTCGCCATCGACCTCCTCCACAGGAAAGGTCCGCGCCGAATCGGAGCACCAACCGTCCAACTTCACTCCTACATCGATCGAAACAATATCACCCTCGGTCAGCACGCGCTTCGCAGAAGGAATCCCGTGTACCACCTCATCGTTGATCGATGTGCAGAGTGACCCCGGAAATCCGTATAGACCCTTAAAAACTGGAACCGCTCCCTCTCTGGAACGGATAAACATTTCGGCGAACGTATCTAACTGGAGGGTGGAAACACCGGGAGCAATCTGCGGTTCTAACTCCCGGAATAGCTGGGCGATGATGGAGCCTCCACGAGCGATTCCATCGATCTCCTGGGGGGTCTTGAGTTCAATCACCGCCCTGCACTTCCACTCCTAAAAGCGAGGACAGAGCGCCTTGAACCACCGTTCGAACCTGATCGACAGAGCCCTCTCCATCGACGTTCAGAACCGGGCCCTCACCAGCCCCCTTGTAGTAGTCCACGAGAGGTTGCGTCAGCTCGTGGTATACCTCGATCCTGTGACGCACTGTATCAGGAGTGTCATCCTTACGATGATCAAGTCTGCCACCGCACTCATTGCAGATACCCTCTGTGATGGGCAGGTCGAAGTGCACGTTGTGCACCCGTCCACACTGGGCACAGCTCCTTCGTCCACTGATGCGCTTCACGAGGACCTCATCCCCCACCTCCAAAAGGAGGACGACGTCCACAGACCGTCTAATCGGGGGAAGAACCTCCGCGAGCGCTTCCGCCTGTACCATTGTCCGGGGAAATCCGTCGAGGATGACCCCTCCATTGTCAGGCGATCGCTCCAGTCGCTCTTTAACCAATCCCACTATCAGTTGGTCTGGTACTAGGTCCCCCTCATCCATGAATATGCGAGCCTTCCTACCCAACTCGGTCCCCTCACGGCGGGCAGCACGAAGGAGGTCACCAGTAGCGACATGCTCCCACCCAAAGGAGTCCGCAAGGAGTGCCCCCTGGGTTCCCTTCCCGACACCGGGGGCCCCTAGAAGGATCACTGTCAGACCACGATCCTCGATCATCAGCCGAATCTTTGCCGTCCTCGAACCTTGACCCGTCCCTTCTTCATGAATCCGTCATAGTGGCGGAGAAGCAGATGCTGCTGTGCACGTTGCACAGTGTCTAGCCCGACACCCACTACGATGAGGAGACCGGTCCCGCCGAAGAAGAAAGTCTGGATATTGAAGATGTCGAAGATCCAGAACGGCGTCATCGCTATTATTGCCAGGTAGATCGAACCGGGAACGAGCACTCTCGTCAGCACCCGGTCGATGTATTCCGCTGTCCGCGCACCAGGCTTTACACCGGGAATAAAGGCGCCCTGTTTCTTCAGGTTCTCGGCAAGATCCACGGGATTGAAGATGATCGCCGTGTAGAAGTAGGTGAAGAATACGATCAGGAGCCCGTAAGTCGAATAGTAGAGCCAGTTCCCAGGCTGAAACATGTTGCTAAGATCCTGAAAGAAAGGCGAGGGTGAAAAGGCACCAATCGTACCTGGGATGATGATGAACGACTGGGCGAAGATGATCGGCATCACGCCTGCAGCGTTGATCCTGATTGGGACGTACGATTTCTGACCCTCTTGGACCCGTCCCCTTCCAACGACCTTGCGTGGGATCTGTACCGGGATTTGGCGAGCCCCCATGGTCATCGAAACCACGCCAGCGGTAACACCTACGATCACCGCGATAAGCACCACTGTCGAAATGAGGCCAATCTCTCCTACTACCATCGCTTCCCAGGTACGAACGACCGCACCGGGGAGACCTTCGATGATCCCAAAGAAAATCAGAAGTGACATTCCATTCCCGATCCCGTACTCCGTGATCTGCTCTCCGAGCCACATCACGAAAACGCCGCCAACTGTAAGCGTGATGACGGTGCTGACCGTAAACACCAGGCCCGAAGTGACGACGGCTCCTTCGATCGAACCCACGAAAACCGAGTATCCATAACCCTGCAGGATGCAAAGAACGACCGCCGTATAGCGAGTCCACTGGGTGAGTTTCTTACGACCCTCCTCTCCTTCTTTCTGGAGCTTTTCGATCGTTGGAAAGACTGCCGCAAGGAGTTGGAACATGATTGACGCCGAGATATAAGGCATAATCCCGAGCGCGAAGATCGTGGCCCGCGAGAGTCCTCCACCAACGAACATGTCGTAGACGCCGAAAAGCGTCCCTCCAAAAAGCTGTCCAAACTGTGCCTGCAGTGCCGCAAGGTTGATCCCGGGCGAGGTGATGTGCGCGCCGAGCCGATAGATCAGCAGGACGAGGAGGGTGAAGAGGATCCGGTCCTTGAGTTCAGGAAACCGGAAGAGATTCTGGATTGGGTTGGCCATCCGCGTAGGCTTAGGAGTGGTATCGGGACGACATCAGTGGGCAGCCCCGGTCGCTCGACCCGTTATCGACTAACCTGCAAGACTGTACCTCCGGCCACCTCAATCTTCGTCTTCGCGGACCCGCTGAATGCATGAGCAGAGACCTTCACGGGCCGCTTGATATCACCGTTTCCAAGCACCTTCACGGGCCGCTTGAGAGAACTGATCAGGCCCCGACTGCGGAGCACTTCCAGCGTGATGTCCGTCTCGTCAATCTCCTCCAAGGCCCGGAGGTTAACGACCTGATATACGACACGCCTGAGTGGGGTGAATCCTCTCTTTGGCAACCGTCTTTGAAGAGGCATCTGACCCCCCTCGAAGCCTGCCGGAATTGAGCTTCCAGAGCGGGATTTTTGGCCCTTCTGACCCCTTCCGCTGGTCTTCCCGATTCCTGAGCCCGGCCCGCGACCGCGTCGCTTACGGTTAGACCGGGAGCCGGGTGTAGGCCGAAGGTCGTGCAGTTCCACCATCGTACGTTATCCCTCCTCGTCTCGTACAACCACGAGATGCCTTACCTTGTGAACCATTCCCCTGATCGTAGCTGTGTCTTCGTGTATCCGAGTCTGCTGATGTTTCGTGAACCCCAGCGCTCTGAGGGTCCGGCGATGGGCTTTGGGCCTTCCAATCTTGCTGCGTACCTGTGTAATAGCAATCCGTTTGGGCTCCTTCTTCTTAGCCACGGTGTACCTCCAGGGCTTCCACAGATATTCCGCGCTCTCTGGCTACCTGCTCAGGCGTAACGAGATGACGCAACGCATCAAGCGTCGCTCGGACTACGTTGATCGGGCGGTTCGTTCCGAGGCTCTTCGTGAGAATGTCGGTCACCCCAGCAGCTTCGACCACCGCCCTGACAGGGCCCCCCGCAATCACCCCGGTCCCCGGCGCAGCAGGCCGCATCAATACCCGGCCAGCTCCCCACCTTCCTAAGATTTCGTGCGGAATTGTTCCGTTCACAATCGGCACATCAAACATTTCTTTACGGGCGTGTTCCATTCCCTTCCGAATCGCCTCTGCGACTTCGTTCGCCTTGGCCAATTTCACTCCGACACTCCCTTTCTGATTGCCAACCACCACGAGTGCAGTAAACGAGAAACGCCTTCCGCCCCTCACTACCTTCGCAACACGGTTGATGTAGATCACCGTCTCTGTGAGGTCGGACTTAGGCCGCCCCCTACCCTTGTCTCTGGCCATCAGAACTTCAAACCTCCCTCTCGCGCGCCCTCTGCGAACGCCTTTACCCGACCGTGATACTTGTATCCGCCTCGATCGAACACCACCATGTTGATCCCCTGTTCTCTGGCCCGTTCCGCAAGGAGCTTCCCCGCTGCGAAGGCTCGAGCAATCTTCGGCTGTTCGTCCTCTACTGTGACCTGTCGGACTACCCGTGCAAGGGTGGACAGCCCAAGGAGCGTGCGGCCGATGTCATCGTCCACGAGCTGACCCTCCATGTTCCTAAGTGACCGAAAGACCACAAGCCGAGGTCGGTCAGCACTCCCAACGATCTTCTTTCGGACCCGAAGATGTCGACGCGCCCGCTGCATACGCCTACTATTCTTAAGTTTAGAGTACTTCACCTTCACCACGACGCTCTCCTCCTAGCAGCAATCAACGAGTCAAAGAAGGACCTCAGACGGTTGCGGTCTTTCCGGCCTTCCTACGGACTTGCTCTCCGGCGTAGCGCACACCCTTTCCCTTGTACGGCTCTGGTGGTCGGAAGCTGCGGATCTCGGCAGCGACCTGGCCAACCATTTGCTTGTCCGCACCGGTGACGACCACCTCCGTCTGTGTCGGAACATCAACCTCAATCCCCTGTGGCACCGTATACTCCACCGGATGAGAGAAGCCCAGATGCAGGGTAATCCCCTTGTCCTTCTTCAGGGCCCGATACCCGACACCCTGAATCTCGAGCTTCTTTGTGAACCCTTCCGTCACCCCAGTCACCATGTTCGCGATGAGAGACCGGGTGAGCCCGTGAAGGGACTTATGGCGCTTCTCATCAGAAGGGCGGGTGACGGTAATCACTCCCTCGGAAACGTCGACATGAATCTCCGGGTGGAACTTTAGTGAAAGGTCCCCCTTTGGGCTCTTCACCTGTATGGTGCCCATGTCCATCCGGATCTCCACGCCCTTCGGAACCTCGATTGGTTTACCACCGATTCTCGACATCGTCAGCTCTCAGATCAGCAAATTCACCAGACAACCGCTAATAGCTCACCACCAACCCCTTCTTCACGGGCGACCCGACCAGACAGGACTCCACGGGAGGTAGAGAGAATCGCCATGCCCATGCCATTCCGGACCCTCGGGATTTCCTCCACGGACACGTACCGGCGCAGTCCAGGGCTAGAGATCCTCTTCAGGTGGCGGATCACCGGTTGGCCCTCAAAATACTTCAGGTACACACGAAGGAGATTGTGCTTACCATCGTTGAGAACCTTGTAGTCGAACACGAAGTGGTTCTCCTTCAGGATTCGGGCTACTTCGATCTTGAGCTTTGAGGTCGGCATATCTGCCCAGCGGTGTCCCGCCTGAGCTGCATTTCTGATGCGGGTGAGCATGTCCGCGACAGGATCGGTCATCATTGTCTGGAATCGTCCCCTAGAAGGCCGTTTGCACGTTCGGTCCTCACCAGCTGGCTTTGCGGACGCCGGGTATCTCTCCCCGAAGCGCCATCTCGCGGAAGCAAATCCGGCAAAGTCCGAACTTACGAATAAATGCACGGGGACGCCCACAGCGGTTGCATCGGTGATACGCCCGCACCCCATACTTCGGCTTACGCTTCGCTTTCTCTATCAGTGCCCTCTTCGCCATTCAGCCCCCTCTTAGGCTTCAATCGCCACCGGTGTCGCCTCCCGGAACGGAAAGCCCATCTCCCTTAGCAGCGCGTATGCCTCGTCATCCTTATTGGTGGAGGTCACCACAGTGATGTCCATCCCATGCACCTTCTCCACCAAATCGTAATCAATCTCCGGAAAGATGATCTGCTCCTTCACCCCCAGGGTATAGTTTCCCCGGCCGTCGAACGAGCGAGTTGGTATTCCCCGAAAATCCCTGATCCGCGGAATCGTCGCACTGACAAGTCGGTCCAGGAATTCATACATCCTCCCTCTCCTCAACGTGACAGAAACTCCAACCGGCACACCCTCCCGAAGCGAGAACGCAGCAATCGACTTCCGCGCCATCGTAACCATTGGCTTCTGCCCAGTGATCGTCGCAAGTTCTTCGACCACGGAGTCGAGGAGCTTTTGGTTCCGTCCCGCCTCACCGATTCCCACGTTTACCACCACCTTCTGGATGTACGGGACCTGATGGACATTCGCGAGGCCCAGGCCCTCCCGCAACCTAGGACGCACCCGCTCCTGATAGTGTTTCTGTAGTCTTGATTCCATCCGACCTTCCAGTGTCACGCTCACTGCTTGGGAATGGGATTTCCACTCCGCACCGAGATCCGTTCCTTCGTTCCGTCCCCGTCACGCCGAATTCGTACCCGCGACGGCTCTTTCGACTCCGGATCGATTAGCATAACGTTTGAAATATCGATGGGTGCCTCGAAGGAAATGATGCCCCCATCCGGATTATCCTGTGTGGGCCGCTGGTGTCGCTTCCGCATGTTCACGCCCTCTACGACCACTCGCCCTTCGGCAGGATCCACCCTAAGGACACTCCCCTCCATCTCGCGGAAATTTCCCCGAGTGACCCGGATGAGGTCTCCCTTAACAATGTGCGTCCTACGCTTGGACCGTCGCGCTCGCCGCCCCTCCTGTTGGCTCGCCATTACAGCACCTCCGGAGCCAATGACACGATCTTCATATATCGCTTCTCTCGAAGCTCCCTCCCAACCGGGCCGAAGATCCTGGTACCCCTCGGCTCGCCACCATCATCGATCAGAACTGCCGCGTTGTCGTCGAAGCGAATATAAGAGCCATCCTTCCTACCCATCTCTTTAGCCGTGCGAACGATGACGGCGCGCGCCACCTCTCCCTTCTTGACGCCCGCATTCGGAAGCGCATCCTTAACCGTGACCACGATCACGTCCCCCACTCGGGCGTACCTTCGCCCGGACCCACCCAAGACGCGGATACACAGGGCTCGTTTGGCCCCAGTGTTGTCCGCAATCTTGAGGATCGACTCCGCTTGGATCATCGTTCAGTTCCCCTCTACCCTTCCCAAAAACCCACCATGGATTAGATCCGCTCCGGCCGCCGCACAAGGTCAAGGACCCTCCACCGCTTGAGCTTGGACCTTGGCCGCGTCTCCTGAATCCGTACGACATCACCGGTACGGTACTCGTTCTCTGCATCATGCACGTGATATTTCTTCGACCGAATCATCGATTTACCATATAATGGATGTTGGATCCGACGGTCGACTCGCACCACGACGGTCTTTTCGCCACGGTCGCTCACTACTAGACCCTGTCGTACTTTACGGCCACCACGTTCCACTCCAACCTTCTCGGCTGTGGTCTCCACGTCGCTTTCGGTCATCTCGGATCCTTTCACCCTCTCTCCGCCTGAAGCTCTCGTTCCCGCATAATCGTCTTCATACGCGCGATCTCCTTTTTAATCTGCCGTGGAAGCTTGGGATTCTCCAGCTGCATCATTCCGGACCGCATCCGCAACCGAAAGAGTTCCTCTCGGAGTTCCCCAATACGCTCGTATACCTGGCTTTCCGCCATATTTCTAATGTCATCTACATCCATCATCGCCACCCCTCACAGCTCTTCTTCGCGAATGACAAATCGGGTCTTTATGGGTAGTTTGGCCGAGGCCAAAGTCATAGCATGTTCCGCGATGTCACGGGGTACGCCATCCATCTCAAACATGACCCTACCCGGCTTCACGACGGCTACCCAACCCTCTGGGTTACCCTTCCCCTTTCCCATTCTGGTCTCGGCGGGCTTCGACGTCACCGGCTTGTCCGGGAAGATCCGGATCCAGACTCTTCCGCCCCGTTTGATATGGCGTGTCATGGCGATTCGTGCTGCCTCGATCTGGCGGTTGGAGATCCAAGCCGGCTCACTGGCTTGCAGCCCAAACTCCCCGAAGGAGATGCGGTTCCCCCTACGCGCAAGACCACGCATCCGACCTTTGTGCTTCTTACGGTACTTTACCTTTTTCGGCGAGAGCATAGTCCAATAGCCTCGTGATTCAAATATCCGAAGAGTAGGTTCGGCCCCTTGGATCATCCACTACCTCGCCGAGGAAGATCCAACACTTCACTCCCACAGTCCCGTAGGTGGTCTGTGCTGCGACGCTGGCGTAGTCGATGTTTGCCCGGAGCGTGTGAAGAGGGACCCGGCCCTCGTTATACCCCTCGACCCGAGCGATCTCGGATCCACCAAGGCGACCGCCGCACTGGATCCGAATTCCTTCTGCACCCGCTCGTTGCGAAGATTGAATCGCTCTCTTCATCGCCCTTCGAAAAGAAATGCGATTCCGGATCTGGTGAGCCACATTGTCCGCTACAAGCCGGGCATCGAGTTCCGGACGCTTCACCTCCTCCACGTTCACCGAGACTTCAGCGTTTTTTGTCAGAACTCCGAGTTCATCCCTCAGCTTATCCACCTCTGAGCCCCGCTTCCCTATCACCACCCCCGGCCGGGCCGTATGGACGGTCACAACAACCTTGGAAGGCTTCCGCTCGACCTCCACTCGGGAAATGGCTGCATGAGAGAGGCGACGCTCGAGATACCTGCGGATAATCTCGTCCTCCTGAAGGAGGCGCGGAAAATCTTTCTCCGCATACCACTGAGACCTCCAATCCTTCAGGACTCCAAGACGAAATCCGATCGGGTGGGTCTTCTGTCCCATTGTCGACTACTCCCTGGTATCCACAACAACTGTGATGTGGCTCATACGCCTACGACGGGGAGCGGCGCGGCCCATCGCCGCTGCTCGGTATCGCCGAAGCGTAGGCCCTCCGTCCACGAACACATCTCGAACGATGAGGTCATCCACGTCCACCACCTCGCCCTGATTCTCAGCCCTGTAGTGGGCATTCGCTACGGCCGAGCGCAAGGTCTTCCCAACAGGATCAGCCGCTGCCTTCTTCGAAAACTGGAGTACGGCGTACGCCTCGTTCACCGAACATCCGCGAATCTGGTCCACTACAAGCCTCACCTTCCGAGGGCTCATCCGAATGAAACGCGCAATAGCTTTCGCTTCCATTTACCTTGTCATCGCCATCGTTGTCCTTCCTAGTCTAAGCCGCGCAAAACCCCCTTCACGCGACCCCCTGTTATCTCTTCAGCAACCCGTAAAAAGCCCAGCAAGTGCGCGCCAACGTGCTCGGCCCACCTCCCACCTCTTCAACAGCCTTCTAAGTGGGCCTCGCGCGCTTGTCGGCGAGCCTTCCACCGTGCCCACGGAACAATCTAGTGGGCGAAAACTCACCAAGTTTGTGTCCGACCATGTTCTCCGTGATGTACACCGGCACGAACTTGTTGCCATTGTGGACAGCCATTGTATGTCCCACGAACTCCGGTGAGATCGTGGAAGATCTGGACCATGTCTTGACCACCTTCCTCTCCCCCCTAGAGTTCATACCCTCAACCTTCAGGAGAAGCTTTTCGTCAATGAAAGGGCCCTTTTTCACGCTGCGTGGCATACTTGTCTTCCATCTCCAGCCGACCCTCATATGGACCGGACGTCATTGTGACTACTGGGTCGCCTTCCCTCGACGGCGTCCGCGAACGATGTATTGATTGGACTTCTTCTTTCGTTTCCTGGTCTTCGTACCCTCGGGCTTCCCCCAGGGAGATACAGGAGGCCGACCCCCTGAACTCCGGCCCTCCCCTCCCCCAAGGGGGTGGTCGACCGGGTTCATCGCAACCCCGCGAACCTTTGGCCTCCGGCGAAGCCAGCGAGCAGCACCTGCCTTGCCGAGTGACCCCAGCTCGTGATCCTGGTTCCCTACCTGTCCCACTGTTGCTATGCAGTCCCGGTGGATACGACGGATCTCGGTGGAGGGGAGCCGCAGAGTCACATAATCACCTTCCTTCGCCATAACGGTTACCCCCACCCCGGCCGAGCGAGCCATCTGACCTCCCTTGCCGGGCTTCATTTCAACATTATGGACTACCGTGCCTAGCGGCATTCGGGAGAGCGTCGTGGCATGTCCTGCCGCGATGTCCGCCTCCGGCCCCGAGAGAATCGTGTCACCTACCCTCAATCCCCGGGGCTGCAGAATGTAGCGCTTCTCACCGTCCGCATACGTAATGAGCGCGATGTTTGCAGTCCGATTCGGATCGTACTCTATCTCTGTTACGCGCCCGGGGACGCCGTGTTTGTTTCGTTTAAAGTCGATTTTTCGGTACCGGCGCTTGTGTCCTCCACCTTTCCTCCGGGCCGTCATCCGGCCGTGGTGATTCCTACCACCAGTGCCACACAGTCCTTCAGTGAGGGAGCGCTCGGATCCCCTCCGTGTGATTTCTGAGCTGTCCACGATGATCCGGAACCGGCTACTGCTTGTTACAGGCTTGAATTTCTTGAGCGCCATGTTTCGTCTCTCAGCCTAATTCGTAGAGCTCGATGTGGTCGTCTTCCGCTAGGCGGACCATCGCCTTCTTAAACCCGGGACGGCGGCCTGCTGGAGCTCGCTTGTCGAAGTTCGCCACTCTCCTCTCCTTACCGGGATATCGTGCGGTTCTGACATCCTCAACGACCACGTCCCAGACAGTCTCGACCGCCTGGGCAATCTGAGCCTTGTTGGCATCCCTATGGACGACGAAAGTGAAGACGTTGTGGTCTGCCTGCTGACTCGTGGCTTTTTCCGTCACGACCGGGGCGACGAGCACGTCGTAGATGTCACGCATTCCCCATCTCCTCGCTCTCCGTGGACTGGGTCTCAGAACCCGACACGGTCTCAGTCATCTGTTCTTCTCTGGACGCTTCAACAGCAGGCCGCTCGATGACCACGGTCGCCGACCACAGGATGTCGTAAGTGGACTCCTCTCCAAAAGGCCGGACCAGGATATTAGGAACGTTCCTAGCCGAAAGCACCACATTGCGGTTCAGCCCGTGGGTGAGAAGAAGAGCCTTCCCCTCCACCCCAATCCCTTCTAGGTACCTGACTAAATTTCTGGTCGCTGGCTTCTCGAAATCCAGAGGATCGATCAAGACCACTCTATCGCCCTCGGCTCGGGCACTTAACGCGGACCGTCGGCCAAGTGCCTTTACCTTCTTAGGGAGTCTCTGGCGCCAGGAGTGGGATTGTGGCGGGAACGCACGACCTCCACCTACCCACTGGGCTGCACGAATCGTCCCCTGCCGAGCCCTCCCGGTCCCCTTTTGTCGCCACGGTTTTCGGCTGCCTCCTCTCACCATTCCGCGACTCTTTCTGGACGCTGTCCCCTGGCGTTGATTCGCAAGGTGAGCCTTCACAACCGTATGGAGGACCGACTCGTTCACGACCTCACCAAATAGAGCCTCGGGCAATGCCCTGGCTCTCCCCTTCTTCCCATCGGCTTTGTAGTAACGTGCCTTGGCCATGTTTGTTACTTCGAGATAAAGAGATAGCTGTTTCGGGCCCCCGGGACCCCTCCCTTCAAGAACAGGAGGTTTTTTGCCGGGTCTATCTTCACGATTTCCAGGTTCCGGATCGTTTGCCGCTTCGCTCCCATCTGTCCCGGAAGTTTCTTTCCCTTGATCACGCGGGACGGATCTGTCCCCGGTCCCATCGAGCCCGGGGTCCGGGACATCGAGTGACCGTGCGACGCGGGTCTACCCGCAAAACCATGACGCTTGACAACACCCTGGAACCCACGGCCCTTGGAAGTACCAACAACCTTGACTCGGTCTCCCACCTTGAAGATCTCCACGGTGAACTCAGATCCTTCCTCGACTTCAGCATCGCCAGCCATGCGGAATTCACGAAGAACTCGAGGGGCATAATCGAGACCCACGTTGGCAGCATGGCCGAGTTCAGCCTTGCTGCTCCGACGCTGCTTCTTTCGACCGAATCCAAGTTGCACCGCGCTATAACCGTCGGCCTCCTCGGTCCTTAAACGGACGACCGGACACGGCCCGGCCTCTACCACCGTCACGGGCACCGCCCTACCCTCGCCGTCGAAGATTCGGGTCATCCCAATCTTTTGTCCTATCAGTTCACCCATCGCGCCAACATCCTCAGTCAGTCAGACACAGGGGAGGACAGATCCTCCCCGGCAATCCTGAAAGCGTCAGTCAACCTTGATCTCGACATCAACCCCGGCCGGAAGATCCAGCTTGGTCAGTGCATCAACCGTTGCAGTTCTGCTCTCAACGATATCGATGAGCCTCTTATGGGTCCGGAGTTCGAACTGCTCCCTCGACTTTTTGTCAATGTGTGGTCCACGCAGCACTGTCCACCGTTCCCGTCTCGTTGGTAGTGGAATCGGTCCCTTCACCGTTGCCCCCGTCTTTTCGGCAGCACGAACAATGTCGGACGCCGTCTGGTCCACGATCCAATGGTCGAACGCCTTCAACCGAATCCGAATCCTGTCTGCCATTTCATTCCTCCCTAATAACTGCAATCATCTTCGGATCCGGGAACCCCAACCCCACTTGCCTGGGGAGCGGCGCTGTCATCTTCCCTGCCGAGGAGGCTCCGCCGGCAAAGCCGGTGGAAGCACAGCCCCCC
>CAUZHN010000002.1:0-57500 GCA_963579625.1 Gemmatimonadales bacterium UBA6960
CTCACTTCGACCTTCCCCCCCCCTGACTAAAGCAGCAGTTCTCCTGATCGGCCATGGCTCTCACCTGAGCCCTGAATCCTCCCGGTCGATCCATGATCTTGCGCTTCGCCTTCGCCAACTCGGTCAGTTCGCGGAAGTTCGAGTGGCATTCTGGAAGGAAGAGCCTCAACTCCATTACGCCTTGGACCTGGTTGAGAGTTCGGAGGTGTTCGCCGTGCCCGTCTTCATGGCTGAGGGATACTTCACGGACCGTGTTGTACCTCGAGAGCTGGGGCTCGACAGGCACAAGACAGTCCGTGGCGGACGGAAGATCCACTACTGTCCCCCGGTAGGGACCGACCCACGCATGGATCGGATCGTTCTCGATCGTGCTGCTGAGGTAGTCTCTCTCCCCAACGAAGTGCGGAGTAAGGCCACCCTCGTGGTATTGGGACATGGGACAGATCGGCACCCGCGGTCTGCGGATACGACGCTTTCTCTAGTCGGTCGGCTCAGGAAGGAGTGCCGCTACGACCGGGTCGTAGCGGCCTTTCTGGACCAAGATCCGTTCCTTGATCGAGTCCTCGAAGATGAGGTGTCTGCTAATACCATTGTTGTCCCACTCTTCGTTTCGGAAGGCTGGCACGTGGGTACCACGGTCCCCTGTGAGCTGGCTCTCAAGGGTGAAACGGTCAAGATGCAGGGCCGACGAGTCTGGTACGCTAAACCGGCCGGCACACATTTCTCTGTGGCAGAGGTGGTCAGAAATCTAGTCGATCGAGAGAAGGCAACCGAGTCCGTCAAAAGTGAGTCTTTAGAGAAGCATGACAGGAGTGTTTCCCCTGCCACTGCGGCAAAGAAGGCCTTCTTTTCGTGGATTCGAGCGGCATCCGGGGCCCCCCGCGTCTTTCTGCAAACTTCAGTGTGGTCATCCGAGTCGGGCAAATTCGAGATCCGCCACGAGCGAGATCAAACTGCTGCGGCCGAAGCTCTTCGAAGCTTCTATGAGCCCGATGAGATCCTCGCGATCGCTAGCATGACGGCTGAAGGAACATACCGGCCGCTGAAGACGGCACCGGATCTCACGGGAGGATGGCGTTTCGCCAATTTAACTGAGGACCAGGTATGGGAGGTCTACGCACGCCTCTATCCCGCTGCGCCAGTTCATTGCTACCTGCAGAGCCAAGGCCGGCTTCCTGTTGTGTCATTTCGGGAGGCTTCGAAGCGTCAGACGGGGATCTACTCGGCCGTTGGCACTCTTAGACAGGTCGAAGTCGGAGCACTGGTCGAGGGGTGCTGCTCCGAGGAGCGGTGTCTCCGCAACAACACCTGGTGGACCAGGGGAGAAGTGGGCCAAATCGCGCCGCCGGGACTCGCCGTATTCGGCGGAGTACCGTGCCCGGCACCCTGCTCAGTGTTTTTTTCACACGCGGCAAGCGAACTTGACCCTCCCTAAGAGTCTCGGTAGACTCAGCCTTCGATTTGGAATGGCTCCAAGCGGCCACGGTAGGAACGTGCTATGAGAAAAGCCACCGCGATGTGTTGCGCGATGTGTTGTTGCCAGACTCCCCTCTGGAGGGGCGGGTCCGGGAGACGTCGCGCGTAAGAAAAACATCGCGCTGAGATCTTCGGCCCCGACCTCTCCAAGAGGTCGGGGCCGTCTTCGTTGGTGGAACTTCCGCTAGCTGGAAAGGCCTTGATGAGGAACTCTTCGATCGCGGCAAGCGTGCTGGGCGAAGCGACCGAGTTGAATGCTCGGTTCGAAAAAGCGTACCCCACCGAGATTCTTCGTTGGGCGGGGTCTGCCTTCGCCGAAGGTCGGCTTGCGCTGTCTTCAACTTTCGGAGTTGGGGGGATGATTCTGATTCACCTCCTCGCTGAAGAGGGGATCAGTGTTCCGGTGATCTTCATTGATACTCTCTACCACTTCCCTGAGACGCTCGAGTACTCTGAGAGGGTGAGGGATCGATACGGCCTAGAGCTTCGCACCTATCGACCAGCCCCATCGCGTAAGGAGTTCGAGGCCAGACACGGCCCCCGGTTGTGGGAGAGAGACGAGGAACTCTTTCATCAGCTTACGAAACTGGACCCGATGCGGGAGGCGCTTAGGGAGATGGACGGCTGGATCACCGGGCGAAGGCGAGATCAGTCCAAGACCAGAGAGACGCTCCCCTACGTCGAGTTCGCGAACTGGGTGAAGATCAGCCCACTTGCGTCATGGAGCTTGGAGGACGTGTGGAATTTCACCCGTTTGCACGACGTTCCATACCATCCGCTGCACGACCTTGGATACGCTAGTATTGGTGACGCGCCTCTGACGACTCCTATCAGGCCGGATGAGCATGAACGTGCCGGTCGTTGGCGGGGTAGTGTTCGACTTGAGTGTGGTCTCCACGGAATCTGAACGAGTACCCGAACCCGGACTACAAGACATGAGTGTCGACAGCCGTACGTGGAGAGAGGTTCTTGCGGAGCGTATCCCTGTCTCGGTGGCTGAGGAAATTGATGTTTACGAGAACCAACTAGAGCTGCGAAAACAGGAAAAGCTCGAGGAGACGGTCTTTGCCGAACTCCGGTTGCGCCGGGGTGCCTACGGGCAGCGTTATGACAACGGGCAGCGCTATGACGGAACCGAGACGCAGGACATACTCTTCCCCCGTAGAGGGCTTACTAAGGGCCCGGACACTGAGTGGGATGCGCCCGGGATGCAGCGGATCAAGATCCCCTTCGGAAAGCTCTCTGCAGAGCAAGTCGAGGTTCTGGCGGACTGTGCTGAGGAGTATTCGAACGCGGTCCTGCACATCACCACCCGGCAGGACATCCAGCTGCACTTCATCGATATCGAGGACACGCCAGACATGCACCGGCGACTTGCATCGGTGGGCATAACTACTCGTGAAGCCTGTGGGAACTCAGTGCGGAACGTGACCGGATGCCCCAAGGCGGGGATTTGTAGGAACGAGCAATTCGACATTTCACCCTATGCGAATGCGGAAACCTGGTTCCTCCTGGGACATAGGGACGTCCAGGACTTTGGCCGGAAATTCAAGATTGCCTATTCGGGTTGTGAACATGAGGGCTGTGCCCGTGTCATGATGCATGATCTGGGTTTCGTGGCCGCGGTGCGAACCATCGACGGTTCGGAGGAGCGTGGGTTTAGGGTTGTGGTCGGAGGGGGCTTGGGTGCCGTTCCGCATGTGGCGAAGGACCTCTACGAATTCATGCCAGAATCCCAAATGATTCCTGTCTCCCAGGCGATTGCACGCGTATATGCTCGGCTAGGGCAGAAGCGGAATCGTAACAAGGCGCGCATCAAGTTCCTGGTGGCCAAGCTGGGGATCGAGGAATTTCGTCGCTTGGTGGATGAGGAGATCGAGACCTTGGAGGAGGATCCGCGCTGGTCCGATTGGCTGGACGAAGCTCACCTTCCGGTGATCGAAGGACTCTCTGAGGCAGCCACCGATGGTAGCGCCGAGTCTAAGCCGGGGTTCTCTGATTGGTTGAAGACAAACGTCTATGAGCAGCGGCAGGGAGGGTTCGTGGCTGTCACGGTCAACCTTCCGCTGGGGGATATCACTTCCCGCCAAGCGAGGAAGTTGGCCGACATCATGCGGCAGTATGCTCCCGACGCGATGCGTACGACTGTGGATCAAAATTTCTTCCTCCGGTGGATTCATGACCAGGACCTGGTCGCGCTCTACAACGACCTCTATGCGGCTAAGCTGGGGCTTTCTGGGGCTGGCACAATTGCCGATGTGACGACCTGTCCCGGGACCGATACCTGCAAGCTGGGGATTTCCAGCTCACGGGGCTTGGGTGCGGAGCTGCGCGAGCGATTCGAGGACCGAGGGCTCCATTTCGATCCGCTTCTCAAAGGCGTCCAGGTAAAGGTGAGCGGTTGCCCGAACTCCTGTGGGCTGCACCACCTCGCGGACATTGGATTCTATGGATCGAGCCGGAATGTGGGCGCGTTTAAGGTGCCACACTTCCAACTCCTCCTGGGTGGATCGCTGGAAAAGAACGCGGGAAACTACGGGTTGGCTGTCGGGGCCGTTCCGTCGAAGCGGGTGCCTGAAACGGTGGACAGACTGCTCGAGCTATTCACTGAGCAGCATGAGGTCGGGGAATCGTTTCGGGGATGGGTCACCCGCGTTGGGAAGAAGACGATCAAGGAGCGTATTAAGGATCTTCTGGAGGTGCCTGCCTACGAGGAGGATCCTACCTATTACGTCGATTGGCATGACGCGCGGGAGTACTCCATCGGAGACATCGGTGTGGGAGAGTGTGCCGGCGAGGTCGTCACACTAACGCAGTTCAGCCTAGCGAACGCGGAGAGCAAAACGTTCGATGCCTCAGTCATCGTTGATGACCCGAACTCAACGGAAAGCGAAGCGACGGAGGCGGCTGGCGAGGCTTATGAGGCGATCATTCTCGCCGCACAGGGTCTTCTCAAGCATGAGGATTCGGACGTGAAGTCGGACCCGGGGCAGGTGTTCTCTCGCTTCCAGAGAGAGTTCATCGAGACGGAGCTCTTCTTCGAGCGCTTCATCGGGTCGAGGGAGTGGGGCTACTTCCAGGCTGCGCACGAAGCAGGCGGAGAGGCGCGCGATCGTGATGAAGCACGCCGGAGAGTTGAGGAGTCCCAGCTCTTCATCGAGGCAGCCCACGCCTGCTACACCCGTCTCCTCCAAACTCAGGCATCAGGGAACGGGGAAGGCATTAAGGTAGCCCGGTGAGCAGAAGGGAGATCGACGGCTTGTATCGCGTCTGTGTAAAGATCTATGCTTCGAAGCATGAGATCGAGGACCACGCCGAGCTCCTTGTGCCCATATTTCACGAGTGGATCCGGGAACGGGTCCTCGACGTAGTGATGCTGGATGTCGCGGACTACGCCCATGCCCCTGACAGCCCCGGGATCATGCTCGTCTGTCATGAGGTCAGCTTCGCCTTGGACCAGGCTGATGGGCGGTTCGGGTTGCTCGCGCAGCGCCGCACTCCGATCGATGGTACAGCGGCTGATGCAATTGCCGTTACCGTCCGCCATGTCCTGGATGTTGGGGCTCGTCTCGAGTATGACCCAAGGGTAGCCGGAAAGCTCAAGCTGGACCCATCGACCCTCAGGATCGAGGCGAATGATCGATTGTTAGCCCCAAACTCGGATGCCGGTTACAAGACCTTTGTGCCACTTGTACGAGATGGGGTGCGCGCGGCTTTCGGTCGGGGTGAACCCGTCGTCAAGCGCATTGATAACGATCCCAGGGACCGCCTGGCAGTCGAGGTGCAGCTGGACTCGGCCTTCGACGTTTACGAATAGTTGATGGCCTTGACGTTGGTCCTGCCCCAGGGTAGCGTCTGAGAATGCGAAACCTGGCGACCTAGAGGCCGAAGCCAATGCGAATGTACAGAGCTTCCATGCTGAGTCTCCCGATGCCGGGGGACCAGGACCGGAACCGTTGTGTTCGCATGAGGTAGGAGGCAAGCAGGATTTGACACGACGGTCCCGGAACCCCGGGCTCCCTGCAGGAGCCGGGGTTTTTTGGTTCCGTGCACTGCGTATGTTCAGAATCGATTGAGTTGCCGCGAAAATCGCGGACAGCCTTACGGGGACGGAACATGAGTGAGAATAGAGATGGAGCCGTGCGGCTCCCCGACCTGAGTCGAGAGGAGATTGAGCGGTACTCGCGGCACCTCATCATGCCGGAGGTTGGTATGAAAGGGCAGCGAAAGTTGAAGAGCGCCAACGTCCTCATGATAGGAGCGGGTGGGCTAGGATCTCCGCTCGGGCTTTACCTGGCGGCAGCGGGGATTGGAAAGATTGGGATTGTGGACTTCGATGTTGTGGACCACACGAACCTACAGCGGCAGATCCTACATGGTACCAAGGATGTCGGGCGCGCGAAGCTTGATTCCGCTAAGGACCGGCTCCACGATGTGAATCCTAATGTCGAGGTCGAAACCCATCATCTCAGGCTCACTAGTGACAACGCTCTGGAGGTGATCGAGCCCTACGACATTGTCGTGGACGGCACGGACAACTTCCCGACGCGCTACCTGACGAATGACGCGTGTGTCCTGCTCGGAAAACCAAACGTGTACGGGTCTATCTTTCGGTTCGAGGGTCAGGTCTCAGTATTCGATGCGAGGAATGGACCATGCTATCGTTGCCTTTTCCGTGAGCCTCCTCCTCCAGGCATGGTCCCTAGTTGTGCTGAAGGAGGCGTGCTAGGCGTCCTGCCCGGTGTCATCGGAACCCTGCAGGCTCTGGAAACGATCAAACTGATCATCGGTGAGGGCGAACCTCTGATTGGTCGCCTTCTTCTCTTCGATGCTATGGAGATGCAGTGGCGTACCTTGAACCTCAACAAGAATCCCGACTGCCCGGTATGCGGTGAGAACCCGACTGTGACCGAACTGATCGACTACCTTGAATTCTGCGGAGTTTCAGCCTATGAAGAAGGGGCTGACGAGCAGGACGCCGAGGAGGTGCCCACGATCTCAGCCGGAGAGCTGCATGCCCGTCTCGAGAGGGGTGATGGAATTCGGTTAGTTGATGTTCGGCAAGAACATGAATGGGAGATCGTGAATCTGGGGCCACAGGGTGCCAAGCTCATTCCTCTGGATACACTTATTGAGCGGCTTTCTGAGCTTGATTCGGCTGATGAAATCGTTCTGCACTGCCAGGGTGGAACCCGAAGTATGAAGGCCCTACGGCAGCTCCAGAAAGCCGGATTCCGAAAGGTTTGGAACCTGCGAGGCGGGATCCTGGCCTGGCAGAAGGAAGTCGACCCGAGTCTCCCGAGGTACTAGCAGACGGCAAGGGAACCAAACCACTTCGGACTGAGGTTTACCATGACTGTTGATGACTGATCACTCACTTGAAGAGAGGCGATCAAGATCGGTGTAGGGGTTGGCACTGGGCCAGTTGTCACTTGACGCCGCTGATTGAAACTGCATGAGTGTCGTGAAACGTCCAAAGGAGCGTGATCAATAGTGAGTACTGGAATCGGGAGTCTGCTCAGACGCGCGGTCGACATCCGGGAGGACGAGGTTCCGGCAGTGGGCTGGTCCTTCCTTTACTTCTTCCTCGTCCTTGCGTCCTACTTCGTGATCCGTCCCATCCGGGACCAGATGGGGGTTGCGGGCGGGGTGGATAACCTCGCTTGGCTCTTCAGCGGTACTCTCCTCGGGGTGCTCCTCCTGCACCCCATTTTTACATGGTTGGTGAGTCGATATCCCCGCCGGATCTTCATATCGTGGATCTACCGGGTCTTCATCCTGATGCTGGTCACCTTCTACCTGCTCTTTACAGCTGCGGATGCGACACAGAGCATCTGGGTGGGTCGGATCTTCTTCATCTGGGTGAGCGTCTTCAACCTGTTTGTCGTATCCGTATTCTGGTCTTTTATGACCGATACCTATCACTCCTCACAGGGAAAGCGACTCTTCGGTTTCATCGCCGTTGGTGGGACGATCGGGGCGCTCACGGGCTCCACGATCACCGCGGTGCTCGTGGGGATCCTGGGTCCGATCAATCTTCTGCTCGTGTCAGCACTTCTTCTCGAGCTTGCAGGACGGTCGTCCCGTATGTTTGAGCGGCATGAAGGCAAGCTGGCGCGGGTGGCTGCGGAGGAGTTCGAGTCTGAGGTGGCCCAGGCCGTTCGGGTAGACGTCGAGACTGAGGAGAAGCAAGAGGAGGTCCTGGGTGGCGGTGTTTTAGAGGGCGTGGCGAATGTGGTCCGCTCACCTTATCTGCTCGGACTCGCCGGGATCATCGCACTCTTCGCGATCGTTTCGACCTTCCTCTACTTTCATCTGATTGCGATCGTAGAGGATGTCATGGCGGGTGACGACGTGGGTCAGACACGACTCTTTGCGGTGATGGAGATCGTGGTCCAGTCTCTGACCCTTGTCACGCAAGTGTTCCTGACCGGACGGATCCTCAAGTGGTTCGGACTGGGGTTGGCGCTGGCTTTCCTTCCCCTGGTCAGCATGATCGGGTTCGGAATCCTAGCGACCGCGCCAATCCTGATGGTAGTGGTTGTCTTCCAAGTCCTGCGCCGCGCCACGAACTTCGCGATTCAGCGCCCAACGCGTGAGGTGCTCTACACCGTGATCCCTCGGGCCGACAAGTACAAGGCGAAGAACTTCAACGACACCTTCGTATACCGAGCAGCGGATCAGGTTGGAGCCTGGTCCTACACCGCGATGGGTTGGGTAGGCCTCGGCCTGTCAGGGCTTGCCCTCACGATGCTGCCGGTGTCCGCCGTCTGGCTCCTTCTGGCGCTCTGGCTAGGGAAGAGGTCCCGGGAGTACGGGACGGCTGGTTCGGAGGGCGAGATGGCAAGCTAGCCGCTCCCGTCGGACACCGTGTGGTACTTACCGGTCCGGGAGTATCACCGAGAAAAGCAAGCTTACCAGCGAGATGAGGAGACTTCCCCAAAGCGCTGCCAAGAAGTCGGTCACCGACAAAGATGCCACCAGAGCAGCCGTGAGCATGAGCATCAACGCGTTGACCACCAACGTGAAGAGCCCCAGCGTTAGAATCACGAATGGTAGTGAGAGCAGCATGATGAGCGGCTTGAGCAACGTATTGACGAGGCCGAAAACCGCTGCTACCAGCAACACGGGGGCAAATTCTCCGGACAGATCAATCCCGTCTACCAGACGTGCGGCTATCCAAAGGGCGACCGCATTGACGAACAGACGGATGATCAGATTCTGCATGAAGTCTGGTTCCACTCGGGGTGGGAGGAGGCGTATATCTCCCAATGTAGCGCGGCCTCTCTTCACATGGGTGAGTTTTCAGGTCAGGGATGGAGGGGGACCGAGGGGATGAGCGAAGTTCCAGTCGATCGCCGATTCCTCGGGTGGGAGAGTCCGATCCTCCATTCCGTCACGGAACAGCTACTGGATGCTGCCGACGATAGGGGCCCACTAGACCTCTCCCGAATGCTAGTCGTGTTCCCAGGGGCTCGTGCCGGTCGTCGCCTTAAGGAACTGCTAGTGGACTCCACGGCAGCGGCCGGCCGTCCCCTGCGGCCCCCAGAGATCTCGACCGTCGGCGGGCTCCCCGAGAGGCTCTACCAACCTGAGCTTCCCGAGCCGGATCCGGTGCTTGACCGGCAGGCTTGGCGTCTGGCCCTCAATGAGCTGAATCGGTCGAGTCTATCAGAGATCGTGTCCCTTCCAGAAGACGATCGTGGTGGGATGAGTGGTGTCATATCCGCCCTTTCAGGCGTGATCAAGGCTCTCCATAGAGAGGTCTCGGCTACTGGGACCGGAGATACAGGGGTTGAGGGACCGTGGCACTGTGGTCCACCTGTGGCTCGGGGCGATCGAGTGGATCGAAATGGGGCTCCCGGACGACGATGAACTCCTGTCGGCAGCTGGAAACCTCGTACCTTGTGCCGATCAACTACGCGAGCTCCTTGAGAGCTTCCTCCGCTGGGTCTACCGACCTGAGATTCACCGACTCCTTTCCAACGAAGCCTTTCCACCGGGGACGCGGGTCGAACGGGAGTTGCCCTTCGTAGCTCGAGATGGGGACGGACTCATCGAAGGAAGGGCGGACCGCGTCCTGTACATCCCCGCCTGGTTATCGTGGACTGGAAGACCGATGTCGTCGATCCGGGTGACCCCGGTGCCGTAGCAGGGGCGGTTGAGCAGTACCGGCCCCAGGTTGAAGCCTACATGCGCGCACTCGCAACCACCGAGGGCCTGGCGCTGAATCGGGTTGAAGGAATTCTCGGATTCGTGGCCACCGGCATTGCGAGGAGTGTCTCATCTCCCTCCTGAAATCAAGCGTCTGACCTCCCTCAGACCATCGGCCTCCCACTCGGGGCGAGAGTCACTGTTAGCGATTTCCAGCACCGTGTACGCGAGGAGGCGTGCTACCCGCGAAGCCTTATCCGGATTCACGAAGTCGAGATCATCACAAGGTTGGTGGTAACAGTCGTGGAGTCCGGCAAAGAGGAAGATAGAGGGGATGTCCTCACGCATGAAGTTGAGCTGGTCGGAGCGGAAGAAGAGTCCCTCCTCCGGCCACATGTCTGGGACGGTAGCGAGCCGCAGTTCTGGCCGTGCGCGGTTGATAGCCAGGATCAGAGGCCCGAGAGAGGAGTATTCCATCCCGAGGACCGCGATGGTATCAGGGTGGGTATCGCCCGAGATCATGTCCGTATTGATGTTGGCGATGACGTTTTCGATCGGGCGCGTCGGGTGATCAACCCACCACTCGGAGCCGAGAAGCCCCTTTTCCTCAGCACTGACGTGGGCGAAGACCACTGTTCGACGGGGTCGTTGGGCAGTTGGCAGGCTCGCGAGGACCCTCGCTACCTCCAAGAGTGCCGATGTTCCCGAGCCGTTGTCGTCCGCTCCATTGTAGATTGAGTCACCATCGATAGGTCGGCCGACCCCAACATGATCGAAGTGGGCGCTCAGGACGATGTACTCGTCTCTGAGCTCTGGGTCGCTTCCGGGGAGCTCAGCCAGCACATTCGGAGGGGTCGCATCGTTCACCACGTTGAGCGGCAGCTGGGCTCGAAGTGTCGCCCTGGCCCAGGGAGCCCCTCCCGGTATCACGCCCTCAATCGCCCGGCTCCGAACGAAGAGTCGTGGTAGAAAGGCGTCGCCCCCCAGCCGCCACCTCGGTTGTGCCAGAGAAGACCCGAGCTGACGGATAACCGAAGCTGGAAATTCCGAGTCCAAAATGTGGACGACCGCCACCGCGCCAGATGTCCGTGCGAAGTCGGCTTGCTCTAGGGAGCTCTGCCATAGACTCTGCCCCCAGGCCCCAGGCAGAGAGAAGACGGCGATCTCCCCCCCCATTGATCCCGGTTGCGGCTGAGTTCCGCTCGTGAAGCGTGTAAAGGTAAGTGGTCCGTCCAAAAACGTGTCGGAGCCGCCCTCAATGAACGCGTCTCGTCCCACCCGCACTTCGACACTGCCTCCAGGTCCGACGAAGGTCACCTGAGCGTTATCCGGGTCTGGACCCATGAGCCCGAAGGGGTATCTCTGGAAGAACGTTCCACTCGCTCCCGCGGGTTCAAGTCCGTAGCTCAGATGTCGATCAGCGAGATATGACGCCGCTGTCTCGAGACCCGCGCTCGGAGTGTTGCGGCCCCGAAGCTGATCGGAGGCTAACACGGAGAGGTGGCTCAGAATGGTTTCGTCGGTGATGGACTCGATCGCCGCCTCCAGCGAGGTGGGGGCCGACTGTGCCTGCAGGGCAGAGGGCGATACCCATACGACGAGAATCAAAAAAGCCAGCAGCACACTGTGGATGGGGTGAGACTGCACCATGATCGCCTCTGGTTCCGAGTCCGGTGGGGCCGCAACGAGACTCCACGGATCCCCTGATGACCAAGTTACACTCACGGAGGCCAGAGGCTCCTTGGCTGGGCTCCTAGCAGGACCCTTCCCTGGTGAACCGGGTTGATTGAAGGTGTCCGTGAGTCCGACGCCTATTGTCGAGCAAAGTGCCGCTGGAGAGATACGTGAAGACCGATCGGATCAAAGTAGAGGGAATGAGCTGTGAGCACTGTGTGGTTCGAGTAAAGGATGCCCTTGCCGGACTGGAAGGCGTCCAAATCGAGTCCCTGCGGATCGGGGAGGTCGTGGTTTTGCTCCATTCTGACGAAGTTGGAAAAGAAGCTGTGTTGGCTGCGATCCAATCGGTTGGGTACACTGCGACTTGAGTGAGTGTGACCGGATAGCTGGGGGCCCGATAGCGAATCCGGTTTCTATCGATCAGCCAAACTTGCTTTCAGACGTCAAAGTAATGGAGGTCTACCACGGGGCTACTACACCGATCCAATATGCTGGGCGGTCTCCTTGCGGCACTGTGATGATGTGGGGCTGAGACCCCGGCACCACCGTGCTGATCCAGATCTTCCCGAAGAAGTTCTTGGTGGCCGTGGAGTGCGTCTTGGTCGCCTTTTTTGTTCTATGGTGTGACCCGGGCCCGTGCGTGGCACCGCTTTGGCGGGATGCTACTCTTCTTCATCCGCTTTTTTCCACAGCGGCTGCTGTCGCGGGGATGGGGCTGGCTTGCACGTCGTGAACTGCCCCCTGTCCTCCAAGCTCGAATCAACCGGGGTTTCGCTCGCTTTTTCGCGGTGGACCTGAGCGAAGCGGAACGCCGACCGGAAGAATACTGTTCGCTTTCCGCGTTCTTCGTGCGCCGCCTGCGCAAAGGCGTGCGGGACTGGCCCTCAGATCATCGCGTTCTCGCAAGCCCCGCTGACGGAGTTCTGGGGTGCGTTGGGCCGTTGGCTCAGGGAGTGGCTCTCCAAGCCAAGGGGATATCCTATAACGTTTCTGAGCTGTTAGGGAATGCGCGGGAAGCCTCGGGGTTTCGGAGCGGGCTGTTTCTAACGATCTACCTGAGCCCTAGGCACTACCACCGGGTTCATACGCCATGCGCTGCCCGACTTCACACCGCCCGAGTCGTGCCGGGACGGCTCCTTCCCGTCAATCCCGCTGCTGTAAGGCTATTGCCGGGGCTCTTTCCTGGGAACGAGCGACTCGTGACTCTCATGGAGGCGAACGGCGTGGATCTGGCTGTAGTAGCGGTTGGGGCATACAACGTAGGGTGCATCTCGGCCGACTTCGATCCGAACTGGGACTCCGGCGCGCTCCCAGGTGTGACGAACCGCGGGCAGAGCCTCGATTCCCTGGCCCGGTTTTATGATCCTCCGCTAGCGCTCGAATCGGGAGACGCACTCATGGCGTTCCACTTGGGCTCGACGGTCATCCTGTTGGTCAGTCCGAGAGACGGGTCACTTCTCACGCTCCACCCCGCCCTCCGGGAAGGATCGGAGGTGCGTCTGGGCAACCCTCTCCTCGCGAGTTCGAAATCTGGTGGGGTTCGGGGTCCGGGGGCTTGCTAGAGGACAGCGGACTGCGTGCCAGGGGCGCGGGTCAGTTGGCCGGACAGGTAGAGCGTTCTGGCAATCGGTTCATGCAGGCGATACTCTCGGCCATCCCCGACGTGTTCCCTCCGCATGCGCTCTGGTGCGCAGCCGCGAGCGCCTCCACCTCTGAGGGCCCCCGACCTCGCCGACAGGTTTCCTCCCCATCGAAAACAAGGCAAACCTCACACTCAACCTCCGCTCCTTGGAGGGTGCTCCAGACGACAGCACCCATAAAGGTCAGAATGCCGATCGCCATGAGGCAGATTACGAATGTCTTCATCTGAGAACTCCTATGCTTGGAGGCTCGGCTCAGACCCCCTCCGCGTTTTCATGAAGGCCGCACTTCATTACCTTCATATGCTATCAGGTTTCGGGCTCCACAAGAACTAGGCCCGCTGAGTCCAGAATAGGCCGGGAGAGGCATGTGGCGAACGATGCGATTGAGGTAGAGGGGACAGTAACTGAGGTGCTTCCGAACGCCAACTTCCGGGTGGAACTAGAGAACGGGCACAAGATCCTGACGTACTTGTCCGGGAAGATGAGGAAGTTCTACATCCGCGTTCTTGAGGGCGACAAGGTAAAGGTCGAGATGTCTCCTTACGATCTGAGCCGGGGTCGGATCACTTATCGCTACAAGTAGCACGCGCATTCCCACCTGAGACCGGACTTCTACACCAGCTTAGGAGGTCGAGAAGTGTCTTCGCCGGCGCAAGTCACCCTTCAGGCCGATAGAAGTGGGTACAACGACGAGCCCCACAACGACATCGTGTATCCAGAGGCGGTCCCGTTTGTTTTGATTCACTTCCTTGCGTTCGGAGTCATCTGGACTGGGTTCACGACTGCCTCCGTGATCATGTGTGTGTCGCTTTATGTCATACGGATGTGGTCACTAACTTCTGGGTTCCATCGGTACTTTTCCCACCGGTCCTATAAGACGAGCAGGGCGTTCCAATTCGTTCTGGCTTTCCTGGGCCAGAGTTCTGCGCAACGCGGAGTGCTATGGTGGGCCGCCATCCACCGGCATCACCACCGACATTCGGACACCCCCTTGGATGTCCACTCTCCGAGACACACCGGCTTCTTCTTTTCGCATGTGGGGTGGATCTTTTCTAAGCAGAAGTCGGAGGCCGATTACTCGACTATCGAAGACTTCACGAAGTATCCTGAGCTTTGCTGGCTCAATCGCCACCCCTATTTTCCTGCTTTTCTGCTCGCGGTCGGCTGTTTTATGGCGGCGGGGTGGACGGGCCTGTTCGTCGGATTCTTCCTAAGCACAGTGATCCTCTACCACGGCACTTTCAGCATAAATTCCGTGGCCCACGTCGTAGGGAATCAGCGGTACGTCACGGCGGACGACTCGAAGAACAATTGGTGGCTTGCGCTCATCACACTGGGCGAGGGTTGGCACAATAATCACCACCACTATCAGAGCTCGACTCGGCAGGGCTTCTTTTGGTGGGAGATCGACATCTCTTACTACGTCCTTAGGGTACTCTCGTGGACGGGGATCGTGTGGGACCTTCGTGTGCCCCCCGCGTCTGTAGTGGCAGGGGAGGAGAGGCTGGGTCGTAGGATTGTTGAGCAGGTGGCGAGAGAGATAGCTGACACCTTCCCAACGGAAACTCTGGCTCAAGAACTCCAGGTGGCATGGAACCAGCGGCCTGGTTTGGTTGAATTGCGCACGAGGTGGCAGAGGACCAAGGATGGTGCTTCCGCCCATATCCAGAAGAGAAGGGAAGAAGTGCTGGCTCAACTGACGGAGCTACATCTAACAGAGCTTCCATCGATCGATGAACTCCGGAGTCGGATTGCCGAACAGTATAGCGATTCGCCATCCCTGGACGAGATCGCGGAGAGGGCTCGAGAGCTCATTCTGGATAAGGTCCTCGTATACATGGGCCCCGAACCGAATCTCGACTTGGTGTAGGACTGTAGACGCCCTGGGGGGCGTCTTGGGAATGGTAGGTTAGAGTGTGAGCCGGGCGGCCGTCCTTTCTTGGTGAGGGGGCGGCCGCTGATGCGCCCACCGTCCAATATAGGGAGCGAAATGGAGACCATTCAAAGGGTCGTTGACATCCTTGAGTACGGGGTCTTCGAGTTCGGACTCCCGTTTGGGGAAGAGACTATCCCTCTGGTCGTCATAGTCCTGCTTGGATCTGGAGTCTACTTCACCCTACGGTTGGGTTTCGTTCAGCTACGAAGGTTCGGACACGGCCTCGCCGTGGCTACCGGACGGTATGACGATCCGGATGAGCCCGGTGATGTCTCACATTTTCAGGCGCTTTCCACGGCGCTCTCTGCTACGGTGGGGGTAGGCAATATAGCGGGCGTAGCGGTGGCGCTGCATTGGGGAGGTCCGGGAGCGCTCTTTTGGATGTGGGTCACGGGGGCGCTTGGTATGGCAACGAAGTATGCCGAAGTCACCGCTTCCATGAAGTACCGAGAAGTAAGGGAGAAGCGACCCGACGATCCTGCGTGGGCCGGCACAGTGTCTGGCGGGCCCATGTACTATATGGAACAGGGGCTCGGTAAGGGCTGGAAGCCGGTGGCGGTGTTCTTCGCGCTCTGCCTCATGTTTAGCTCGTTCTTGTCAGGGAATGGTGTTCAGGCGAACACGATTGCGGACGTCCTGCAGACTCAGTTCAGTATCCCCATGTGGATCAGCGGGCTTGCTGGAGCCGCTATTGTGGGATCGGTAATCATCGGGGGGATCACCCGGATCGGAAAAGTCACCGGAATCCTGGCTCCAGCGATGGCGAGCCTATACGTGGCGGGGGCGATGGTGATCATCCTCCTGAACGTGGACCAACTCCTTCCGGCTCTCTCTCTGATCATACGAGAAGCATTCAATCCCACGGCAGGGATCGCTGGTACTGGGGTGGGCGTGTTCTTGGTCACAGCCCTGTGGGGTGTGAGAAGGGGTCTCTTCTCAAACGAAGCTGGATTGGGGTCGGCTGCCATAGCACACGCAGCGGCGCAGACTGACGAGCCGGTGTCGGAAGGTGTCGTGGCTCTCCTTGGCCCCTTCATAGACACGATCGTGATCTGTACGATGACGGCCCTGGTGATCCTCATGACCTCATCGTGGGACGATCGGTTCCCCACTGAGATCAACCTGGCGAGTGGAGATGTCGGGTTCGTGGAGGAGCATCTAGACGGTCAGATCACTGTATTTTCCGCGTCTCCAGAAGGGATTCAAGTTGAAAATGGGGTGCCCGTTGAGGCCGGTGTCGGCGTCCCGCGTCTGGCCTGGCATCAGGTAGCGGTTGATACCTTCTACACTGATCAGGATTTGACCGAGACATTCACGGGGGTGATTTATCCCGGCGAAAACAGGGCCCTTGCGGACGAGGGCCTGGAGTACCCGGCGCTCTTCGGGAATGCAGTGCAGAACGGAGCACCTCTGACGATGTTGGCGTTCCAGAGGGGGCTCCCCGGGGAGTGGGGGCACTACATTGTCGTATTGACCGTTCTACTCTTCGCGATCTCGACTGCAATTGCGTGGAGCTACTATGGTGACAGATGTGCCGTGTACTTGTTTGGTGATAGGGCCCTTTTGCCATTCAAGGTCGTGTTTGTGGGAATGCATTTCTTGGGGGCGGTTGCCCCCCTCGCTTTGGCGTGGGTTTTGGCAGATGTATTCCTCTTTGTAGCGGTTGTCCCGAACGTGATTGCGGTCATCATCCTGACGCCGAAGGTCAAGGAGTTGACTGACTCGTACTTCGAGCGGAAACCGTGGATTGAAAATGCACAGGTACATCGTCGTGTTGTGAAGGAGCGGCGGCTGAAGAAGGGACCCTAGCCAGGGAGTTTCTCGTGGTTGGGTGGAACGGTCCGTGGAGTAGGGGGTCTCCGGGACGGACCGCTGACAACCTGGTCGCCGAGGCGACCAGAATCCGATCCACAAGACCGATGGAGGTCTCGATCAATGGCCTACCCACACGCTCTTCCTGATCTGGGTTACTCCTACGACGCGCTTGAGCCGCATATCGATGCGCGTACCATGGAGATACACCATTCGAAGCACCACAATGCCTATACGACCAATCTGAACAAAGCCCTTAAGGACCACCCCAGCCTCCATCGGTATTCGGCGGAGCAACTGCTTCGGGGCCTACCTACGCTTCCGGCAGCGGTGCAAATGGCCGTTCGGAACCACGGTGGCGGGGTTCACAATCATTCCCTCTTTTGGACGATCCTGTCACCAGGAGGGAGTTCGAGCCCTGGGGGTGACTTTGTCGCCACGCTCGACCAGACGTTCGGCTCACTGGATGCGTTCAAGCAGTCTCTGAACGCCGCTGCCGGTAGTCGTTTTGGGTCCGGGTGGGGCTGGCTCGTCGTGGATCCGTTTGGGAGTCTCGCTGTGACTTCGACCGCGAACCAGGATTCACCGCTGACGGATGGATCTACGCCGCTCCTTGGGGTGGATGTTTGGGAGCATGCATATTACCTAAAGTATCAAAACCGTCGGCCGGACTATCTTGCGGCGTTTTGGAACGTAGTGAATTGGGACGTGGTGGAAGAGAACTATGCGGCTGCGAAGGGAGGCTGGATTTCCCGAATGTGAATCCCGGGTTCCCTGTGGAAGCACGGATTACCTTGACCGGTTCAGGCCGCTTTTGTTACTTGTTCAGGTAGTGTTCCGTGAGGTTGGATTACCTTTTTAGCTGCGTTCCTTCCTAGGGTTCTATGGCGAGAATCGTGGCTCTCCCGCCGGTTCGGCTCATACGCCGATCCGTTACTCCCGTTCTTGCTGGGATCTTGTTATTCTCAGGGACTACTGCTCATAGCCAGTCCCTCGGTGGGTCTGCTGCTTCGCTGGACCGCCAGAACACTCAGGCGGCTACGCATGACTTCACCTACCTAGACACCCCGGGGCAGGTCCGGAATTTCGTGGATAGTGGGTATCTGGTTCCGGTGGTTCCTAACCGAGATTGGGAATTGCACGAGGTCTCGTTCCCTTATGCGAGACTGGAGGTCCGGGTGTTCGTTGAGCGGCTGGCTTCCCAATATCGCTCCGCGTGCGGTGAGAAGCTCATCGTCACCAGCCTGACCCGACCGCTTTCGGAGCAACCGAGGAATGCTTCGGACCGGTCGGTTCATCCCACTGGTATGGCAGTCGATCTCCGCCGAAGTACACAAAGTGCGTGTCGGTCATGGCTCGAATCGACACTTCTCTCCCTTGAAGCTAGGGGAGTTCTGGAAGCCACACGTGAACGACGCCCTCCTCATTATCACCTGGCCATATACCCCCGCTTATATGCGACTTATGTGGTTGGTCTGACTGGAAACCCGGACATCTTTGCTCGTCAGGCCCTGCCGCCAACGGCCTCACCGCCGTCCGGGGAGACGGAAGGTGTGGTGGCGGCGGGTGTATCTGTGGAGCTGCCTGCTCCAGTAGGGGGCGCGGCTTCACAGGAGAACCTTTACCATACCGTGTCACGAGGGGAGTCACTCTGGACGATCGCTCGTGCATATCAAGTCAGTGAAAACGCGATCAGAGCAGTGAACGGGGTCCACGGCAGCCGTATTCTTGTGGGTGAAATTCTCACCATCCCAAGAAAGGGATCTGGAGAAGGGATTCTCCAACATACTGTGGAAGAAGGGGAGTCACTCTGGCTGATCGCCAACTGGTACAGGACGACTGTGGAGGAACTCAGGAGCACGAATGAAATTCGAACGAGTAGGATCCACCCGGGTCAGACCCTGAACGTGCCCTTTAGCTTCTAGGGGGAGCCCCTTCCAAGCGGTCCCCAGGGCGATCCAGGAGCTTGGGGTGATCCCCGTCGGCATAACGGGAGACAGTTTCCGTCTATGTTCGAATCATCGCGGTCACTGATCGGGATCTGGAAGAGCAGATTCGCGCTGGGGAATTCCACAGAGATCTTTGCTGCCGCTTGAATGTGATTGCTCTGGCCGTACCTACGCTAAGGGATTGATGAGATGACATCCCGGTTCTCCCGTGTCACTTCTTTGCGAGGATGGCTGAGCGGGTTGGGGATCGGTCCGAACTCTTGCCCGAAGCGAAGGATTTGTTGGAGCCGTACAATTGGTCCGGAAACGTGTGGCAGCTCGAAAACGCGCTTGAGTGCACAGCCGTCCTTTCGGAAGCCCCGATCATTAGAGCTGAGATACTCCCTGAGCGGCTCCGAGAGCCTCCGATCTACAGTGTGTTGGACGAGTCCCCATCCGCCGACCCTACAATGGAGGTGGTGGGGAGCATGTACATCCAGCGAGCGCTCCGGGCCAAGATCCGGGGGGCAGAGGTTTTCGGCATCTATCCCTCTACCCTGTACCGGAAGATCAGCCGGTACGGACTCTGAGATCCGCAAACGGCCCGGGATACGGACGTGAAACCCGAAGCCCAACTTCCGTGGGATAAAGTGCTGCTCTCGATTGTGATCCCCGTCTATGACGAGCAATTAACGGTGCGGCAGGTCGTCGAACGGATTCAGAAAGTGCCCCTTCAGGTGGAAGTGATTGCGGTGGATGATGGCTCTACCGACGGGACCTCCGAGATCTTGCTCCAGCTCGAGGAGGAGGGTCTCGTGGATCGCCTTGTCTTCCATGTCCACAATCGGGGTAAGGGTGCGGCCCTTCGGGCGGGATTCCAGGAGGCAACCGGGGACGTCGTTGTTGTCCAGGATGCCGACCTAGAGTATGACCCGATCGAGCTACCGTCTCTCTTGGCGCCCATCCTCGAAGGTTGGGCTGATGCCGTCTATGGTTCAAGGTTCCTTGGCGGGCTCCACCGCGTCCATTTTTTCTGGCACTCTGTGGGGAATTGGGCCATCACTTTCCTCTCGAATATCTTCACCAACCTAAACCTGACCGACATGGAAACCTGCTACAAGATGATGAGAAGAGATCTGCTGGAGACGCTTCCCTTGACAAGAGATCGATTCGGGATCGAGCCGGAAATCACGGCCAGGTTAGCCCAAGCTGGAGCCCGCGTGTACGAACTCCCCATCTCCTATCGGGGGCGGTCCTATGAGGAAGGAAAGAAGATCCGTTGGAGAGACGGGCTCGCAGCAGTCTGGCATGTCTTTCGCTCTCATCTCCTGCCCCCCCGTGCGGCGCGCTGGATCCGCCCCGAACGGGACCCATGGACCGAAGTGGAAGGGTCCCAGGGTGGTCATCCTGCAAGAGACCGGCTGAATCCAAGGTAAGCCGGAGTCCTCAGCGGGCACTGGGCCCAGACTATATAACTCATAATATATGATAACATATAGTGTTACACATTCATTGCGGTGTCTGGATCAGTGATTTTACTTGGGAAGAACGGTCATGGAGAATGGGATTGACATTCGTGTCTTACCCAAGCCGGCATTCGACTGAAGGAGACCGGAATGGACAAGAAGGGTTTCACGCTGATTGAGCTCCTGATCGTGGTTGTGATCATTGGCATCCTGGCTTCTATTGCGGTTCCGCGCTTCGGGAAGGCCCGCGATCGGGCCTTCATCTCTGCCATGCAGTCCGACCTGAACCAGGCCCGCACTGCTCAGGAGATGTTCTACCAGGACAATGCGTTCGTCTACGCTGATGATATCGCGGACCTGACAGGTGCGGGTCTCTTTACTGGAACGACTGGCGTTACCATCACGATCAACGCCGGTGATGGTATAACGTGGGATGCTACGGCGACACATGGATCTACGGCTGTTGAGTGCGACTATGATGCCGCGATAGGTACAATCGACTGCGCGTAAGGGGAGCGGTTGGTTTGAGGTAGCCGATACCCTTTCGCGGGATCGGAGAAGGACTGAGGGGTGTGGTGTCGACAGATGTGTTCTGTCCCACTCTTGCTCACGAGTCTCTGCCAGACAGGAGCGTTTGAGTCCACAGGTCCCTAGCTATGCAGCCACGCCTTGGCGAGAATTAGCGTGCCGCCGCAGCGTTTCGTAGGGACCACGTTTGGTACTGGAAGGGGTAAGGATGAAGGTGGAATTCGCTTTGTTTCAAGATCAGACGAGGCCCTGCGGGTGAGTGGTGGCCGTCAAAGCGGCTTCACTCGGGACCCGCTTGACCGGCTGATGAAGGTCTTCCAGGAGGAGTTTATCCGTAATCGGGTCGGGCTCTGGACAGGGCCCGGAATCGCTGGCACCTTTTGCAAGTCCCGGCTCGAGCCGGGTTTTTTCATTCCTCGGCAGGAGCGTCCTCATGACGCGCATCTCGTTCCGAACCGCAGGTGAGTCGCACGGCCGAGGGCTAACCGCGCTTCTAGAGGGGATTCCTTCCGGGCTTTCACTGGAGATGGAGAGGGATGTGAACCCTCAGCTCGCTAGGCGTCAGGGAGGGTACGGGCGAGGTCGGCGGATGGAGATCGAGTCCGATCGGGCGGAGATCCTGTCGGGGGTTCGCCTGGGTGAAACTCTCGGGTCCCCGATTAGCATGCTCATCTGGAACCGGGACTGGGAGAATTGGACTGTAGCGATGAGTCCACTCCGGCCAGAACCGGATGAAAATCCGAAGTCGCTACGAGCCATGTACCTGCCCAGGCCGGGCCATGCGGACTTGGTAGGGGTTTTGAAGTACGATCGGCGTGACACCAGGGACATTCTAGAGCGAGCCAGCGCGAGGGAGACTGCGGCGAGGGTAGCCTGTGCTTCCGTTGTCCGACGTCTCCTCTGCGAGTTCGGGATCGAGGTTGGGAGTCATGTGTGCTCCATTGGGGATGTGGAGGCTCTGCCTCCCCAATCCCTCCCGGATGATCTAAATCGGACCGCTGATGCTTCTCCCGTGCGAACTCTTAGCGAGGAGGCCGGCATTCGCATGATGGAGGCAATCGACCAGGCCAAGGAGGAGGGCGATACCTTAGGCGGTGTTTTCGAAGTTGTCGTGACCGGCCTTCCGGTTGGTTTGGGCAGCCATGTTTCGTGGGATCGCAAGCTGGACGCACGTCTTGCAGGTGCTGTCATGTCGATTCAGGCCATCAAGGGGGTGGAGATTGGCCTCGGGTTCGAGGGGGCCCACCGCAGAGGATCGCGTGTGCACGACCCGATTGTTCTCCATGAGCCAGCCAGCCGATCAGGAGGTTTCCTACGCTCTTCGAATGGCGCTGGTGGGCTAGAGGGGGGGGTGACCACGGGGGAACCACTCGTTGTTCGAGGCGCGATGAAACCGCTCTCGACTCTTATGAAGCAGAGGCTTCCCTCGGTAGACTTGCGGGACGGGAGTTCCCAGTTAGCAGCAACTGAGCGGAGTGATGTGTGTGCTGTTCCAGCGGCGGCCGTCGTCGGCGAGGCGATGGTGGCGCTTATCGTTGCAGAGGCCTTCATGGAAAAGTTCGGCGGCGACTCTATGACAGAACTTCGCCGGAACTTCGAGGGATACCTTGCGTACCTTTCCGAACGCGGGTGGAGCGAACGCTGAGCGACTCCGATATCTGTGAGCGTAGTTCGGCGGACGGTTTGGAGTCTTCTCCTGTTCAGCGGATTCTTCTCGTCGGGTTCATGGGGAGCGGCAAGACTACCCTGGGTCGGCTTCTTGCGAGTGAGATGGGGTGGAGGTTCGTGGACCTCGACGAGGCTGTCGAGCTTCATGATGGAAGGGAGATTCCGAGGATCTTCCAAGAGGATGGGGAGGAGGGGTTTCGAAAAATCGAGCATGCTGTGACGCTACGATTCCTAGGCGAAGATCGAGTCGTGCTGGCCTCGGGAGGAGGGTGGCCATGCCAAGAGGGTCGACTAGAGGGAACTGGTCCTGGTACTCTCTCCGTTTGGCTTAGGGTTTCTTCCGAAGAAGCTTTAGATCGAATTCGACGGCAGGGGAATCAAAGGCCGCTCCTTGAGGTTCCTAACCCTCGTACACGGATCGGGGAACTACTAGCAGCTCGGGAGCCCTACTATCGTAAGGCCAGTTGCTGGGTGGATACAGAACTTCACCCTCTGAGGACCATCGTTCGACGTGTGATTGACTGTCTCCTGACGGACTCTGATCGGCCTCTATAAGTCTGAGCGCGGAGGCCGCTTTCCATTTTATTGATACTGGGGTTGAATGCCGAAAGGGAACGGAAACAGCGGGCGCCATCTCGTCGTAGTGGAGTCTCCTGCCAAGGCTAGGACAATTGGTCGGTACCTCGGCCATGAATTTGACGTCTCGGCGTCGGTCGGGCATGTGCGAGATCTGCCCAAGAAGGAGTTGGGTGTGGATGTCGAGAAAGGGTTTGAGCCCCGGTACGTCACGATCCGAGGCAAAGCCAAGGTGCTCAATGATCTCAAACGAAAGGCACGCGATGTCGACACGGTGATTCTTGCCACGGACCCCGACCGCGAAGGCGAGGCGATCGCCTTTCATGTGGCGGATTACCTCGGCCTCGGCAAGCATCCGGAGCGCTTCCAACGCGTCGAATTCAGGGAGATTACCAAGTCTGCGATATCCCGCGCATTAGAGGCTCCCGGATCACTAGACATGAGGAAGGTCGAAGCTCAACAGGCCCGACGCATCCTCGACCGACTCGTTGGGTACCAGGTTTCCCCCTTCCTGTGGAAGCCTATTCGTCCGGGTCTGTCAGCGGGCAGGGTCCAGACCGTAGCTCTTCGTCTAATCTGTGAGCGAGAAGACGAAATCCAACGTTTCCAGGCCAAGGAGTACTGGTCTGTAACGGCCCGCCTCCAAAAGGATGATCAGCCCTTCCAGGCGAAGCTACACGCGATTTCGGAGAAGGCCTTCACACTCTCGACTGAGTCGGAGGCTACAGGGGTCCTCCGTGACGTTGAGGGGCTTCAGTTTCATGCGACTGACGTGAAACGGAGAGAGCGGCGAAAGAACCCACCTCCTCCGTTCACAACCTCTACCCTACAGCAGGAAGCAGCGAAGCGTCTGAGGTTTTCAGCCCGCAAGACAATGAGTTCTGCGCAGCGGCTTTACGAAGGCGTGGATATCGGTACTAGGGGGGTGGCAGGTCTCATCACCTACATGAGGACCGACTCTACTCGTGTATCCGCTGAGGCGGCTAAGGGGGCCTGCACATGGGTCCGAAAAGAGTTTGGAAGCCAGTATGTGCCATCGGCGCTGCGGCTCTGGGCCGGCAAACAGCAGAAGGGAGCACAGGAGGCGCACGAGGCGGTCCGGCCCACTGACCCGTCACTACATCCCGAAGAGGCTAGGACATATCTCGACAGTCCCGAAGCTGCTCTCTACGAACTGATTTGGCTCAGATTCGTGGCAGGGCAGATGTTACCGACGATCTACGATACCACAACTGCTGATTTCGACTTGGTTGGGGCCAGCGGGAAAAACTATCGCTTCCGAGCCACCGGCTCCGTGGTGAAGTTCGACGGCTTCACCCGACTATATCAAGAAGCGACCGAAGCGGGCGACCATCGGACGCTCGGAGATCTGGAGCCTCTCCCCCACCTATCCAATGGCGATGTCGTTGTCCTCGACGGGCTTGATCCGAAGCAGCACTCCACGCAGCCGCCCGCGAGGTTCTCCGAAGCAAGTCTTGTCAAGGAACTTGAGAAGCAGGGGATTGGTCGGCCCTCTACCTATGCGCAGATTCTTACCACGATCCGCGATCGTACGTATGTGGAGATGCAGGATCGGAGGTTCGTACCTACGCCCCTTGGCGATACCGTCGCCAAGCTTCTCGTGCGCGCATTCCCAGATGTGTTCGACTTCGAATTCACCTCTCGAATGGAGGGGGAGTTGGACCGGGTCGAAGTTGGAGAGGTGGATTGGAGGGAAGTCCTAGAGGACTTCTATCCTCAGTTCCGGGAGAGTCTCGAGAGGGGGAAGGCCGACTCGGAGGAGATAGTCAAGGAGATCCTGGAGGCGGAGGGTGAGACCTGTGAGAAGTGCGGAGGCCCGATGCTCGTCAAGTGGAATCGCTTCGGTAGCTTCTTGGGCTGCTCAGGGTATCCGGAGTGTCAGAACACCCGCCCTCTCGAGGGTTCTGAGAATCGGTCTGAGGACCAACTCCTGGGTCAGGATCCAAACACGCAAGCAGCCGTGTACTTGAAAGACGGTCCGTACGGCCCATACGTGCAGCTTGGCGAGAGAGGCAAGGATGGTGAGAGTAGGCCACGAAGAGTGAGTCTTCCGAAGGGGCGTGATCCTTCCTCTGTCGACTTGGACTATGCCCTCAAGCTGCTCTCGCTTCCCCGGCCATTGGGGATTGATCCTACCACCGGCAAACCCGTGACGGCCGGACTTGGTCGGTATGGACCTTACGTGGAGCGGGATCGAACCTATCAAAATTTGAAGGATCCGGATCGGCTCTTCACGGTGACCCTCGAGGAGGCAATCGAGCTCCTGTCACAGATAGGCAAGGAACTCGGAGTTCATCCCGACTCGGGAGTTACACTCAAGCTTCTGGACGGGCGATATGGGCCATATGTCACGGATGGCACTGTGAATGCAAGCCTTCCGAAGGGGGCCGATCCTGGAACCATCACGCTCGAAGCGGGGATCCAGCTCCTTGCGGAGCGGGGGAAGAAACAGACAAGCAAGGAACTCGGAGTTCATCCCGACTCGGGAGTTACACTCAAGCTTCTCAGCGGGCGATATGGGCCGTATATCACGGATGGTACTGTGAATGCAAGTCTTCCGAAGGGGACCAATCCCGAGGCCATCACGCTTGAAAAGGGGATCCAACTACTTGCGGAGCGGGGGAAGAAATCGAAGAGGGGAGGCCGAAGGGCGGGAAAGGGGTCTTCTGCAAAGACGCCCAGAGTAAAGCGAATGACCTCGAAGAAGAAGGGGACTGGGGAGGGGAAAGCTCCTGAGAGCGACGGAAGTGGCTGATACGGAAGTCGTGGTGGTGGGTGGTGGTCTCGCAGGGTGCGAGGCAGCGCTGCAGCTCGCCACGCGAGGTTGGAATGTCCGACTCGTTGAGATGCGGCCCTCTCAAATGACTCCTGCCCATGAGTCGGATGCCCTGGGAGAGCTGGTCTGCACCAATTCGTTTAAGAGCGAGGATCCCTGTAATGCCCACGGCCAACTTAAGAGGGAGATGGCTGCCCTGGGGTCGGTCCTCCTCGAATCGGCCTGGAAAGCGCGGGTCCCGGCGGGGGCCGCACTTGCTGTCGACCGGAAGCTCTTCTCAGCTGAGATGACTCGCCGGGTTCAGGCACATCCGAGCATCCGGGTCGAGCGGGTAGAGATAGATACAATCCCAGATGGCCCCGCGATTATTGCGACTGGTCCCCTCACCTCTGATGCGCTCTCAATGGCTATCCAAGCAGCGCTGGGGGACGAGGGACTCGCGTTCTTTGACGCGATTGCTCCGATCGTGGACGTGGAATCCCTGGATCGAGATATTGTATTCTCTCAGGGAAGATGGGAGCAGGACCCAGACTATCTAAACTGTCCGTTCTCAAGAGAAGAGTACGAGCGCTTCGTGGAAGCTGTAGTTCGGGCGGATGTTCATGAGGGTGGCCATGACTGGGATCAGGTACCCTACTTCGAGGGTTGCCTCCCCATCGAGGTGCTGGCCTCTCGTGGGCTGGAGACGCTGCGGTTTGGTCCGATGAGGCCGCTCGGGTTGAGGAACCCCCGAACAGGTAGCCGGCCGCATGCGGTTGCCCAGCTCCGGCGAGAGGACAAAGCTGGGCAAATGTGGAATTTAGTGGGGTTCCAGACACGGCTACGAATCGGCGAGCAGGAGCGTGTATTCAGAATGATCCCGGGGCTAGACAAAGCCGAGTTCCTCCGTCTCGGCGCCATTCACCGGAATTCCTATCTCAATTTCCCGGGACGGCTCACTGAGCATGGATCTCTCGTAGACCGTCCCGATGTTCTCTTCGCGGGTCAGTTGACCGGAGTCGAAGGATACACGGAGTCGGCTGCGTCTGGGATTATGGCGGGAGTTAATCTGGACAGGATTCTTCGAGGGAATAACCCGGCAATCCCTCCGCCCACGACTGTGCTAGGGGGTCTCTTCCGGTATCTTTCTGAAAGTTCTCCAGAGAACTTTCAACCGATGAACTCGAACTGGGGGCTTGTCGATCCGCTGAGCGAACGGGTTCGGGACAAACGAGTGAAGCGGGAACGGCTGGCTTTCCGGGCCAACGAAGACTTTGCCATGTGGCTAGAGACATTCGGGCTCGCGAAACCTGATGGTAGGGGATGGCCGGACCATGAACAGTCATGGCATGGAGATGCCAATCAGGCAGGCAGGGTTGGTGGAGAAGGATTGTCGGAAGGTGGCTTGGCATGAGAGAAGAAATTGAAGCCTTCCTCCGACACCTTCAGGAGGAACGGGAACTTTCTCCCAACACTGTCGCCGCCTATCAGAGGGACCTTGGGGATCTCGAAGCTTTCGTGACCGAATATCTTGGGACCCCGAGTTGGGACTGGTGCCGCGTGGATCGATTGACGCTGCGCAGCTTTCTTGGTTGGTGCCAAGAAAGGATGCTCTCGAAGCGGACGATTGCTAGGAAGCTCTCTGCGGTCCGGACCTTTTTCCGCTTTCTGCACCAGGAGGACGGAATCGCGCTGAACCCGGCGAGAGGGATCCGTTCACCCCGAGGCGAGCGACGCCTACCCGGGCATCTGCCGCGTCGGGGAGTTGACCAAGTCTTCTCTTTGGCCGAGCGGCAGGCTGAGGAGAGTACCTTAGGAGGTGCCCGGTCGCTTCTGGTTATCGAGATCCTGTACGGAAGCGGACTTCGGCTATCAGAGCTCCATGGGATGAACCTGGAGGAGATTGACCTCAAGGGGCACCAAGTAAGAGTGAGGGGTAAGGGTCGTAAGGAGCGGGTTGTGCCACTTACTTCATCGGCCCTCCGGGCCCTGAGTCGATACGGTCCAAGACGCGCCGAGATTGTAGGTTCCTCAGAACAGGGACCTTTGCTTGTGAACCGACGGGGAGAGCGACTCTCACGACGTTCGATCCAGCGGTGCGTGCGTCGGCTGATCCGTGAGGTGGGTGGCGAGGAGGGAGTATCGGTCCACTCATTACGCCACTCCTTCGCCACTCATCTGTTAGATGCGGGCGCAGATTTGATGGCGGTCAAAGAGTTGCTCGGTCATGCTTCACTGTCCACGACTCAGATCTACACCCACACTTCAAGAGAGCGTCTGAGTCAAGTGTACCAGACCGCACACCCCCGTGCGTAAGGCCATCTGGTGACGAGCCCATTTGCCATGAGGGGTGACTGACGATGACCCAATCGAGCGTTCGTTCGACCACGGTCGTGGCCGTTCGGCGAGGTGATGATGTGGCTATGGGAGCGGATGGCCAGGTCACGATGGGCGATACCGTGGTGAAAGGGACTGCCACGAAGGTACGGACGCTGAAGAGTGGTCGCATCCTTGCAGGATTTGCGGGGGGGATTGCGGACGCTTTCACCCTCTTCGAGAACCTGGAAGAGAAGCTCGAGCGGTATCCGGGCAATCTGACCCGAGCTTGTGTAGAACTCGCCAAGGACTGGCGGACCGACCGCTACCTGAGACGACTTGATGCACTCCTTGTGGTTGCGGACCATGAGCACCTGTTCATGGTAAGTGGGGATGGGAACGTGCTGGAACCGGATGAAGAAGTTGCGGCGATCGGTTCAGGAGGATCGTACGCTCTGGCTGCAGCTCGAGCTCTCCGTCTGAGAACCGAACTTACCGCCAGGGAGATCGTGATAGATGCACTTGGGATTGCAGCCGAGATCTGTATCTATACCAACCGTCAGATCACAGTGCTGGAACTTGGTGACACTACTGAAGTCGAGCCTGTTGAGGCTGGAGACGGAGAAAAGAAGTGACAGCAAGGGAGGCAGCTGCTGCGGTGCAGGTCCGGGAGGTTGGGGAGGGAGGGTGGATGGACGAGCTCACGCCCCGGCAGATCGTAACGGAGCTGGACCGATACATCATTAGCCAGGGAGAGGCGAAGAAGGCGGTAGCGATCGCACTCCGAAATCGCTGGCGGAGGCAGCGTGTTCCTGATGAACTTCGGGATGAGATCCTCCCGAACAACCTCATCTTGATCGGTCCGACCGGAGTGGGAAAAACGGAAGTCGCGCGGCGGCTGGCCCGTCTTGCGGGCGCTCCATTTGTGAAGGTCGAGGCGTCTAAGTTCACCGAGGTGGGTTACGTTGGCCGCGACGTCGAGTCTATGATTCGTGACCTTGTAGACACGGCGGTGAACCTTGTTCGGGCGGAGCGTGAAGAGGAGGTGGCGGTGGGGGCGGAGGAGGCGGCGGAGGAGCGGCTTCTGGACCTTCTGCTTCCGCCTCTCAAGCCAGAGAGAGGGGTACAGGTCGAGACGGCTCGTCCAGCTCCGAGTGATTCCTCCGGGGGGACCGGCAGCGAGACGCCGAGGCTTGAGGATCCCGTTTTCGTCGTGGGCCCCTCCGGCATTCAACCTCCGACCACAGATGAAGACCCTGCCATCTCGCAGGCGGCTCAGGCTAAGCCAACTGAGGGCACCCTATCTCTGGAAGATCGTAGGAAACGAACAAGAGATAAGCTTCGCACGCTCCTTCTCGCAGGGAAGCTCGACGATCGGTCAGTCGAGGTCGAGGTTCAGCAGACACCAAACTTGGAAGGGATGATGATTCCCATGGGTGGGGAGGGCATGGACCATAACTTCACGGAAATGCTTCAGGAGATGTTGCCGAAGCGCTCGAAGAAGCGTTCGGTGAAGGTGTCGGAGGCCCGACGGATCCTTGTGCAAGAGGAACTGGACCGTCTGGTCGACATGGATGAGGTGGTGAACGAGGCGCTCGACAGAACGGAAGAGACGGGAATCGTATTCTTGGATGAGATTGACAAGGTGGTTGGGGAACGTGGGGGGGCCGGTCCGGATGTGAGCCGAGAGGGTGTCCAGCGAGACCTTCTTCCTGTGGTCGAGGGGTCGAATGTCCAGACCAAGTACGGGTTGGTGAAAACGGACCATATTCTCTTCATCGCCGCAGGAGCCTTCCACGTCTCTAAACCCTCAGACCTCGTGCCGGAGCTGCAGGGGCGATTCCCTATCAGGGTCGAATTGAAGCCTCTCGGGGAAGCGGATTTCGTCCGAATACTTACAGAGCCTCAGAACGCTCTTGTCCATCAGTACAGGGCGCTCGTGGAATCTGAGGGCGCAAGGATCGAGTTTTCGGAAGATGGCGTGAGAGAGATTGCTCGGATCGCATTTGAGCTGAATGAGCGGATGGAGAACATTGGAGCCCGCCGACTCCAGACGGTGATGACCACCCTACTTGAGACGGTTTTATTCGAGCTTCCTGAAGGTGCCGATCAGACCAACTTGGTGGTCGATCGGGCGTTCGTGTTGCAGAATCTCGCCTCGATAGTCGAGGACGAGGACCTCCGGAGATACATTCTCTGACCTCGGGGGAAAGTCCTTTGGAGAAAACGGTCCATCACTTTCTGACGCTTAGAGACTTGTCCCGGGAAGAACTCCAGGACCTCCTCGAGCGGGCATTGAGACTTAAGGATCGCAGTGAAGGGACAGATCTTCCGCTGCAGGGGAAGACTCTGGCGATGATCTTCCGTAAGCATTCGACTCGAACTCGTGTCTCGTTCGAAACCGGGATGTTTCAGCTGGGGGGCCACGCGATCTTTCTTCCCGCTGACGAGACTCACCTGGGGCGTGGGGAACATGCGGAGGACTTGGCCGACACGGCCCGGGTGCTCTCGCGATACGTCGATGGAGTGATGATCCGGACCTTTGCTCAGAAGGAAGTGGAGGAGCTGGCCAAGCCTGCGTCGGTGCCGGTGATCAATGGTCTCACTGATCTGCTACATCCCTGTCAATTGCTCGCGGACCTTCTCACGCTGAGAGAGGAGTTTGGGCCGCGCCTTGCCGAATTGCGTGTTGCCTGGATCGGGGATGGCAACAACATGGCCAACTCCTGGATCAACGCAGCTGGAATCCTAGGGTTCGAGTTGAGGCTGGCTGTCCCCGAAGGTCACGATCCAAGCGCCGAAATCCTCGCAGCTGCGCAAGTGGAATCCAGTGTAGAGCTTCTACGTGACCCGATAGAGGCAGTGCACGGAGCCCACGTGGTCTGCACCGACACCTGGATGTCGATGGGACAGGAAGGCGACTCGGAAAGTATCGCCCGGGCGTTCACTCCGTACCAGGTAACGGCGTCGCTCATGCAAGAAGCAAGTCGGGAGGCTGTTTTCCTCCACTGCCTTCCCGCTCATCGAGGGGAGGAAGTGACCGCGGAGGTTATCGACGGCTCCCAGTCGCGTGTGTTTGATGAAGCCGAAAATCGCCTGCATGCGCAGAAGGCAGTGCTGCTCAGGCTGATGGGGTAGATGACCGAACAGCTACGGACTACACCACTACATGAGGAGCATCTGCGGCTCGGCGGAAAGATGGTCGAGTTCGCCGGGTTCAGTCTTCCGGTGCACTACAGCGCGGGGATTTGGGCTGAACACCGGGCCGTGAGAGCTACAGCCGGTGTCTTCGACGTGAGTCACATGGGTGAGTTCGAGATCTCGGGGCCACAGGCGCTAAAGTTCGTGCAATACCTGACGGTCAACGATCCCACATCGCTGGCAATCGGACGAGCGCAGTACTCGCTGATGAGCAGGGAGGATGGGGGCATCATCGACGACCTGCTCGTCTACCGTCTTGACCAGTCCACATTTCTTATGGTCGTGAACGCAGCCAATCGTGAGAAGGATCTTGGTTGGATTCGTTCACATCAGATTGAGTTCAACGCCAGTCTGGAGGATCACTCAGAACGTTATGCGCTCGTGGCTCTTCAGGGGCCGCGGGCCGCTCTAATTCTGAGTCGGATGACGGAGGTGGATCTGAAGGAAATTGGGTCCTTTCACTTCGTTCGGACTCGCATTTCAGGTATCGACATCATCTTGGCAAGAACGGGATACACGGGCGAGGACGGCTTTGAACTCTACCTTGAAGCGGATCGGGTACGAGAGGTGTGGGTGGACCTGCTGGACGCCGGATCCGCCCTCGGCCTACAACCTGCAGGACTCGGTGCGAGAGATATCCTCCGTCTTGAGATGGGTTACCCGCTCTACGGCGCTGACCTTGATGAGGACCGCACTGCGTTCGAAGCAGGACTGGGCTGGGTAGTGAAGCTCGAGAAGGGGTCGTTTCTAGGCCGGTCCGCGCTTGCCCAGCAGCGCGAGACCGGAGTGTCCCGGAAGCTGGTTGGGATCCGAATGTCAGAAAAGGGGTTCCCACGTGCGGGGTATTCCGTGATTGTGGGCGACGAAGTTGTCGGGGCCGTAGTCTCCGGGACGATGAGCCCTTCCCTAGGTGCTGGAATCGCGATGGCGTATCTCCCCATCGGCCTCACAGAGGTAGGGACTGCTGTCAGTATCCGGATTAGGGGACGGGACTGTCACGGAAACGTTGTAAAAGTTCCGTTTTATAGGAAAGGATCGAGAAAGAAATGAGCGGGTCCCTGGAGAACGCGTTGCGCACGGGAGTACTGACGGTCAGCGATCGACTTTCCCGCGGCGAAGGTGAGGATGACAGCGGCGCGATCATCGTAGCGTGGTGTGGCGAGCACGGGTACACCGTGGCACGAAGGGGAGTGACTGCCGATGGTACCTCCAGTCTTGTCCCGGTCCTCCTCGACTGGGCAGACTCAGGCGAGGTGGATTTACTTCTCACGACCGGTGGCACCGGCTTCACGGAGCGTGACTGTACACCGGAGTCCACCAGGGCGGTCATCGACCGACCCGCAGCAGGGATGGCCGAGTTTCTCCGTCGAAAGGGGGAAGTGTCGACCCTGTTTTCCGTTCTCTCCAGGGGCGAGGTAGGCCTTCGCGGTAAGTGTCTGATTGTGAATCTCCCTGGGAGCCCCGGAGGGGTCCGAGACGGACTCGAGGCACTGAACCCCCTGCTCGTACATGGTATTTCTCTCCTGCATGGTTGGCATGACCCTCATCCTCCACACTCCGGCGACCGAAATGAATCGAGTCCTTCCAAGGGTCCGTTGCGTTCATGACCGGCACGATCCTTATCAGCACCCACGGACTCCCTATCGCGGGTCGGCTTCGTGAGGCCTTTACTGGTGAGGGGTATGGGGTGGATCTGGTCTCTGATCCGTCACAACTGGAGGGTGAAGACGAGGCGCTTCTTCTAATACTGACCGGAGACACGAGCGCGGAGCACTGGGTTCGTGAGGCGCACGATCTTCTTGAAATTCCCGTTTTCACTGTCTTCGTAGGTGAAAATTCCGTCGCGCGAGGCCGACAGCTCGGAGCGGAGGAGGCGTTCGGGCCGGATCCGGATCCCGACGAGGTGGTGCTACTGGCACACAGAGGTGTCGAACGGCGGAGACTACAGCAGCTCACCGGAATCGTAGGTGAATCAGAGGCGATGCGGGAGGTACTTGAACGCGTTGTTCAGATCGCTCCTGTGGATTCCACGGCCCTGATTACCGGTGAGTCTGGGACCGGAAAGGAGTTGATCGCACGAGGTATTCATGCGCTTTCACCTCGACGCCATAGGGCATTTCTGGCGATAAATGTGGCAGCTCTCTCCGAGACACTTCTGGAGTCGGAGCTCTTCGGACATGAGAAGGGAGCGTTTACCGGAGCGATTGATTCCCGAAAGGGCTTCTTCGAGCTTGCTGATCGGGGAACCCTGCTCTTGGACGAGATTGGCGAGATGTCCATCTCGACTCAGACGAAGCTGCTTCGTGTTCTGGAGCAGCGTGAGTTCCTGCGGGTAGGGGGGCAGCAGCCGATACATGTCGACGTTCGTATCATCGCGTCGACGAATCAGGAACTCCGTGATCTAATGCCTGCGGGGCGGTTTCGCCGAGATCTCTTCTACCGTCTGAATATTCTGGGGATTGTGCTACCACCGCTTCGGCGGAGGCGGGATGATATACCTCGTCTGATAAACCACTTCGTCCGCGAGCTGAGTCTCCAGCTCGACCGACCCTTCCCGGGGATCTCGGACGAAGCAGTGGAGCTGCTTGTTCGGTATGATTGGCCGGGAAATGTAAGGGAGCTCCGCAATCTCATCGAGAGTATGGTCGTGCTCGCCCTAAGAAAGCCGATCGGTACGGAGGACATCCCTCGTGAGATCCGGTTTCCAGGTCTGGAAAGAAGCCTCCTTCCAGTACCCATCGCTTCTGCGGAAGGCTCGCTCGACGAGCAAAGGGTGCGGGAGGGCAACGATGCGCACCGGGTCCGACCCGAGCTGGAGTTCGTTTTTCGAACACTTGTAGAGTTGCGAGTGGATATGGACGAACTGCGGCGTGAGTTCGAGGTTTATCGGGGAGGGACTGACAGTCGGCTAGAGGGATCCGCTACCATCCCATTAGCCATTCCCTCTGTTTCGGGGGGCGATGTGGAGGTGGGGGTGAGGTTGTCAGGGAGCCAGGATCAGGGGCGCATGGGTCCCGATCTTCCCCACACGGAAGCAGGAGACGAGTTAGCTTTTGACGAGGAAGCCGAACGGGGAGCCGTCGTGTTCCGTCCTGGAATGACCATGGATGACATTGAAAAGGAGGCAATCCGCGCGGCACTTCGAGAGGTCGATGGCAACCGTCGCAAGGCCGCTAAGAGTCTTGGGATCGGGGAGCGGACCCTGTATCGGAAGATCCAGAAGTACGCGATCGAAGAGTAGGTACTAGTTGAGGGGACCGGTGCAAGATCGCACCCGAGACCTCAGTCTGCCGAAGGGTCCCAAGCCGAACCAGGAGGTCGTCGATCGTTTCGCTCTCGGCTTAGTCTCGAGAGAGCTATGGGTTCACTGGCGCTCTGTTCTCGGGTATGCTCGGAGAGAGGGGCCCACAGCCGAGGAGGGCGAGCTGGAAAGAAGCTGTTGCAATCCGACCAGCGCTAGGCATCGCTCCCCACCCGGTTGGATGCCGGAACCTGCTGCTGCCCGTCTAAGAATCTGGTGAGTGCCCTCAAGAAATTGTCACGCCCCTCACCGGTCTTGGAGGAGAAGGGAATGACCTGATCGGAATCCAAGTCCAGAGAGTGGATCAGGGCCGGGATAGTCTTCATTCGCTTCTCCCACGACAGCTTGTCGATCTTCGTTATCCCAATCAGTGCGGGGAGCCCAAGTTCCACGAGGTAGTCAAGCATCTTCAGGTCATCGTCAGTCGGATTCCGTCGGGCGTCCATCAGGTGAACAACGGCGCAAGGCCCGTCACTCCTTGCCAGATAACCCTCGATGAGGGGCTTCCATCCTTCTCGGACGTGATCTGGGACCTTCGCAAATCCGAAACCGGGAAGGTCGACGAAGAAGAACTGTCCGTTGATTCGATAGAAGTTGAGTCCCTGGGTCTTCCCAGGGGTCCTTGATACATAGGCCACTCCCTTCTTGGTCCGACCGAGCAACGTGTTGATGAGAGATGACTTGCCCACATTTGAGCGGCCTGAGAACGCGATTTGCGGAAGGTCTCCCGGAAGGGGAGCGGCGGCATCCATGAGCGTGTCCATAAACTCCACAGTCCCGATTTTCATCACAAGATTTGGGACTACGCTCCCTTCTTCTGGGCCTCGTTGTGGAACACAAGAAGGGGGCTCACCCCCTGTTCGACAGCTTCAGGTGTTATGACGACTTCTCGGATGTCTCTCCTAGAAGGCACATCGAACATAACGTCCCGCATGATACCTTCGATGACGGCCCTGAGACCGCGCGCGCCGGTGCCCCGGTCGAAGGCCTTCTGAGCGATTGCACGGATCGCGTCTGAATCGAAAGTGAGCCCTATGCCTTCCATCTCCAGCATCTTCATATATTGCTTCACCAACGCGTTTCTTGGCTCCTGCAGGATCCGGATCAGGGCTTCTTCGTCGAGTTCCTCAAGGCTCACCATCACAGGCAGTCGCCCGACGAGCTCGGGTATGAGGCCGAACCGCTGAAGGTCGTCCGGCTCGGCCCGGGAGAGAAGCTGAGTGCGTACCACCTCATCCTCATCAAGATCCTCGTCACCGAAGCCGATCCTGCGCTGACCAAGCCGGGATTCAACGATCTTCTCTAGTCCGTCGAAGGCTCCACCACAGATGAACAGAATGTTGGTGGTGTCAATCTGGATGTATTCCTGCTGCGGGTGCTTTCGGCCCCCTTGGGGGGGTACCGATGCGACCGTTCCCTCCAGGATCTTGAGTAGCGCCTGTTGAACGCCTTCTCCCGATACGTCTCTCGTGATCGATGGATTTTCAGACTTTCGAGAGATCTTGTCGAGTTCATCGATGTAGATGATGCCCCGCTGGCACTCGGTCACATTGTAGTCAGCGGCCTGGAGGAGCCGCACGAGGATGTTCTCGACATCCTCGCCAACATACCCTGCTTCTGTTAGGGTGGTCGCATCGGCGATCGTGAACGGGACGTCCAACAGGCGGGCCAACGTCTGTGCCAGCAGCGTTTTTCCTACGCCGGTTGATCCCATCAGCAGGATATTGGCTTTTTCAATCTCTACGTCGTCCAAGAGGCCTTTGTGGTTAACCCGCTTGTAGTGGTTGTAAACGGCGACTGAAAGGGCCTTCTTCGCCTCTTCTTGCCCGATCACGTACTGGTCGAGGGCTTCCTTGGTCTCGCGAGGCGTGAGCGTCGGAGCGGTTGTCTCCGGGTGAGTGCGGTCCTCATCCTCAGACAGAATCTCATTGCAGAGGACCACACACTCGTTGCAGATGTAGACACTGGGCCCGGAAATGAACTTCCGGACCGAGTCCTTCGATTTCCCGCAGAAGCTGCATTGCAGATGTTCGTCAGTCGACATCGATCACACCTCTTGGCCTTCGAAATCCGCGAATGGTTCGCGGCTCATGGTTACTCAGAAGCTCCTCCCTCGGAGTCTTTCGGCTTCTCCACCTCATCCCGGTGGGATAGTACTCGGTCGATTAGGCTGTACTCCACCGCCTCCTCCGGACTCATGAAATAATCACGGTCCACATCTTCGGCCACTTTCTCCACTGTGTGGCCTGTGTGTTTGGCGAGGATATTGTTGAGCCGTTCCCGGATGCCAAGGACTTCCTTAGCGGCGATCTCGATGTCCGCTGCCGTTCCCTGGTATCCGGAGGTGGGTTGGTGAATCAAGATGCGGGAATTGGGCAGTGCGCTCCGCTTTCCCTCACTGCCACCTGCGAGAAGGACTGCCCCCATTGATGCAGCCATCCCTACACAGAAAGTGGAGACTGGTGCTCGGAGGTGCTGCATCGTGTCATAGATCGCGAGGCCTGCGTAGACGTTTCCACCCGGGGAGTTGATATAGAGATAGATGTCTCTCTCCGGGTCATCAGCATCCAAGAATAGGAGTTGCGCCACAATAATATTTGCTACTGTGTCGTCAACAGCGCTTCCGAGAAATATGATCCGATCCATGAGGAGACGGGAGAAAATGTCGTAACTCCGCTCCCCACGGCTTGTACGTTCAATGACATATGGAGGGTAAATGGGCATCGTGTTTGATCCGTAGTCCTTGATTCGGGCGGAGCCGACGGCTTCAGATCGGCTCCATGATTTCAGATTGCTCCTGAAGGAAGTCGAAGACTTTCTTCTCCGTGATCTCTCGTTCAAGATGATCTAACTGGCCTGATTTCTGTAGGCGCGAGTAGACTTCGGAGAGGGTTCCACTAGTTTGCTCGGCAATCTCTTCGATCCGAGTATCCACCTCCTCGCCTGAGGCGACGAGTTCCTGAACCTCTGATATCCGATCTATGACGATGTGTCGCCTGACCGCATGGATTGCTCTGGGCCGCAACTGCTCCTTGGCTTCAGCGAACTGCTCATCAGGGAGATCCTCCGGGTGCCCGAGAGCCGAAAGGACGTATTGATCCACCATTGACTCAGGGATATCAAATGGGTTTGCCGATAAAATCTGCTCAATGAGCTCACCCTGGAGTGCCTCATCCGCCTTGCCCGTCGCCACTTCCGTCAAATCCTCACGGATCTGGTCGGTCAGTTCCTCCAGAGTTTTGAACTTTCCCGAGGATGCGGCAAAGGCGTCGTCAAGTTCCGGCAACTTGAGTTGTTTCCTGCCATCAAGAACAATCTTCACACTCTGCTCTGTTCCCCGACGCTCCTCGTCCGCCATATCTTCAGGAAAGCAAATCGTGAATTCGCCAGAGCCTCCCACTTCGAGCGTGCGAATGGATCTCTCGACATCCGGAATTGCTTGGTCCTTGCCGAGAACGAATTCATAAGGGCGGGGTTCGTCTTCCTCCTCGTTCAGCCTCTCGATTTGCACGGAGACCAAGTTCCCGCTATCCGGCGACCCAGTCTCTATCGGTATCCAGGTACCTTTCTGTTCCCTGATCCGAGCCAAGACACCGTCAACCTGTTCTTGAGTGACCTGAATCGCCGGACGCTCCACCTTGAAGCCGCCGATCCTGGCGAGTTCTACTTGGGGTGCGACATCAAACGAGATCTCAAATTTAAGGTCGGATTCAGGCTGGTAATCAATCTCTCCGACCTTTCCCTCGCTGATTGGCCGAAGAGATTGTTCCTCCAGCGCACCGCGATAGGCCTCCCCGATTACGTGGTCCAACACCTCCTGCTCGAGGGTGGGGCCAAATCTCTTCTCGACTAAGGCCGTCGGGATCTTTCCCGACCGGAACCCAGGGAGCTTGAGCCTCGACGAGAGTTTCTTCACGGCCGCCTTACGCTCTGCCTGAACGAGCATGGAGGGGACCGTGATGCTCAGGGTGCGACGCCATCGCTTCCCCTCCGCTACCGCCACCTCGAGCTTGGAGATGTCCAGCGCCATTAGAAGACCGTGGAAGAAGCACAGAGGACCAAGTTGCGTGCGCTGCGGAAACGGATGCACGGTGGCGTCCCGCACGCAAAACCACAAGCTACGTCAAGGAGTGCTAAGGACCGACTGAACTCTGTGTTAGCGTATCCCAAAGGGCACACGGCAGTTGCTACGCTCAGTTGTCGTTCCTCGTCATCGCTATAGTTCACGCTGCGCCTCTTCTTTGTTTCTACTCTGAGCCACGGGAATGCCATGCACGTGACCATGCCCCACTCCTCAAGTAACCTACCGGGGCACAGGGGGGCTGGAGCCCAACACCGTGTTTCTAGTTGTCACTGATCGCACAGTATGGATTCCTCCTCTTTCCGTGTACCGGATAAAACCCCTGTGCATGACCCACTGTGCTTTTCCAACGGACTTCTCGGACTTCCAGTCGGTGTGGGCACGGCGGGGCGAGTGCGAAAGGGGGGACTCGAACCCCCACGGCCGTAGGCCACGAGATCCTAAATCTCGCGCGTCTACCAATTCCGCCACTTTCGCGGCTCCGAAAAAAACATAACCGTGGCCGGAAGTGGCATCAACAAGCGGTTTCCAGCCATGAGGTCACATGAGGAAGGGCCCGGAGTTGAGGGTTCTCACCCGCTCTGGGCCCTAATCTCGAAGTCCCGCGCCTAATTCGAGCGCGGGTGTCCAACGTGCGTACGTTTATTCCTACTGCGGAACCCGGAGGTTGACGATTCGCGACGACCCATCAGGAAAGCCCATCCGAAGTGACACGATGTCACCGGGCTCGACGTCTCCAAACAGTTCCTCGACGTCCTGGACCGTCTCCACGGACTCTCGGTTAATATCCACTAGTTGCATGCCTGGTCGGACACCTGCTCGTCCGGCCGGTCCCGCGGGGCTTACTCGACCGATCACTACGCCGCCCGTCGCCTCATATCCGAACCGTTCGGCTGTGGACTCATCAAGGGGCATGACGTCGATTCCGATGCGGGTCTGTGAACTCACCGTTGGTCTCGTTGTCTCAACAGGTCGCGTGCCAAGCGGAGAGGTTCCGAGCTGGACGGTGACCTCCTGACGCTCACCATTGCGGTAGAAGCGAACCATCACTTCGTCGCCGGGTCGATGCTGAGCGATCAGGAGCTGGAGTTGACCGGGTCGTTCAACGTCCACCCCGTCAACCGCAACGATCACATCCTCTTGCCGCAGACCGGCCTCTACCGCCGGACTATTCGGGACGGCGTTGTTCACGAGTACCCCCATAGCACGGGGAAGCCCATAGTAGTCGGCGTCGACCAACTGCACTTCTCGCATTTCGATCCCAAGATACGCTCGACGTACCTCGCCGAACTCAATCAGATCCTCCATGATACGCTTCGCGAGGTCGACGGGGACGGCGAAGCCGTATCCCTGGTAATAACCGGTGCGAGACGCGATCGCTGAGTTGATCCCGACAACCTGACCCCGCAGGTTCACCATTGGGCCCCCGGAATTGCCTGGGTTGATAACGGCGTCGGTTTGTATGAAGTCTTCGATGGCAAACTGAGATCGTTCCTCCCATCCTTCCTGCCGAAGTTCGTTGCCGATAAGGTTCAAAGGTCGGCCGATCGCGCTGATGATCCCCGATGTAACAGTGTAGTCCAGCGGCCTAGATCCGCCTCCAAGTCCTGGGTTTCCCACAGCGAGAATCCATTCCCCTACCCTCAGGTCGGCGGAGGATCCGAGGCTCAAGACTGGCAGGCTCACGTCGTCGATCTTGATAACAGCAACGTCGGTCGTCGGGTCGGACCCGACGAGTTCGGCAGTGTACTCTCGTCGGTCGGGAAGAAAGACCCGGATACTAGTCGCATCTCCTACAACGTGGTCATTTGTCAGTATGTAGCCGTCGGGGCTCACGATGAAGCCGCTCCCCCCTGCCATTTGAGGTGGACGCTCGCCCGGTGGCACTTGGTTCGGTCCATCGAAGAACTGGCGGAATTCATCAGGTAGTGGTGTGGGAAGTTGGCTCTCCGTAGCCAAAGTAGCCGACTGCTCGGCTTCGATCCGAACGACACCCGGGGTGACGGCTTCGGCGATATTTACGAAGGCCTCGCTCAGATCCAAAGCCGGCTGAATCTGGGCGTCTGACACCTGAGGAACCTGAGTGATTACGGCCATCCCCACCGGAGAGGCCCATCCCATCGCTGATGCGCCACCGACTCCCAGGACGAAGCCGATGACGGTGTAGATTACAACTCGGGTCTTGAACCGTAGCGGGTCGAACATATTCGGGACTCCCTCCGTCGTTCCGCGCAAGCCTCTGATAAAGACTCTAATACACGGAGATCAGGGAGTGGGTCCACGTAGGGCTGGCGGCTATACCGTGCCAATCAACCCTTCTCGTCGTCGACAATCTCGAAGTCCGCCTCGACGACGGCGTCCTCCTCTTCTGCTCTGGAGGTTGCTCCCTCATCTGCCGTCACACCGTTGTTCTCCACCTCCTCTCCCTGGTCCTGGTAGACTTTCTGACCAGCTGCACTAAAAGCCTGCATGAGTTCATCGCGCGCTTCATTCATTTTCCCCGGGTCATCGAACTTGAGAGCCTCTTTTGCCACTTCAACTGCTTCTTCAAGCCGTGTTTTTTCGACATCACCTACCTTGTCTCCCCACTCTTCGGTGTCCTTCTCCACCTGGTAGATGAGGGAATCCAGAGTGTTGCGAGCTTCTACATTTTTCTTTCGCTCTTCGTCCTCGGAGGCATGAGACTCCGCATCCTTCACCATCCGATCGATTTCGGAGTCCGAGAGGCCGGATGACGCCTCGATCTGGATCTTCTGCTCCTTGCCCGTTGTACGATCTTTGGCGGACACATTCAAGATTCCGTTAGCATCAATGTCGAATGTCACCTCGATCTGGGGTACGCCCCGAGGAGCGGGTGGGATTCCGGCCAGCTGGAACTTCCCGATCGTCTTGTTGTCAAGCGCCATTTTCCGTTCGCCCTGTAGTACGTGAATCTCCACAGTAGTCTGGGTGTCCTCGGCGGTAGAGAAGACCTCTGTCTTCTTCGTCGGGATTGTCGTGTTCCGGTCTATTAGCGGTGTCATCACCCCACCCAAGGTCTCTATTCCCAGCGAAAGTGGGATCACGTCGAGCAGTAGCACGTCCTTGACATCGCCGGCCAACACACCTCCCTGGATAGCAGCTCCAATCCCGACGACCTCGTCCGGATTCACTCCCCGGTGGGGGGCCTTCCCGAAGAACTCCCTGACGATGTCTTGGATCTTCGGAATCCGAGTCGACCCTCCGACCAAGATGACCTCGTCCACCGCAGATGGATCGAGTCCCGCATCCTCCAGAGCGACCTTCATCGGCGGAATCGTCCGCTCGATCAGATCCCCTACGAGTTGCTCGAACTTGGCCCTGGAGAGAGTAATGTTTAGATGTTTCGGACCTTCCTGCGTAGCTGTGATGAAGGGGAGGTTGATATCGGTCTGCATCGTGGATGAGAGCTCCATCTTTGCCTTCTCAGATGCCTCCTTGAGCCGCTGAAGTGCCATCGCGTCCTGCGCGAGATCGATTCCCTGATCCTTTTTGAACTCCTCCACCAACCAGTCGATGATTCGCTGGTCGAAGTCGTCGCCCCCTAGGTGAGTATCTCCGTTTGTGGCCTTTACTTCGAAGACACCATCGCCCAACTCGAGGACGGAGATGTCATAGGTGCCGCCCCCGAGGTCGAAGACGGCGATCTTCTCGTCCTTTTTCTTGTCGAGCCCATAGGCGAGGGCCGCGGCCGTGGGTTCGTTGATGATTCGAAGTACATCGAGTCCGGCGATCTTCCCAGCATCTTTGGTTGCCTGCCGCTGAGAGTCGTTGAAGTAGGCCGGCACAGTGATCACGGCTTGGTCCACTTTTTGGCCGAGGTAATCTTCAGCTGTTTGGCGCATCTTCTGGAGGATGATGGCCGAGATCTCAGGCGGATTGAACGGCTTCTCGGCGTTGGGAATCTTGATCTGGACGCGGTCCTCCGAATTGCGAATGACCTGGTATGGAACGAGCTTTCTCTCGGCCTCGACCTCGGCGGAGCCGCGGCCCATGAACCGTTTCACGGAGAAGATGGTGTTTGTCGGGTTTGTGATCGCCTGACGACGAGCAACTTGGCCAACCAGCCGCTCCCCATCTTTGGTGAAACCCACGACGGAGGGGGTGGTTCGACCTCCCTCGGCGTTCGGAATCACGACGGGCTCTCCGCCCTCCATAACCGCGACGACGGAGTTCGTCGTTCCTAAATCAATGCCAATGACCTTGCCCATGTGCACTCCTTGAGTTCATGACCGTTAGGCTGTCCCTAGGGGTACATAGCAATGTCTATGCCTCCTGTTGACGTTGAAACACCGCCAAATCGGCGGTTTTTCCTATGGGGTCAGCCAAATTGTCAGATATCAAATAGCTCTTCGGGGCGGTATGGCTTCCGGTTACGGGTGATCCTCAGTGTCTGGGATGGGGAAGTGGCTCAGAGGCCCATGCCCGCGACCGAGGTTGGGTGCTCTGAGGATCGCCTGTTCCACGAAGGCCAGTGCGTCCTCGACCGCAGGGACTAACTGATTACCACGTGATAGACCGGCCGTGATCGCTGCGGATAACGTGCATCCCGTTCCGTGGGTGTTTCTTGTCTTGATCCTGGGGTGCCTCCAGAGATATTCGTCACTACCGTCCCAGAGGATATCCACTACCTGTGTGCCACTCCCATGACCTCCCTTGACCAGGGCGGCACGTGCACCCATCTGTACCAGCCGGCGCGCGGATTCACGCTGGCCCTCTTCACCCGATATCGGGAGAGAGGTGAGGATTCTAGCTTCTTCCAGGTTGGGGGTCACCAGAGTTGCCTTCGGGAGGAGTCTCCGAATTATGGCCTCCACGGCGTCCTCGTCCAGCAGCCGGTCTCCGCTGGAAGCGACCATGACGGGGTCGAGGACATACGGTGTCAGGGAGTGTTCTTGTATCGCATCCGCAACCGTTTCGACAAGTTCGGAAGTGCCCAACATCCCTGACTTTACTGCTGACGGGGAGAGATCTTGGACGACTGTAGTGATCTGAGTTCGGACCACATCCAGAGGGACCAGATGCACTGCGGTCACGCCGACGGTATTTTGAGCGGTGACAGCCGTGACCGCACTCGTGCCAAAAACTCCAAGCGCCTGGAAGGTCTTGATGTCAGCCTGGATCCCAGCACCACCTCCGCTGTCGCTGCCGGCGATGGTGAGAGCGACGGGTCGGTCGAGGTCGGACATGGCGCCATGCTTGGTAAGGGGGAGTGGGGTGTCGACTAACCGCAAGATAGGGGGAAAATCCTGGGAAATGCACCGGTCGTGACACTAAGCCGGTCGCGGAAGCGGCTCCTCAGGCGTATCTCCACCCGACGAGGGAGGGAAGCCGAGAGGGTGGTCCTGCTCGAGGGTCCTAGGGTTCTCACCACTGCAGTTCAGAACGGCGCAGAGATCCTGTTTGTAGTTCGAGAGGAGGGGGCTCTCGACTCGCCCTCTTTGCCCCATGTGGAGCTGTTCTCGAAATTCGAAGCAGAGGTTGTGGGGGTGCCCTCGGGAAGCCTGAAGGAGTTTGCGGCTACTGACAACCCCCAGGGGGTCCTGGCGGTTGCGCGGGAGCCGCGGGCCGACCTGGCCACTCCCCAGCGGACCGCCGGCTCGCTAGCATCCTCTTGCACTCTGATCCTTGACGGGGTACAGGACCCGGGGAACGCGGGGACGCTGGTCCGTTCCGCAGCCGCGCTCGGTGTGGGCAGGGTGTTCCGACTGGACGGGACTGCGGATCTTTGGAGCGCGAAGGCCGTGCGTGCGTCAGCCGGACTGGCCTTCCACCTACCCATACACACTCTCGATTGGGAACGCGCGCAGGCCTGGATCGAAGCCGCTGAGGTCCCCCTGCTCGTTGCCTGTCCTCAGGGTCGGGATGTCCGAGAGTGGATTCGTTCGCATGGTGGAGAGGATATTCTGGATCGACAATTTGGCGGGTGGGCGCTTCTCATGGGGAATGAAACCGTGGGACCAAGATGGGAGGCGCTTGAGGCTGCCGCCGCACAGCTTTCGATTCCGGTGTCCACTGGCGTAGACTCCCTGAACGTGGCCATGGCCGGCGCTATCCTCCTGTGGACGCTAGGGCTGGCCAGGGAGTTCGAACCGGGAAGGAAGTTGCGGTGAGGAGTGAGCTTTAGGTGGCGTTGGGCTTGATTGGACTCCTGGGGCTGATTCTCGGTTCGTTCCTGAACGTGTATGCGTTGCGGTGGCCTGGGGATGAATCGGTAACCCACTCTTGGTCCCACTGCCCAGGGTGCGGAGAGGGAGTCGGCTGGTACGACAATGTCCCGGTACTGAGTTGGGTTCTACTTCGTGGGCGCTGTCGTCACTCTTCCGCATGGATCTCCCTCCAATACCCGCTTGTCGAAGCTGCCACGGGGCTCATCTGGGGTGGTATGATGTGGACTCACGGGCTCGAGGTGGAGGCACTCCGCGGTGCGATGTTTTTGAGTATTCTGCTCGGGATCGCCATAAGCGACGCACGGTTTTACATCATTCCCGACCAATTTTCGATCGGTGGGGCTGCCCTGGGCTTCGGGCTCTCCTCACTGACTCCAGCACTCGGCATCATTCCATCTCTTCTGGGAGGCCTTTTCGGGTTCGTACTCCTATGGGTTTTGGCCTGGGTGGGTGAGAAGGTCCTCAAGACCGAAACTATGGGAGGGGGCGACATTAAAATGATGGGCATGATCGGGGCATTTCTCGGAGTCCAGGGAGTTCTGCTCTCCTTGTTCCTCGGTGCTCTGCTTGGAGCACTGATTTTCGGGCCTATCTCGTATAAGACCGGAAAGTTGGTGCCCTTTGGGATCTTTCTGGCGGTCGGGGCAGCGGTAACCTTCGTATGGGGAGATTGGGTGGTGGAGTCATATCTCCGGTGAGTGTTCGGAGTTTAGCAGGTCCGAGTCAGGGGTCGGAGCAATCCCGTTGATAGCCACAAGATAGGCACAAGAGCTTACAGTGAAGCTCTAGCATAGGTACGCTGCAGATCTCGCAGAGAGTCACCTGCTCAAGGTCTGGCGCGTCGGGCTTCTTGGCTTGAGGGGGCATTGGCATTTTCATGACTTCAGCCAGTTCCCATCCCCTCGTCAAGGTACTCTCTGGACAGTGCCGAGTAGTGACTCCAACTACGTGTGAGCCAGCTTGGTGCAGGACCTTCGTAGGTTCGTCGGACGGTGCCGGGCACTCCCGCAACCAGGCTTCGATCCGGAATTTGGGCTCCCTCTAGGACCACCGAGCCCGCAGCCACGAGACACTCCTTTCCAACGATGGCCTCTTGAAGAACGACCGCGCGCATCCCGATTAACGTTCCGTCACCGATCTCACAACACTCCATGACTGCGCCATGGCCCACGGTTACTCTTGCTCCGATTACTGTCGGTCCCCAGTCACCTACGTGAATGATGGCCCCGTCCTGGACATTGGTCTCTGGTCCAATGACGATGGGATGTTTCGGGTTGTCTCCTCTGAGTACCGCGCCAAACCAGACGCTGGCCCCTGATCCGATTCGGACATCTCCAATTACAACAGCGGTGGGAGCAATGAAGACGTCATCCGCGATCTGAGGGTGTTTCCCCCTAAACGGAAAAAGGCTTCCCACCTCAATTATTCTCAGTGGCGGCCGGATGTGTCTTGGTCAGACGGGCCCGAACTACCTGAGTGTCTGTGGCGGCGAGAACCTGGATCTTCAGACTTGGAAGTTCGATCCTTTCGCCTTCATCGGGCACCCGGCCAAGCTCCTCAAGGATGAATCCGTTCAGTGACCGATGATCCAGATGGGGAAGTGACACGTTGAGTGCGTAGTTCACTTCTCGCAGCTCGACTCCACCCTCAACCTCAAGCTCATTCTTGGAGATCCGGTGAATGGACTCTTCGGCGATGTCCGTCTCGTCCTCGATCTCCCCAACCAGTTCCTCGATGACGTCTTCGAGCGTAACAAGCCCGTCTGTACCTCCGAACTCGTCCGCCACGATCCCCATGTGTCTCCTCCTCGCCTGGAAGTCACGTAACAGGTGAGGGAGCGAGAGTGAGCCCGGCACGAAAAATGGATCCCGGGAAAGCTGGGATAGTGACAGCTTGGGATGGCCCTTCACATACGCGTCATATGCCTCCCTCACATAGAGAATTCCTGTGATGTCATCGATGCTACTGCCGTAGACTGGGACGCGGGAGAAGGGGAGACTCTGTAGCTGAGGTATGATCTCCTCCAGTATCAGTGAATCTCTCCAGGCGAAGATGTTGACCCGCGGGGTCATTATGTCCCAGGCCGATAGCTCGTCCATCCTGAACGCACGTTCCACGAGTTCATGCTCTTCATCCTCCACTACCCCCTCACGCCGACCCAACTCGGTCAGCTCCCTGAGTTCGCGTTCTTCAGCGGTGCTGTCCTCATTCCCGCTTCGCCGGTTCACGATCTCCTCGAACCGGTTGAAGGGAGCCAAAACCGGACCTACAAGGCGCTTGAGTAGAAGGAGGAATGGCGCAGACAGAAGGGCGACTCGGATGGATTGTCTCGCTGCGATCAATCTGGGAACGCCCCGCGACACCAGTAACACGACCAGAGTTGCGGAGGGAACGGCCGTTGGGATGGCGATGGCACCCCAGCTAACTGCGGCTCCCCCGACCAGCAACCCTGCCGAGCAGAGATCGAGGCTCGTATTCACCACGAATACCACGGCCCTAATTGAGGAGCTTTCCTGTCGGACCTGGCTCAAACTCGCAGCTCCCCGGAACCCCTCGTTTACCAGCGTGCGGATTCGGGATGGGCCGAGGAAACCTGCGGCGGATGCGGAGATGGAAAGGGTAATGGAAAAGAGGAGGATCAGCCCAACCAGTAGTAATAGCATGCCGGTCATGTGACTTTGCCACCCGGCATGAATGCCTTTCTACTCGGGGGGTGATCCTCTTCCGTTGGACCGCCCTGGCTCAGGTCCATGACCGACTCTCCTCAAGGAGATCGTCGACAATCTGTCGCGCGGTAACTCCGTCCGCCTCGGCTTCGAAGTTGGGTAACACACGGTGTGCTAGAACAGCATGTGCCACGGCTCTCACATCTTCTAGGTTCGGCACTGGTTCGCCTCGGAGCGCTGCTCTCGCCTTGGCGCCCAGGAGGAGGTATTGAGAGGCTCTGGGACCTGCTCCCCAACTAACATAGTTGCGAACGACCGGTGGGGCCTCCTCCGCACCGGGTCTCGTGGCCCGGGCCAGATGGACGGCATATGCAGCCACTGAAGGGGCGACCGGGACTCTCCGGACCAACTGTTGGAGTTCAACTAGGTGGTTGGCCGTCACCACTGGCCGGATCTCTTGAAGCGATTCGCCGGAGGTCTGAAGTGCCACGGCTTCCTCCTCGGTCCTGGAGGGGTAGGTGATGCGCAACTCGAACATGAACCGATCCAACTGGGCCTCGGGGAGTGGGTATGTTCCCTCCTGTTCGATCGGATTCTGTGTCGCGAGGACGAAGAACGGTGCCGGGAGGGCATAGGTCTCTCCGGCCGTCGTCACCGTACGCTCTTGCATCGCCTGAAGAAGTGCTGCCTGGGTCTTCGGTGGAGTGCGGTTGATCTCGTCGGCAAGGACGATGTTTGCAAAGACTGGTCCTTGGACGAATCGGAATGAGCGTCGTCCAGTCGTCCGGTCCTCCTCGATGACCTCAGTACCGGTAATATCGGTTGGCATAAGGTCCGGCGTGAACTGGATACGGCTGAAATCCAGGTCTAGAGCCTCGGCCAGAGTCGAGATCAGGAGGGTTTTCGCCAGCCCCGGAACACCCACCAAGAGCGCGTGACCGTCGGCAAGAAGGGCGGTGACCAGGCCCTCCACCACCTCGTGTTGGCCGATGATCCGCTTCGCTATCTCACGTCTAAGTTCTTCGGCGATCTGGGTGACGCTCTCTAAGAGCTCCAGGTCCCGATCTTGGACATCCATTTCAGCGGTTGAAGTCATCAGATTCCATTAAGCATCTGCGAAGGGTCCCAGCCGCTTGGTGGGCGTGGCAAGGAGTGGAAGCTCCACAGCGTACCCGCTGCCTGCCACCAGAGGTTCCGTATTCGGATCTCATGCGGAGAGCATTCGACGGCAACGGTGGACTGATTCAGGTGTGTTAATCACGTCGCGAAGTTGACCTCGGTGCGTTCCCCCGTCAAGCATCCTGGGTTCCCAAGAATCCCCAACGAACAGTGTCAAAACGGCGCTTGCGAAATTTTTCACAAACTGCGAGATTTTGCTCGCGTTGGGCTACTGACAGGAGTTTCAGCCAATGCCGGGGTCAAAAAATCCGAGTGAAGATCGAGGAAGAGAAGTAATCCGATCCTCCTCCCAATATCTCGGACATGGGATGGCGCTGGCCTTGTCGGTAGCGCTTTTCGGATGGGTCGGATCTGAGATCGGAGCGCGAGTTGGATTCCAGCCGTTGTTGACGCTTCTTGGCATGTTGTTGGGGGGAGCGGCAGGGTTCTACAGCATTTACCTCCAGTTGGTGGTACGGCCACGAGTGGAGCGTAACTTCGAGGGGGGCGAGAAGGATTGAGTGCCCTTAGTCGTTACGCCCTAACCGCAGTGCTCGTGGTGGGCTTGGGTTCCACGGTACTCTGCGTGCTTCTGGACGACGCGGGGGAAAGGGGAGTAGTGCTGGCGGGGCTGATCGCCTGCCCCGTCCAGGTTGTCGCGTTCGCTTTTCTCTTGCGTGCTCGTGGGGATCCCTCAGGCTTCTTTGTATGGTGGGGGGCTGGGATTATGCTTCGGGTCGTGGTGGTCGTGGTGGTCGGGATCGCATCCTCGAGCTTTGAGTCAGTGGATCCGGCGGCGCTTCTGCTGTCGCTGGTGGGGTTTTTCTTCATCTTGTTATTGATGGAGCCGGCTTTTCTCAAGATCGAGGGTAAGGACGCACGGACAACGGCATGAATCTAATCGGAGCTCTGCGCAAACAAATGGAGGAAGCAGTTCAAGAGTTAGGCCACGGCGCTGAGGTCGCCGGTGGTCTCTCCATGGAGGAGCTACCCGACTGGATCTCGCACCATATCGGCGATTCTAAAGAGATTGAGTTCGCCGGAGGACACTGGAGTCTCGAGTCATTGAGCTTGGACCCCCTCCAATTGGGGTCTGTTGTCATTGACTTTTCACCGACCCGACAGCTCGTGGTGATGATAGTGGTGGCGATCCTGCTTCCCTTGATCTTCATTCCCGCGGCTAGGGCCATCCGCTCGAAAGGCCTGGAGAGGGCTCCCAGCGGATTCGCTAACTCCATGGAGTCGTTGATCATCTACTTCCGGGATGAGTTGGTACGGACGAACATCGGACGTGGTGCAGACGTGTACACCCCGTTCATCTTGACGCTCTTCTTCTTCGTTCTCGGGATGAACCTGATTGGGCTCACACCCCTGGGGATCACACCCACGGCGAATCTGTCTGTAACCGCTGCTCTGGCCGTCATCAGCTTCATCGTGATCGAAGTCTCTGGATTTCGGGCTCTGGGTCCCGCCGGATATGCGAAGACGATCTTCTTTCTGCCCCCGGGCCTTCCGACGATCATGAAGCCGCTCATGCTGGTCATCCTGACTCCGGTGGAGCTCCTGGGCAAGCTGACCAAGCCGTTTGCACTGGCGGTCCGACTGCTCGCAAATATGACAGCCGGTCACACGCTGATTCTTGCCATAATGGGCATGATCTTCGTGCTTGAAAGCTACCTCATGGGGGTTGCTTCAGTTACCATGGTCAGCGTTCTCATGATTCTCGAGTTGTTTGTGGCTCTGTTGCAGGCCTACATCTTTGTATTGCTCACGTCGGTGTTCATTGGACTCATCCGTCACGCTCACTAGTCACTAGGACAGACAAAGGACGAAAGATGCTCTTGCCTACCGCTCTTCAGGAAGCAGCGAGTGGAGGAAGCGTCGGTCTCATCGGCGCAGGATTGGCCATCGGCGGTTCCGTTATCGGTGCCGGACTCGGAATTGGACCTATTGGTTCGGCGGCGGCGTCGGGCATTGCCCGTCAGCCGGAGGCCACGGCTCAGATTCAGACGGCGGCGATTGTCTTCGCAGCCCTAGTAGAGGGCACCGCACTCTTCGGCCTGGGACTCGTGTTCCTCACGTTCTGAGGAGGCCGGATGTTCGACGTAAACCTCGGGCTCACCGTCTGGACGAGCATCGTGTTCTTAGCGTTGCTCGGTATCCTGTGGAAGTACGCATGGGGCCCGGTTCTCGCGGCTGTCGAGGAGCGAGAGAGGCGCATTCAGGACACTTTGGATGAGGCCGCCAACGAGAGGGAAGAGTCTGCGAAGCTCCTCGCGGAGCATAGGCAGCAGATAGCCAACGCGCGTCGCCAAACTCAACAGCTGATTGCCGAGGGGAGGGATGCGGGCGAGAAGGTTCGACGGGACATCGAGGAAGGGGCCAGGGTGGAAGGACAGGCCCTCATCGAGCGCGCCCGTGAGACTATCGAGAATGAGAAGGAGGCGGCTCTCGAGGCGCTTCGGAAAGAGTCGGTAGATTTGGCTCTTGCCGCTGCGGCCAAGTTGATGCAGGAGAGTCTCGACGAAGCCAAGGATCGCGAGCTCGTCATGGGCTACATCGATCATCTCAGAGAACCGGGCGAGGGAGCCCAGGCGTGAGAGACGAAACCGTCGCCCGAAGCTATGCTGAGACCCTCTTGGAGGTAGCAGAGCGCAACGAAGGACCTGAGACATTCGGTGAGGGAATTGAAATTATCGCGAGGCTCATTGACGAGAACCCTGGTTTTCGAGTCTTCCTTGATACTCCGCGGATTACGGTGGATCAGAAGAGGGAGGTAATTCGGAGCGTCTTTGGGGGTTCCTTGCCCGCGACTCTGATCAACTTTGTGCTCGTCACACTCGATAAGAGGAGACAGCGGCTTCTGAGGGAGATCGCGCAGGCGTATCACACCCTCCTGGACCACCACCTGGGCCGCGAGCGGGTGGAGGTCACCCTGGCTCGCAGCATGGACGAAGCATCGATGTTTGATCTTCAGGAACGGCTGACGGCCCTCATCGGTCGTCGGGCCATTCCCCAGGTGAGGGTAAGGCCTGGCATTCTGGGCGGCGTGATCGTCCGGGCAGGCGACACGGTTTACGATGGTTCCCTTCTGCGCAGGCTGGCTGGAATGCGTCGGAGGCTTTTGGCAACGGACCTCGCCACGGAGTGAGAGTCTCGATCGTGAGGATTAGGACCGGCTGGAGTTGGCGTTCATGATGGAATCACAGGAATAGACAGTGGCTAACGATTCGGGACTCCGCGCAAGTGAGATCAAGGGTGTTCTTCTCAGCGCCATCGAGCACTACGAGGAGGATCTCCATGCCGAGGAGGTAGGAGAGGTTCTGGAAGTTAAGGATGGGATTGCCCGGATCTATGGCCTCACCAATGCTATGGCCAACGAAATGCTGGAGATCACGCCTTCCGATGGGGGGGGTAGGGTCACGGCGCTGGCGCTGAACCTGGAGGAGGACAACATCGGTGCGGTAGTCCTCGGGGACTGGACCAGCCTGCACGAGGGCGATGAAGTACGATGCACCGGCCGAGTGCTTGAGGTCCCTACCGGGGAGGGATATCTGGGGCGGGTGGTCGATTCCCTTGGTGCCCCGTTGGATGGCAAAGGTACTGTCGACCCCATCGAGGGGTCACGGATGATTGATGTGGTCGCGCCTGGCATAGTGCTCAGGCGGCCGGTAGAGGAGCCACTGCAGACTGGGATCAAGGCGATCGACGCGATGATTCCGATCGGCCGCGGTCAACGGGAACTGATCATCGGGGACCGCTCCACCGGGAAGACCACGATCACGATTGATACGATCATCAATCAGCGAGACACTGATGTCGTGTGCGTTTACTGTGCCATTGGTCAGCGCGCAGGGAAGGTGGCGAGCATCGTAGAAACCCTCCGTGAAGAGGGGGCGATGGAATACACGATCGTCGTGGCTGCCAACGCATCGGACCCGGCTCCGATGCAGTACATCGCGCCCTACACAGCGACGGCGCTTGCCGAGCACTTCATGTGGCAGGGCAAACACACCCTTGTCATTTACGACGACCTCTCGAAGCAGGCGCAAGCTTATCGGCAGCTTTCCCTCATACTTCGTCGCCCGCCGGGAAGAGAGGCTTATCCTGGAGACGTCTTCTACCTGCACTCCAGGCTCCTTGAGAGGGCCGCGAAGCTGTCCGATGAGCACGGGGGCGGATCACTCACTGCGCTCCCCATCATCGAGACGCAGGAAGGAGACGTGACCGCGTATATCCCGACGAATGTGATCTCCATCACGGATGGTCAGATCTTCCTCGAGCCGGATCTCTTCTACGCTGGTGTCCGACCGGCTGTAAACGTGGGGATTTCGGTCTCACGAGTCGGTGGCTCGGCCCAGGTCAAAGCGATGAAGAAGGTGGCCGGAAGGCTTCGGCTTGACCTGGCTCAGTACCGCGAAATGGAAGCGTTCGCTCAATTTGGGTCCGACCTTGACATCGCGACCCAGAGGCAGCTTGCCCGAGGAGAGCGAACTGTGGAGATCCTTAAGCAGCCCCAGTACGATCCGGTGCCGGTGGAACGTCAGGTGGTGGTGATCTACGCTGTCAATAATGGGCACTTAGACGAGTGTCCTGTGGAGAGAGTGGGCCAATGGGAGCGCGAGTTTCTCGACTTTCTGACGGATCAGAGGGCCGACATCCTTGACGGGATCCGCTCCGGAATGGTTCTGACAGAGGATCTCGAAGCGGAACTGAAAGATGCCCTAGACGATTTCAACGCCCGCTTCAAAACAGAACTCGAGGAGTCAGTGTCGGCCGCCTGAGACAATTCATCGAGTCTCCCGCAGCAGGACGATAGAACGAGGAGGGCAGGCGAAAGGTGTCCCAGGCCCGAGAGGTCAAACGACGGATCCATTCTGTCCAGAACACAGGAAAGATCACCCGCACGATGGAGATGGTCGCTACCTCCAAGCTAAAGCGGGCATCCGACCGCGTGCATGCGTCACGCCCGTATGCCAAAGCCCTGGAGGACCTCGTTAGTGGCCTTTACAGTTCCGATCTGGCCGATCGCTTTCCGCTGCTCCGGGTGCCAGAGGTGACCAGGACCGCCGCTGTCCTGCTTCTGACCGCGAATCGAGGGCTTGCAGGGGCGTTCAACGTCAATCTAATCCGGAAAGTCCGGGGGCTCTTGGGGGAGCTCCGGGCGAATGGAGTGAGTACGGAGCTTCACGTGGCGGGAAAGAAGGGGATCACCTTTTTCCGTTTTCAGGGGGAAGCACTCTCGCAGACTTGGACCGATATCGGTGACTATCCCTCTCCGGAGGATGCGGGGCGCTTAGTCGAGGATCTTCAGGGCCGTTTCGAGACTGGTGAGCTGGACGCGGTCTGGGTCGTGGCCTCGGAGTATCGGTCGACCCTCTCCACCCCGCCGGTAGCGAAGCAGGTGCTTCCTCTTCAAACGGATGGGGAAGGGGCTTCCCTAGACCGGGTCATCTTGTCACCACCAGATGGCCACGTCCTGAGTAAGCTCCTCCCCCTCTATGTGCGAAACGTGGTCTACCGAGCTCTCGTGGACAATGCTGCGGCAGAGCAAGGGGCGAGGCGGACCGCGATGAAGAACGCGACCGACAACGCTTCTGACATGTTAGACGCCTTGCGGAGAAGATACAATCGGGCGCGACAGGGCCAGATCACTCAGGAGATCGCCGAGATCGTGGGAGGAGCTGCAGCCTTAGAATGATCGCCGCGATCTAACTTTTTGGGCAAAAGGAATCCGAAGGAGACAGGGGGATCATGAGCGAGCACAATGTCGGGACTGTAGTGCAGGTGATCGGGCCGGTGGTGGATGTCGCGTTCAACCCCGAGGAATTGCCCGACATCTATAACGCACTCCGGATCGAGGAAACCACGGCCGGGAGAGAGGAAGTAGAACTGGTCGTCGAAGTTCAGCAGCATATTGGACGAGGGCAGGTGCGAGCGGTTGCGATGTCGTCCACCGACGGGGTAGTTCGTGGGATGGAAGTCAAGGACACCGGCCAACCGATCACGGTGCCGGTCGGAGAGGTTGCCCTGGGTCGCATTCTTAATGTGCTCGGTGAGCCAGTCGATGCCCAAGGACCATTGATTAGCGAGGAAATAGCGGAGGTGGAACGTTGGCCGATCCACCGGGAAGCGCCGAAGTTTCAGGATCTCGAGCCCAAGACCGAGATCTTCGAGACCGGCATCAAGGTGATCGATCTCTTGGCTCCATATGTGAAGGGTGGGAAGACTGGGTTGTTCGGTGGTGCCGGAGTGGGGAAGACCGTCATCATTCAGGAGCTGATCAACAATATCGCCACCGAGCACGGTGGGCGTTCGGTTTTCTGTGGGGTGGGCGAGCGAACCCGAGAGGGGAACGATCTTTGGCTTGAGATGAAAGAAGCCGGCGTTCTCGAGTCGACTTCACTTGTATTCGGCCAGATGAACGAGCCTCCGGGCGCGAGGATGAGGGTGGGACTCTCGGGCCTCACCATTGCCGAGTATTTCCGGGATGTGGAACAGCAGGATGTCCTACTGTTTATCGACAATATTTTCAGATTTACTCAGGCTGGCTCCGAGGTGTCGGCGCTCTTGGGTCGTATGCCCTCCGCCGTGGGGTACCAGCCCACACTCGGGACTGAGATGGGCGAGCTCCAGGAGAGGATTACCTCGACCCGCACCGGATCGATCACCTCTGTGCAGGCGATCTACGTGCCAGCAGATGACCTCACCGACCCTGCACCCGCGACGACATTTGCGCACCTAGATGCGCAGACCGTGCTTTCCAGAGGTATTGCCGAGCTTGGGATCTATCCTGCAGTGGACCCGCTCGAGTCGAATTCCCGGATCCTAGATCCCCAGTTCCTCGGCCAGCAGCACTATGACGTGGCTCGGGAGGTCCAGAGGATTCTTCAGCAATATCGAGACCTTCAAGACATCATCGCCATCTTGGGTATGGATGAACTGAGCGAGGAAGACAAGATCGTTGTCAACCGCGCTCGCCGTATCCAGCGCTTCCTCTCGCAGCCCTTCTTCGTGGCAGAGCAGTTCACGGGGCGGGTTGGGATCTACGTCAATCTTGAGGACACAGTAGAGTCATTTGATCGCGTCGTGTCCGGCGAGTTCGACCATCTTCCAGAGCAAGCGTTCTACATGCAGGGAGGGATCGAAGGTGTCATAGCCGAGGCTGAGCGGATGAAGAAGGAGGAGGAGGGCTGAGGTGTCCGGCAAGAGGATCGAACTTCGCCTTGTGTCTCCGGTAAGGACCGTCTTCCATGGGGAGGTAGCCTCCCTCGTGATATCGGCTTGGGATGGGAAGGTCGGGATTCTCCCGGGGCACGCGCCCTACATCGCGTTGCTAGGAACGGGAATGTTGGAGGCTGATTTACCGGAGGGCGGAAGCGAGCGGTTTTTCATCCGTCAGGGGGTCGTGAAGGTGGATAATGACCAGGTCACTGTCCTATCAGAGTACGCTGCCTCGGAAACGCCGGATGACTTTTCACCGGGGTACGTTTTTTTCGATTCGGTTGAGGTGCTAGAGGAGCAGGGCTCCGCCTGACTCTCCGGACGGGAGGGGGCTGTTTTCCATGGATCTCGATTTACATATCCACTCGAACGTCTCCGACGGGGAGCTTGCTCCAGGCGCAGTGGTAGGTGCTGCCGCCAAAGCTAACTTGGACGCGATCGCAATCACCGACCACGATACAGTTCTCGGGATTGCGGAAGCGCTCGAAGCGGCGCGTAAATATCCAGTTGAAGTCATCCCGGCGATCGAGGTGAGCACCACATTTGAGGAAGTGGAACTCCACATCCTAGGGTACTTTGTCGACCCCTCGAACCCCGAGTTGCTGACGCACGTTGAAGATGCGGCAAGTCGACGTGAGCTGCGCTTGCGAGAGATGGTAGCACGCTTGTTGGAACAGGGAGTCGAGATCTCGTTCGAGACAGTATCGTCTGGATCTCCAGAAAGAGGGACGTTGGGCAGGCCTCATCTCGCACGGGCCATAGTGGATGCGGGGTACGTGAACACGATCGCGGAGGCTTTCGATCTGTACATCGGAAATGCCCATCCGGCCTATATTCCGATCGGCCTACTGGGTTCTTGCGAAGCGATCGGGATGATCAAGCGAGCTGGCGGGATCCCGATCTGGGCCCATCCGCCTAAGCGACACCTTTACAAGTTCCTCCCGGCTCTTTGCGCTTCTGGTCTCAGGGGGCTCGAAGTGTATCGTCCGAGAACTCCGCGAGCCCGGGTACTTCAGCTAGAGCGAACTGCCAGGGAGATGGGTCTCCTCGTGTCCGGAGGGTCCGACTGGCACGGTCCAGAACAAGGCCGGCTGGGTGAGTTTCGGGTAGAGGCATCCGTGGTTGCGAAGCTACTTTCGGAAGGCGGGATCTAACCGATGGGCCATCCGGCCTGAACTCCGTCTCGTCCAGCTATGGACAATCGTTTGTAAAGCGTTGACTCACCCCCCATCTGGGGCTTAGCTTAACCGGCTCCGTAACACGTATTGCAGGACCTTCCAAGTAGTTGCTGAGGGAATGCGGAGCTGCTTTTTGACAGAACTCCCCCGGAGTAGATGTGACCCCTAGCCAGCAGGGTGGGGGTTCCGGGGAAGATGGGTGAAATGGGAGAGAGTGCACCGAAGGTGGAACGCTTGAACGACGAGGTGTTCCGGCTTTTGGTAGAAAGAGTGTACTGAGCGAGACCAGTGCGATTGACGAGATTAGGCGAAGTGACTGCTGGTCAAGCGATAAAGTGCGCGTGGTGGATGCCTAGGAACAGACCGGCGATGAAGGACGTGGCAAGCTGCGATAAGCTTCGGGGAGCTGCAAGCAAGCTTTGATCCGGAGATGTCCGAATGGGGCAACCCGGCGGGAGCGATCCCGTCATCTCCTTACGGAGAGGCGAACCCGGGGAACTGAAACATCTAAGTACCCGGAGGAAGAGAAATCAAATCAGAGATTCCC
>CAUZHN010000002.1:62500-90592 GCA_963579625.1 Gemmatimonadales bacterium UBA6960
CCGATACCGATCCAAGGCTACTGCTGTCCGAGACAGGGCCCTGGTCCACCGGCGAAAAACGCACGTTTGCCGTGTTCTGTCTCGCTGTCGCCGGCTGGGTTGGTTTGCCATTACTGGTGAAACTGCCGTTCTTCGGCAATCTGTCCGACCCGGGCGTCGCCATGCTCTGCATGTTTCTACTGTTTCTAATCCCTGACGGGCGCGGAGAGGGTGGTACGCTGATGGACTGGGATACCACCGTGAAGCTGCCGTGGGGAGTGCTGCTGCTGCTCGGCGGCGGGCTAGCATTGGCTGGCGCCATTGACGACAGTGGCCTAGGCGCCGCGCTTGCGTTGCACTCTACAAGACTTCAGGGCGTGCCACCGGTGCTTGTTGTGGTGTTTGCCGTCGTCCTGATGACCTTCCTGACGGAGCTGACCAGCAATCTCGCTAGCACCGCTACCCTGGTGCCGGTGTTCGCGGCTATGGCCGGCGGCATGGGTATGGACCCGCTGGCGATCAGTATTCCGACCGCGCTGGCTGCAAGCTGCGCATTCATGCTGCCGGCTGCCACTCCGCCGAACAGCATCGTGTTCGGCTCCGGCATGCTGCGCATTCCCGACATGGTGCGTGCTGGCATCTGGATGAACACGCTAGGGATTGTGGTGCTCACGCTCCTAGTTTATCCGTTGGTCGGTATGCTCTTCTGATCTGGCGAGGCGACCCTGAGTAGGTCCACCCCCCTATTCCACCAAGCGCACCACTAAGTACCGTTTCATTCGTCCGTTGAGGCGAGCACCTTGGGAGAGCACCCCAAGAGATTATGGCCCTATGAAGTATACAGGTGCTTTGAGTGTCTTATGTATTTCTACTGTTTTTGTGGAATTGTGGGGGAGACGGTACTCCAACCGCGCCTACTCCAACGCCAACACCTGTAGCGACCTCGATCACCCTTTCGGTGGCCAGCCTTAGCTTCGCCTCGCCGGGTGTGACATCCCAGCTATCCGCCTGGGAGGGGCTTCTTGAGGGGGCAAAGGCCAAGGACGTTCTTCACCATGAGAATCGGCAGCCGAACACGAGAAGCTACTTCTGGGCACCAACTGGTACGCCTGGGACGGGGTGGACCTACCACACCTGGGTGAACGGCAAGAGTGCAGTCAACCTCTACATCAATACCGGAGATCGTCACGAGCCCAAGAGGATTTTCGACTTACTCTATGCCGATCGCTCCGAAATCGAATCTGCCTTCGGGGAGCCACTTGATTGGGAGCGATACGACGAAAAAACTGCCTCAAGAATTCAACATAAGTTCAACGGAAGTTTTCAATCCCCGGAGGACGACTGGCCGGAAATCCAAGACGAATTGATCAACTGTATGGATCGGTTGGTCGCCAGCATCGGCCCGCACCTCAGCAAGGTTTAGGAGCACGGCGGGACCAGGGGGGGTCGGAAGAGATGATCTGGCAGCAGTATTAGGCTGATTTTCTGGTCTAAGTGGGTGGTATTGTGGGTAGTATGATTGTGTGTGGCCTTCATGTAAGCTTATAACTGCTTATCACTATGGTACTTACGAAAGTTACCCTTAACTATACAACATTCAGCTGCTCCAGTAGGCGATACACCACTTCGGATGGGTCCTCTGCCGACATTACGGCGCTCATCACGGCGGCACCGGCGGCACCTGTCGGGGGCAGGAGCTCAGCCCTTCGTACCGAGACCCCTCCGATCGCGACTACTGGAGCCGAAATTGCTTCCGTGACGCGACGTAGTCCGTCGAGGCCAATGACGTCACCTGCATCCTGCTTGGAAACCGTGGACCAGACTGTGCCGCATCCAAGGTAGTCCGCGCCTTCCGCCATGGCAGATCGAGCCACATCCGGGTCGTCGGCGGAAAATCCGATGAGGAAATTGTCCGGGACTACAGCGCGTACCGCAGATACGGGAAGATCATCTGGACCGAGGTGAATTCCGTCTGCCTCAACGGCCAATGCCAAATCCAAACGATCATTGACGAACAAGAGAGCGTCAAATTTCCGGGTCAGGCTCCGGAGGCGATGAGCGACCGGGAGCAGCTCCCGAACGGTTCGCCGCTTGTCCCTGAGTTGAATCGAAGGTGCCCCGGCCTGTAACACTTCTTTCACGATAGTTTCGAGATCTCTGGGTGCTGCCAAATCTGAATCAGTGATGACGATCAAACGAACACGACTTGGGGAGAGTTGTGACACTAGCCAGTCTATCCTCCCTCCTGGTTGGCCTTCTCCCACTCCGCCCACTCTCGTCGGGCGTTAGTCCGCGCTAGGTTGTGTTGCGCGAGGGTGGGTGTGAAGATGTGCGATCCGTCTGGGCGGGCCACGAAGTAAAGATACTCAACCTCTGTAGGATTGAGAGCTGCCTCGAGCGCATCCTCCCCCGGGGCTCCGATGGGTCCGGGCGGGAGTCCCGGGTGAGTATATGTGTTGTACGGGTGCTCGGTTACGGACTCAATGTCGGAGAAGAGCAGGCGCTCACGACGTGCCCCAAGCGCGTATTGAACAGTGGGGTCTGCCTGGAGCAGGTACCCTATTTCGAGGCGGTTGTGGAAGACTCCGGAGATGGTGGCCATCTCCTCTGTCCGTCTCGCCTCACCCTGGATGATGGATGCAAGTGTAGTAACCTCTCGCTCGGAGAGTCCGAGAGCCTCCGCCCTTGCCCTCCTGGCCTGAGTCCAGAAGCTCCGGTGCCGGTTCACCATCAGTCGAATAACCAAGTCCAGCGAGACCCCTGGCGCGAATCGGTATGTATCGGGGAACAGGTAGCCCTCGAGTGTCGGCCCCGGAACCTCCCACTCTCTTGCTGCGTCAGGGTCCCCTAAGCGAGCCTCCACCTCCTCTACTGGAATCTCCGTCAATTCTGCCATCCTCGATGCCATCTGGAGGAGCGTATAACCCTCAGGGATCGTCAGGGGCACCGTGATGATCCTGCCGGCAACCAGGTGGTCTAGCAGCGGTAACCACCCGATGTCTGCCGGGACTCGGTATCCGCCGGCACGGATGCCCCTGTCATCTCCCCGAAGCCGCGCAATTACCTTGAATCCGACTGAGAACCGGACAAGTTCGTGTGCGATTAGGGTGTCGATGACCTGGTCGAACACGGCACCGCCCGGCACCATGAAGTCCACGGTGGGGGCACTGGGGGTCCCGGGGGAGCAGCCTCCAACCCACATCAGGGCGAGGGCTACGAGAAGACTCGCCCGGGAGCTACGGTTCAGACGAAGAGGCGTCCTCACCTTGCAGTTCTCCGCTGGTCCAGCCAGCGCTGTAGGATGATTGCTGCGGCTGCGGAGTCGACTCGCTCTCTCTCCTCTCTCTTCCTTCTGGGAAGCCCAATCCCACGGACAGCTTGCTTCGCCTGCACAGAGCTCATCCGTTCATCAATCAGGTGAACGGGGAGTTCAAGGCGGGAACCGAGCTTGCGGGCGATCTCTCTCACCTCACGGCTCCAGTCCGATTCACAGCCTGAAAGATCCAAAGGAAGACCGACGACCACGACTTCGACACCATGTCGCAGCGCGGTCTCCTCTATCCGGGAGAGTGGCGCTCGCTTGCCACGCCGCCTCCGGATTGTCGTTAGCGGCGACGCGATAGTCCCTGTCTCGTCCGAGAGAGCGAGACCCACTCGGAGCTTCCCCAGGTCGACTCCTAATGCCCTCACGCTGGTCCCCAGAAGCAATCCCCTGCCCTAGGAGAGGAGGTCGAGGGTGGCGTCCAGGCTGTCATTCTCAAGCAAGAGTCCTTTCAGTCGACCGACCGCCTGCTCCGATCCGAATATGAAGGAACAGTCATGATCCCCACAGCTGCGGCATGAGACTTCCAGGACCGCGATCGGCGAACCGGCAATTCTGGTGAAGACCCTGGAGAACATCCCAGAGGTGAAGGAGCAACTCGGCTCGCTGGTTTCAGCCGCAGGGCCACTCTCTCCCCACTGTTCGGTTCGGACCATGCCAAGTCCTGGGTGGATACGCTCATGGGAGAAGTTTCCCCATCCATGGGCACTGAGGAACTGTCCGAGATCCGTCCAGAAGCGGTCATGACCGAAAGTTGTTGGATCGGCGTTAGTGCTAGCAGCGAAGTCAGCAAACACGGATTCCCCCGTGGCAAACCCCGTATCATAAAGCATGCGTGTCACCGTGGCAGAATCCACTTCATCACCAAGAATCTGCCGAATGTGAAGCAGGGTGGACCCGGGAACCGTTAGTTCCCACGGGCTCGTAGCTCCGCTCGTCATCTGCTTTCCTCGCAAGGGTCCGTACCACAACTCTACCAAATATAGACGGTTCGTGTAGGGTCAACACCCACACGGGATCCCATCACGCCGAGTGGTCTCGTGACCGGATGAAGGCTGGAGGTTCGATTCGGAGCTAGACCTCTTGCTCCTGCCTATGGTGTTTGTAGACACGGAATACGAGAATGAGGCGCGCTCTTCAACTTCCTTGGTTTTATTAAGGAGAGGATAGTCAACAGGACGCAGCCCTCCTGTGACCGGCTTCGGAAGTGAACGGCCGGTCGAGAAGCGCGAAACAGACTCTCCCGACGAGCTAGCTTGATGGGCACGCCGCTGGACTTACCAGGGCCAGCGGAGGATGGATTGTCCCGGGGCCGTGTCGTCACACTGTTCGGTAGGCTCTGTTCCTGGAAGGTAGTATTCAACGTATCGGCGCTCTGGTGGACACCAGGGGGATGCGAGAAGTCCGGTCTTGCTGTCGGCTTCCAGGCTTACGAGTCCATCCAGAGGCCAGGGCTCGGGGATCGGCAGGATCGGAACGGCCAAAAACGACTTGCCCTCAGCTATGAATTCCTCCCCGGTCGGGTCGGAAATGTCCGCCACCGATGCGTCTTCATCAATCAGTTCCCCGAGGTATACCAACCGCATGAATTCGCCCCAAACCGGCGTGGCTTCCCCGCTGGTTGCTCCTGCATACAGCGGCTGAGGCTGGTCCATCCCAAACCAGACCGTTGCCTGGAGGTTCGGTGTGAAGCCATTGAACCAAAGATCTGTTGACTCATTCGTGGTCCCAGTCTTTCCGGCCGCGGGCACTTCGGAGGGAAGCCCGATACGGCCCCGAATACTGGCTCCGGTCCCCCGGTTCACGACGTCTTCCATCAGGGTCACCATGAGTCGCGCCGCGGCTGGATTCATGACCTGTACCCGCTCCGGCTCGGGCTTCCATACGATCTCTCCCTCTGTATTCTCTACTCGTAGGATGGGGAAGGGCTCAACCTTCGTTCCGAGCGTGGCAAACGTAGAGTACGCCTCGATCATCTGGATCGGGAGCACTTCCGCTGAGCCGATCGCGATAGATGGAACTCGCGGGATGGGAGTGCGGATTCCTAGCCGCCTCGCATTCTGCGCAACGGTCTCGAGCCCTACCTCCTCAAACGCCAGCCTGATTGCCACAGTATTCACTGAGTTCCGGAACGCGTACCGGAGTGTCATATCTCCTTCGAACTCTCTCGAGAAATTCTCCGGTGTCCAAAGTTCCCCGCTTACCTGATCCAGCACGAACGCGCGATCGGCGATGATTCGGGATGGGGGGATTCCACTAGCAAGAGCGGATGAGTACACAATAGGTTTGAACGACGATCCAGGTTGCCGCATCGCTTGAAGAGCGCGATTGAATTTGGAGTGGGTGAAGTCCCTTCCCCCGATGAGCGCTCTGACCCCTCCTGTGAGTGGATCCATTGCGATGAACATTCCCTGGACGTACGGGGTCTCGATGTCCACGAGAGGTTGTCCCTCAGCCTCCTCCACGAGTTCATCGTACGTGATATGGGTAAACCCTGGTCGGCCCTCGATGCGCGTAAATCCACGAGACATCGTGACTTCAGCTGCCCGCTGTATATCTACGTCTAGGGTGGTGGTAATCTGGAATCCACCGGTGTACAGTTGACTCCCGAACCGCTCTTGTACCAACAGGCGCACCCACTCCACGAAGTATGGCGCCAACCCTTCGGACGCTCGAGTTCCCGAGGAAGGGAGTGGGTGTCCCTGCCACCGTTCGATATCCTCGTCCAACAGGAAACCCTCTAGCCCCATTCGATCTAGGACGAGGTTTCGGCGAGATAATGACCGGTCCGGAAAGCCGAAGGGGGAGTAAAATCCAGCGTTGTTTCCCACAGCCGCAAGGAGTGCGGCCTCCGCGGGGTTCAGATCGACGGCGTCCTTTTCGAAGTAGTTCCGAGAGGCGGTTTGAACCCCGTACCACCCAGGACCGAGATAAATCTCGTTCAGGTATGCTTCGAGGATCTCATCCTTCGAGTATGCTCGCTCCAGCTCCAAAGCCACCTGGAGCTCCTTGAGCTTGCGCTTGAGGCTCACCTCGAAGCCGATCGCGTCGAACATGTTTCTGGCGAGCTGCTGCGTGATCGTGCTCGCTCCCCCTTCACGAAGGGGAGTTCCCAGAAAAATGCGGAAGACTGGGTCCGGAATCACGCGGGCAACCACGGCTCGTATCACGCTCCTCGGGTCGAAGCCGTGGTGCCGATAGAACCGTCGGTCTTCGATTGCGATAAATGCTTCGGCGATATGGGGAGGGAGGGTCTTGATGGATACGGGAGTACGGCGTTCGATTCCCAGCTCACTGAGCAACTGCCCGTCGTGGCTGAACACCTTGGACGTTTGCTGCGGTTCCCAAGTCCGGATTATCGCGATGGAGGGGCAGTCTGCACAGAGGTTTTGCCAGGCTCCTACTGCAAATCCCAAGCCTCCCGCACCCAGTATGAGCGCTGGAACCCAGATCAACGCTCTACCCAAGGACACTGCGAGCCACCCTAAAGGCCTTGTCAATTCTTTCGTTCACATGACTTCCTGTCTAACGTGCCAGCTCACAGATACGCTCACAGGATTAAACCCCGGGGCAGGCACCAGGTTCGCGGCACACTCCACACCGCTCCGGTTGGAATCGACCAGGCCCGATTGATCGTTCGAATCAAGTCCGTATCCCGTTGACAAGTATAACTGGATTCTCTGATACTATCGGCGACCAATTGGGGTGTCCCCATTCATGGAGGCGGGGCAGCCAAGGGGAAGGAAGGTTGGTCCTGCTTTTCCACTTCCTCTCTTCGGGGATTTGGCAATTGACGTCAAGACGGTTGCGGATGAGCGAGCCAGGGAGTTGCGGCTTACGGGAGACCGATATACCGCTGCCAGGAGGCTTCGACAGGATCCCCTGAGGCAGATGTCGATCTCTTTCCCTCAAAGTTACTGATGGGGTGGGGATGACGTTGCGTTTCCGATTTCGCAGATCGAACTCGATAACGACCCGAGCCTTGGTAGAGGTGATCCGTGCCCTGCCGGGAAGTCGGCCGGGTCCTGCCGGTGATAGCTCATGCCGAACCACCCAAAGAGATTAGATGCACCGCAACAGGGGGTTGGCGGTCGCCTTGGCACCCCTGAACACGCGGAGCGGACGGACCGGGACTCTCCTCAATCGGTAGTCGCCTCTCCTCGTCGGATTGAAAAACCCTGGGGGTACGAGCTCATCTGGGCGCAGACGGACGAGTATGTTGGGAAGGTGGTACATGTACGGGCTGGAGAGGCGCTCTCTCTACAATTCCACGAGGAGAAGGACGAGACACTGTTCCTGTTACGCGGACAGATCACCCTTGAAATTGGACCCGGAGTGAACTCGTTGCAGCGGGTTCCGATAAGGGAAGGGGATGCTTTCAGGATCCGTCCTGGCGTTCTCCACCGGGTCGTGGCAGAGACGGAAGTGGAGATCCTGGAAGCCTCCACACCTGAGATGGATGACATCATTCGCGTTCGCGACCGGTATGGCAGGTCGGCTCAGATGCTGGACGGTGTGGAATGATCTCGCCGGCTTCAGGTAGTAGGGAAGGGGAGGAGCGAGGAACCCCGTTCATACTCGCCCTCGGATCCAACCTGGGTGACCGAAGAGCTCACTTAGTGAGAGGCCTAGAGTTTCTCGCTCGGCATTTGACGATTGAAGCGATATCGAAGGTGGTTGACTCACCAGCCTGGGGTCCCGTGCATCGCCAGCCGGACTTTCTAAACCTTGTTTTACGGGGGAGTACCGATCGTGCCGCGCTTGGCCTCCTCGGGGTGGCGCAAGAGGCAGAGGCCGCAGCCGGTCGGGTCCGCGTAGTCAGGCAAGGCCCGCGGACCCTCGACGTGGATCTGATCTTCTTCGGAGCTCTTCGGATTCGGTCTGAGCGCCTGCGGCTCCCACACCCACACTGGGCGGAACGCCCCTTTGTGTGTCGATTGATTCCTGAGGTGGCTGGGGATATGGTTGATCCCGACTCGGGATGCTCGCTGCGGAAGCTGTCTTGGGATGATCCTCTTCCTGGCGGGATTAGGGTGGTCGCCCCACTCCCTGCTCTCACTGGGGTAGGGGGCTCCATTCGCTAATGGTCGGCCTTGACACCTCTTTTGAAGGGGCTTTCAGAGTGATGGGGAACCCTGAGGGCAGATGGGAAGTGCAGGTGACGACCTCTACCGGATTCGGGTATCCGGTCAGGGTTGGCCGGGGCATTCTGGATCAGCTCGGCCCGCTCCTCCAGGAACTGAGCCCCGCACAAGCCTATGCGCTGATTGCAGATGGACGAGTCTTCGACCTTTATGGCGATCGCATTAGTGACCTTTGTTCCGGACTGTCCCAACCACTCACAGTACACACCTTTCCGCCCGGAGAGGCTAGTAAGAATCGGCGTGAGTGGGCTGAGCTCACGGATGCGCTCCTTTCTGAGGGACTGGGCCGGGACGGGTGCGTGATTGCGCTCGGGGGAGGGGTTGCCGGGGACCTTGCCGGCTTCGTCGCTGCAACGTACATGCGGGGAATTTCGCTGGTACAACTACCGACCTCCCTCGTAGCGATGGTCGATGCTTCTGTGGGTGGTAAGACCGGTGTTGATGCACCGCTGGGGAAGAACCTGGTCGGTGCATTTCACCCTCCGCGATTCGTACTCGCGGACACTGAACTGTCCGCCACCCTTCCGAGGCGGGAAAGGAGTCAGGGCCTGGCAGAGGCGGTCAAGCATGGCGCGATCTTGGATGCAGAATATTTCGAATGGATTGATGCCCACATCGAATCCCTCCTCGATGGCGATCCGGATGATACTGCCACGCTCGTCGCTCGATCGGTTCAGCTCAAGGCTCGCGTGGTGAGTGAGGATGAGAGAGAGGGAGGCCTACGCCAAATCCTGAATTTTGGACACACCTTGGGACATGCACTGGAGGCTGAATCTGACTTCCTCATACCTCATGGGAGTGCGGTTGCGCTTGGGATGGTGCTCGAGGCCCGTCTCGGAGAGCAGTTCGGGGTCACACTACCAGGTGTGGCGGATCGACTGGCGGGTACACTGACAAAGCTGGAACTTCCGACGAGTCTCCCGGACTCGACGGATCCGGAGGACCTCATGAGATTCGTGTCCAGAGACAAGAAGGCCCGCCGTGGGGTCTCCCGGTATGTCCTTCTTTCTGGCCTCGGGGAGGTCGATCCGGGAGACAGATGGAGCAGGGAGTTGGACTCATCAAAGGTCCGAGAATTCCTTATAGAACAGAGCTCAAAGTCTGTTTGACGGGGGTATTGGGTCCGCCTAATCCTGTGCGTCCCGTCGATAGAACTGGGGTTCTAGATCTCCCCGGTGACATGGCGCTCAATGAGCAATTCGGCGGATTCAGTATTTCGCATGCCCTTTTCCATCGAGAAACGACCGACCCTCAAGACCTCTTTCTTCTGGCTCGAAGTCGCCGACTTGTCTTCGAAGAGGTAGGCGAGAGAGTGGCGCGGCTTGCCGCTTTCTTATCGAATCTAGGGATTGAGTGAAACGACTGGGTCGCGATTGTGCTTCTTTGATATCTGGAATTCGTGGTTTTCTTGTTTGCTGTCTCGTGGTTGGGTGACGTTGTAGTCCCCCTGGATTCGTGTCTGACCGAGCCTGAATTCCAGTACTCCCTAAGGCGTTCGAGCGTGGCGTGCGCGATTACCGCAAAGACGTTCAGGAGTGTAGACTACCTCCAGCCCACCGAGACCTCTGCGGGCCTTGCTGAGAACAGTTGCTTCCGCATGGGCCATCTCAGGGTCGTGGATGAAGAAGGGAATATCCATTTGGTCAGGCGAGGCAAATGGGTTATCATCCAACGTGGTTCGAATGTCTATCCAAGGGAAACTTAGGACCGGCTGCATGCTCGCTCGGTCGTGTAAGAAGTGGCTGTGGTGGGGGTCGGAGGTGAACTCCTAGGGGAGGCCATCTGCACCTTGAGTATGCCCTTGGAGGGAGCAACTGTAACAGAGGACGAAGTCTGGGAGTTGTGGTGGCGAAGGTTCGCCGACTACAAGGTCCTGAATGTGGTAACGTTTCTCGACGAGTTCCCTATGACAGGACCCGGGAAGGTACGACCGGTGGAGTTGGCTCGTCTCCTCGAAGAGGCCAGCCGGAGCCCATCGATTTGAAGCTCCGAGAAACTCCCCCGACCCGTCCCTCAGTCGCCTCATCCGTTACAACGGGTGAGGCGGGGGGGGCTGGTGGGGAGGTTTCGCGGCACAATCGTTCCTATGCTGCGAGAGTTTAAGCCAATCACATGAGTATTCCATTTTCAAGGGCTCCCCACATCGAGGGAGCCAACGTTCCTCCACATCCTTCAGATGCGCCTAACGCCGCTCTTCTCATCGACTTCGATAATGTCACGATGGGGATGCGAAGTGACCTCTCCAAGGAGCTGAAGGCCCTCCTCGGTTCCGACGTGATCAAGGGCAAGGTTACGGTTCAGAGAGCCTACGCAGACTGGCGCCGGTATCCCCAGTACATCGTGCCGCTCTCAGAGGCGTCAGTGGACCTGATCTTCGCGCCGGCCTACGGAAGTAACAAGAAAAATGCGACCGACATTCGTATGGCCATCGATGGTATCGAACTCGTATTCACGAGGCCTGAAATTGGGACCTATATCCTCCTTACCGGCGACTCCGATTTCTCGTCGCTCGTCTTGAAGCTGAAGGAGTACGGAAAGTACGTTATCGGAGTGGGAATTCAGGAGTCCTCGTCGAACATCCTCGTGCAGAACTGTGACGAGTACTATTCCTATACCTCCCTCTCCGGGTTAACAAAATCTGATGAGGGGACGGCTCTCGCCTCCGATCCGTGGGGCTTGGTTTCACGGGCTGTGGAGCAGATGGGTCGGCGTGGAGAGGTCATGCGGTCCGATCGGCTGAAGCAGGTGATGCTGGATATTGATTCGATGTTTGATGAGAAAAGTCTCGGCTTTAGCAAATTCTCCCGGTTTGTCTCGGAGGCATCCCGAAAGGGTCTCATCGAGATCAGAAGGATGGAGAACGGGCAGTACGAAATTGTTCAAAAGAAAGGCGAGAAGAAGTCGGATGACCGAAAAGCTCCGGCTCGGGGAGGCGAGAAGAAGAAGCCAGAGCCAAGCGTGGGGAGACGGGATCGCACGCGACCGGAAACGACGGTTGGCCCGGATTTGGGCTTGTCGTCTCCTGTCTCTCGTCCGTCATCGCAGGATAGAGGTGTGTTAGAGCCCGCTTATGCGCTTCTCAAGGCAGCCGTCTTGGAACTTCTTGCAGATATGGACGATGATTCGGTACACGACGCCGATGTGAAGCGTCGAATGCTAGTGCTGCAGCAGGGTTTCAGTGAGGCAGATCTTGGGTTCCCGAAGTTTTCTCGCTTCCTTCTGCAGGCACAGGATCACGGAGTCGTCGACCTGCAGAAGTCGAAAGGCGGGAACTACCGGATCGTCCTCGGGACCGAAAAGTCGGTACTTAGCGAAAGGTCAGGATCGGACCCGCTCCGTCCGTCACCCGAGGATGCAGATCCGGCGCCCTTGCTCGAGAGGGGGGTGGCCAAACGGACTGAGGTAGTCGCTCTAGCCCCCGAGCGGTTGCGTCTACCCACGGATCGAGACAGCATGGTCAAATACCTAAGTAACTCCTACGCGGGTGTGGGGGAAAGGACCGCTGAAACGCTGGTCGGAGCGTTAGGGGATCAACTATTTCAGGTTCTGCACAGCAATCCCTCCAGGGTGGGAGAACTCCTGCCTCCGGCGAGGGCAGCGAGGGTGCTCGCGGGATGGAAGGCAGATTTTCAGCGCCGCAGTGAACGACATGTGCCTGAAGGGGAGGGAATCGAGTCCGGATCGGTGCCGGTGGTAGTGGCTGAGCCATCTCCGACCGAGGTCACACAGGTGGAGTCACGTACAGGGCGCGGGCGCCGGACCCGCGGCAGAGTTGCCCCGGAAAGCTGACGCTCGCTAGGCGACCATGTCGCTTCTTGGCGGGCGGATGCTGACTCTAAATGCCATGTCCATCGAGGCATGGCCTTCATTGATTCCTCGTGGTCTGGTTCTGTCACCCACACAGCTTCAGAGAGGAGGGGAAGAGGCCGCTCGCGACCTTCTCGGGTGTTACCTCCTGTCAACGATCGGAGGTGCGGTTGTTGGGGGAAAGATCGTGGAAACCGAGGCGTACCTTGGTTCCCGGGATCCCGCATCCCACGCAGCAGAGCGTATAGGCCGGACGACGAGGAACGCCCCGATGTTCGGGCCGGCGGGAACGGCATATGTGTACTTCATCTATGGTATGCATTGGTGCCTTAATGTCGTGACCGGGAAGGAAGGAGACCCTCAGGCGGTGCTGGTGCGCGCGATCGAACCGGAGTTCGGTTGCGAGGTGATTCGTCGCCGCCGGAGGCGTGACCGGGACCTTACCAATGGACCTGCTCGCCTCTGTCAGGCACTGGGGATCAATAGATCTCTTAATGGGCACCGATTCGGGCAGGATCCCCTCTTTCTCATCGGTGGGGACCCAACCGGTACCGAGCAGATCGGTATCTCAGGCAGGATCGGCGTTCGACGGGCGCATGACTGGCCCTTGCGGTTTTTCTTGAGGGGGCATGCGGACGTGTCTGATGGTAAGGCCGCAGAACCGGCCTTACAAGCGATACTGCCGTGACCGACCCTACCTGGGTTTCGGTGCTTCCCCCCATAGTCGCCATCGTGCTGGCAATCTGGACCCGCCAGGTCTACCTATCTCTCGCCGCCGGAATCTGGATGGGGTGGACGATCCTCCTCGGATGGAATCCGATCGGGGGCCTCGGGAGATCGATCGAGGCATCGGTAGGGGTTCTGGCCGACGCTGACAGCGCGAGCGTCATCCTTTTCACGCTTGCGATTGGGTCACTCATAGCAACGGTCGAGAATTCCGGTGGCGTTCGCGGATTCGTCCAATACCTGGAGTCGCGACGGTGGGTCGATAGTGCTCGGAAGGCACAGGCTCTGGCTTGGGTGATTGGAGTCATCATCTTCATTGAGGGGAGTATCACCGTCCTCGTGGCCGGTGCAGTAGCGCGCCCGCTTTTCGATCGCTATCGCGTCTCTCGCGAGAAACTAGCCTATCTCATCGATTCGACGTCCGCAGCGGTCTGCATGATGATCCCGTTGAATGCCTGGGGTGCCTATAATCTGGGCATTCTCAGTAGTCTGGGTGTCCAAGATCCACTGGGGGTGTTCGTCAGGGCGATTCCGCTCAACTTCTATGCGCTAACGACTGTAGTCCTCGCAGCCGTGACGGTCGGGTGGGGACTTGACCTTGGCCCGATGAAGCAGGCGGAGGCGCGGACCAGGGAGGGCCGTCGGCACTGGCCCTCATCCCGTCCTATGATTGATGAAGAGATTCTCTCTGCGGAACCGAACGACCAGATTCCGCCCCGGGCCGTGAACATGATTCTTCCCATCGTGGTGATGGTTGGGATGGTGCCGGTCGGGCTGTGGATCACCGGAAAAGGGAATTTTTTTGAAGGCGTCGGATCAACCTCTGTGCTTTGGGCAGTGCTGTTTGCTCTTGGCGTAGCGTGGATCCTCCTCCTGTCGCAGGGGGGCGCTTCCCTCGATGGGCTGACCAAAACAGCGCTAAAGGGAGCCGGCGGACTCGTGCCCCTTGCCCTGATCATCCTCTTGGCGCTCACGCTCGGAAACATCGCTAACGAGTTGGGGACAGGGGTTTACGTAGCGCAGAAAACCGCAGGCGTCCTCCCGCCACCAGTGTTCCTGCCTGTCATCTTTCTGGTCTCGGCCGGAATCGCGTTCGCGACTGGAACGAGTTGGGGAACGTTTGCGATCATGCTCCCTATAGTGGTCCCGTCGGCAATGACGATGGAGCTTGCACTCTCTCCCTTCGTTGCCGCCGCTCTTTCCGGAGGGATATTCGGCGATCACGCCTCACCTATCTCGGACACGACGCTCATCTCTTCGATGGCAGCGGCGACCGATCACATTGACCATGTGAGGACTCAGCTTCCCTATGCGGTGATCGCAGCATCCCTGGCATGCCTTGGGTTTGGGATTCTGGGGCTCACCTTATGAACCCGAGAAACTTTCCCGGGCGAGGATCTTCGTCTGTGTAAAGCGAGTTCCTGATACAGAGACTCTCGTTCGGCTCGAGCCGGCCGGATAGTCCCTCGATCCCGCCAGTGTCAAGTACGTCATGACCCCGAATGACGAGTTCGCGGTAGAAACTGCCTTAGGCACGTGGGACGAGGTAGCAGGTGAGATGGTCGTAGTGACCCTGGGAGATGAAGCCTTCAAGGAAACGCTATGAAGTGCGCTGGCCATGGGAGCAGACTATGGGATCCTGGACGACGCGTTCGAGAGTCTGCCCAGACTCACTGCGGAAATCCGTGAGTTAAGAAGCTCTGGCGATTCGGGGTTAGGGGCGGCCCCCTAGGTACACAACGGGATCGACCTGCCTCCCTCCCTTCCATACCTCGAAGTGGAGGTGGGGTCCCGACACAGTTCCCGTGCTCCCACTTACTCCCACCAACTCGCCGTTCTCTACCGATCTCCCCACCGGGAGGTCAATATCGGAAAGGTGCGCATAGACAGAGATGACCCTTCCAGGGTGATCGATCCAAACCACGTTCCCATAACCATTCATCCATCCGGCAAAGCGGACGCGCCCTGCCGCCATCGTCCGAACCGGCGTGCCTTCCACCGCTCGGATATCGACACCTCGATGGACATCGGGGTGTCGACCATCCCATCTCATCCCGAAAGGGGAAGTCATCATGTCACGGACCGGCCACCTGGGGACAGCACAGCCCGCCAGGGTTGGCATGATCAGTAAGGTGAGGAAGACGGTACGAGGCGCTGGCCACCACCCTCTCACGGCGTATCCCCCCATCCAGCATGTGGGATGAGGGAAACTTGGATTGGGTCGCCCTCTTCGAGTGCTTCGGTTCCCTCGGGAACAAGGGCCAGACCGTCCGCGGAAGCCATGCTCTGAATCACGCCAGAACCTTGGGATGCCGATAATCGGGCACCATACATACCGGATGTTTCGGGGTCGAGCCGGACGCGGAAGAATCGAGTGAGTGTAACCGGACCACCGAATCGCTCCCGAGCGGTTGCCTGGACCTTAGGCAGGAAATGGCGGGCATGCCCGCCGAGAGCTCGGATTGCAGGCAATCCGAGCGTGAGGAATGTTACCAAGGCCGAGACAGGGTTTCCGGGGAGGCCTAACACAGGTATCTGTCTTCCGCTGCGGGATTTCGGAAGCCGACCCAGGCTGACAGGGCTGCCAGGCCGCATTAGGACACGCCAGAAGTCCAGCTGAAAACCCATATCATGAAGTACGCTCTTTACTAGGTCAGCTTCCCCCATCGAAGCGCCCCCAGTTGTTATGATGATGTCGGCCTCGGCCTCGGCCTCGATGAGAGCCTCTTTAAGAGCTCTGCGATCGTCCCCGACTCTCTTTGGAGAGAGGGGTGCTCCCCCGCAGTGACTGATGAGAGGGGGAAGGGACGGGGAGAGAATGTCAGCGCGAAAGATTCCGTTAGCGAGCGCAGAGGGGTCGCCGGGCGGGACGAGTTCATCCCCCGTGACGAGAAGGGCTACCACAGGTGCTCGATGCACGGAGACGGTGGGCTCTCCGGTTGCTGCAAGAAGCGAGAGGAGTCCCGGAGTGACGGTTTCCCCCGAGGTTGCGAGATGGTCTCCTTCCTTCAGTTCCTCTCCAAGTGGGCGCACATAACGCCCCCGTGGATGTCTGGGACTGCCTGATGAGCCAAGCGAGACTCGCACGGTTCCGGGTAAAATCTTCTCACGGTCGGTCTCTTCCACGGGGACGATGGTATCTGCCTCTGCCGGAAGAAGTGCGCCCGTCATGATGCGGACTGCGCTGCCGACTGGAAGCTGATTGGGCCAGGGGGCTCCAGCCCAACTTGCCCCCACAACTGGGAGAGGCTCAGAAAGCGCACCGTCTCCTGATGGAGAGATGTCTGTCGCACGGAGAGCGTAACCATCCATGTGCGAGGTGGGCCCAGGCGGAAGGGTTATTTGGGCTATCACCTCTTCACCGATAGCTAAGCCCAACGCTTCCTCGATCGGTTGCTGACTTACCGGAAGAGCGTCTCCGATCGATTCTGCACGCCTGAGTGCTTCATGAAACGAAAGCCAGTCCGGTTCCCGCGTCTCGAATGCAGCCATAGCCTATGCCGTCAGAAGCGGTAGGAAGCCCCGAAAACCAAGCTTCCCACTCCGAGCCACTCCTGATCCACAAACACCTCCAAATCCTCTTTGACCTCAGAAAACCCGAGCGGCGTTTCCACCTTCCAGATGCTTAGCGAAGTCTCCACCCGGAGGGTCAAACGCTGAAACGGAATCCATCGTGTCCCGCCCCCCATGATTCCAAGGAAGGAGGGTCCAAAACCGACCCGTTCGGCAGCAGGGATTTCGGCAGTAAACTCCGAGGGGCCAGAGAGGTTGCCTGCGATTCCGCCGCCAGCCATCAGAAACGGCACCACGCCGTGCCACGTCCGGTCCCCGGTCAAGGAGAAGCGCATCCGGACGTCAAGCCCGCCGATCATTGTGTCCGTGTTCCCAAGGGGTACCAGGCCCTTGCCGGGAACAGCGTCATACACCACTCGGTCGGTGGGTATCAGATAGCCAGCGGCTTCCAGCGCAAGGGGTCCTGAAAGCTCGATGGCGTAGCGTCCGCCCAACAGAGATCCCCCTCCTGGACCGATCCCCATCGCCCCCCGATTCTCCTGTACTATACCGAACATTACACCGAAATCGTGTGAGCCTTCGATAAAACGGTAGGGCGAAGAGATAGTCTGAGCGTTCGCTCCTGGGGAGCGAAAGAGCCCCATAAAGGTGACCGCTATGATGAAAGCGAGGTTCCGAAACCGAAAGGTTCGCATACGAGTCCGGCTCAGTTGAACGCTGCGCCCCTGGCTTCCAGGTCCGAACGCAGGTCAGGCCTTCCGCCGGGGCTTACAAACCAAGGTGGTCGGAAGCTACCGAGAGTCCCCGGAGCACAGCAACCCATGTGAGTCCCGCCTTTGCCCAGGTAGGACTACCCTGTAAGTTTTCTACTCATGTGGGTCGTATAACCTGGCCACTTCCGGCTCGTTTCGTCGATGTTGATTCAACATTCATCTTTGCCCATAGGAGCGATTACTTTGGTGAGTTCCTGTCTGTTTGCCGGATTGGTGGCGTCGTGTGTCGCGGCACAGGACGAGGATTGATGTTCGAGCCCGCCCCCCCCGACCAGGCACCCCGTCTCATGCGTGAGTTCGAGGACGAGAATGGGAGGACATGGACAGCGGGTGTGAAGTGTCGACCGGGTATAGACTTCAAGGGCCGCTACTTCTTCGTCGCTAGTCCGAAAGGGGGAGATGCTTCCGATGCAGTCTGGCTGGGAGACGTTCGTTGGAATAGCGAGGAGACTGCACTGCGCACACTGGAAACGATGTCGGGCGTAGAGCTTCGCAGACGCTTAAGGGCCGCCGGGGGACGAAAGCGTGGGGTCCCCGCAGAAGAGTAACTCTGCCGCCAGAGCTCTAGTTACCGTCTGTAGCTGTGGGTGGCCTCGAAAAGGATGCGAGCTGGATCCCAATGCCGTCCTCGACCCTTTTTGCCCTCGAAGATGAGGGCACGTTGTTTGACAGAATGCTGAAAACTACCGGTTCTCCATCTGCGGTTCGAACGATTCCAGAGAGCGCCGACACCCGATTGATGGTTCCGGTCTTGGCTCTGAGATTGCCAGCTGCAGCACTCTGATACATCCGACGGAGTTCCCTTCGGTTTCCAGCCTCCGGGAGCGAGGCCCAGAAGTGCTCGGCATAATCCGAACTCGCTACATAGCTTAGAAGACGTACGAAGGCAGAGGGTGTGGCCCGGTTCAGGCTAGAGAGACCGGATCCGTCCTCAATATTAAACTCTTCCTCATTCACCCTGACTACTTCTGTCAGATACTTGCCCAGCGCTTCGCGTCCTCCGTGAAAGGAGGCGTCGCCAGAGGTGATTCTTCCCAGTGTAAATAGGAGGATCTCACCATAGAGATTGTGGCTCTGCTTGTTGAGAATCTGTATCAGATCTCGCAACGGTGGGGAGTAGTATACGCCGAGGGTTCGGATGGGCTGGGCGGAGTCTTTACGGAATGCGGGAGCAATAACGTTGTCACGAGTCAGGGGTGACTCATCTGCGGAGCGTATCCGGGACACCGATCCCTTCACCCTGATCCCCTCGTCTTCGATAACTGCTCGGAATACTGACGCTGTGTAGCTGGGTGGATCGGAGACGGTGAGGACTCTGGATAGCTCTGCCGAGTTAGTTCCAATTTGGCCGCTGAGCTTGATCATATCATCAGGATGATCCCGCTCGAGCATCAGAGATCGAGAAGAATTCCCCGGGACAGATATACTTGTATTCAGCAGAGGGAGCTCCGCTCCTTCGGGTGCCACACGGATTCGGGCTGGGGCTCCGGGCGGACCTCCCCGAAAATGAAGTGTCACTACGTTCTCGGAGAAAGTAAGAGCGGACACAGGTGCCGCGTACCAGTCATCAAGGTACCGGGAGTTCCAGGAGGGACTTCGGCTTGGGCCCTGGAAGAAACTCGCATCTGCAATGACGTCTCCTGAAACAGTGTGAACACCGGCATCTTTCAGCGCATTCGCAAAGGCCACCCAGGGGACGGTGGGTGAGTCCAACAGCTGGTCAGAGATTGCCGGATCACCAGTTCCATAAAGAATCAGATTCCCATCTAGGACGCCTGCACGGATCTCTCCATCTGTTAGTAAGAAAGTCGGGAAGCGGTAGTCAGGACCGAGATGGTGAAGTGCCGCTGCGCTAGTGAATAACTTCTGATTGGAGGCCGGTGCGAGCAGTCGGTCCGAATCCATTGCCAGCAACGTGTCCCCGCGTTCGAGCGATACCGCCAGCACGCCCCAGTCACTGTTCCTCCAGCCAGTGTCGCTGATGAGCCCCATAACCTCGGTTCTGAGAGAGGCCAGATCGGCCATGGGCCTATTAGATGCCGTTGCCTCAATGCCCGCACTAGACATCCAGAGAATGAGGGTGAGCGAGGGTAGGGTTAGTGCCCTCAGGAATCTGTTCAACCGGTCCTCCGGAGGTGTAAGTTGCATCGTTTCACCAATCGGATAATGTGCGACACCCCCAGCGCGGTACAAGGGTGGGGCGTGGTCCGTGACTCAGAGCCTCAGTGCTCAGGCAGGATAACGTTGCGGGCGGGGAAATAAACCCTCAAGGGGATCTTGGCCAACCCGGGGAACGATGACACCCGGATTGAGAATCCCTTTCGGGTCCAGAGTCTTTTTCACCTGTTGGAATCCCCGTACTAGGTGAGCAGGCCAAATCCTCGACAGGAGGGGGGTCCGGAGCCTACCGTCTCCGTGCTCTCCACTCAGGGTTCCTCCCAGATCGGCAACCAGATCAGTCACTTGGTCAAGCGTATGCTGGACTCGATGTATCCAATCCGGATCGTCCACCTCCACTAGCGGGTTCACATGCACGTTCCCATCGCCGGCATGACCGAAGACCACGGCGTCCATACCTACGCCTTCCAGGATCTGTTCAATCCCCTTCAAGTAGTCGCCTAGTGCGGAAGGGGGGACAACTGAGTCTTCGATGAATTGGGTCGAGATCCGGCCACGGTCGGACTCCCGGGCTATGATTGGGCTGGTGGCATGACGGAGGGCCCAGAGACGGTCAGCGGTCTCCGGGTCTCGTATGATGAGGGAGGAGGCGTGAAGCCCACTGGAGCTGAGTTTCTGCAAGCTACTCAACTTGCTCTGAACCTCGTCCGAAGATCCTGTCACTTCAATGAGAACCAGTGCAAACGATCCCTTCAACATCTTACCAAGTTCGGGGTCGAGGCTTGGGCCGATGAGCTTGAGGAACCGTTTCCCAAAGAATTCGCAGGCTGTCGCGCCCAAGTTGTCGGACGCCAGAGCTAGTTCGGTCAGAGCGTCGGAAGACTCTGCCCGGAGCACGGCCAATCCCCGCTCGTCCGGAAGGGGGGGGAACCGAAGGTCGGCACGGGTGACAAACGCCAGGGTTCCTTCGCTCCCCACTAAGAGCTGCGCCGGATCACAGCTGGGGAGGAACCTGTCTAATGCGTATCCGGATGAGTTCTTCCGGACAGGGGGCCATCCGGCAAGAGTGCCGTCGGAGGATAAGGGCAGTTTCTTTTCAAGGGATGAGTGGAGGTCCGTGAAGAGTGTGGGTGACGGCTCCCCAAGACCGACCCGAAAGTGCTCACCCCAAGCATAGAACCCCTCCAACGCATCTACCCAGGCGGAAATCGCCCCATAACGGAAGCTTCTGGCCCCCGCGGAGTTGTTTGCCACCATTCCTCCGACCCGGCACCACCTGCCGGAGGAGGGAAGAAAGGGGAGAAACCCGCCGTGCTGGCGGGCAATCCGATCCACCTCGCCGGCGACTTCGCCAGCTCCAACTCGGATTCGGCCCGACTGGGCGTCCAGTACCTCCACTCCCCCGAAAGCTGGCCCGATCTCGACTACAATCTCGGGTCCCAGATTCCCCCCCGGCATTCCCGTGCCGGCGCCCCTCGGTATGAGGGAAACCTGCTGCTCCCATGCCCATCGGATGAGACTCCCAAGGCTGTCTTCGTCGTGGGGGATCAGGTAGGCTGGAGGTGAAGCCTTGAACGGTCCCGACACGGAAGATGCCCGGCGAGCCGCTTCAACTCCGTGGATTATAGAGCCGCGATAGTCGTGGGGGAGGTCGGATCTTGTTACTGAGGTAGGCGTCAGACCGGCTCCAGCTGCGACTCGCAGACGGTTTCCGCACAACGCTTGCAGTACCCGGTCAACTCGAGCCTGTATCCCGTCACCTGAAAACCATCGACGTTCTGGCCCAATTCTTCGGCCTGGCCAGAAGGGAAGTCTGCCTGGAGGTCAAACATTCGTGAGCAGGTGAGGCAGCGAGCGTGATGGTGCCGGTCTGTACGACCGTCGTACCTGGTCGATCCGACAGCATAGCCCAGCTTTACAGCAAGTCCACAGCCTACAAGGGCCTCCAGACTCTTATACACGGTTGCTACAGAGATGACGGGCACTTCAGTGCGGACTGCAAGGAACACCTCGTCGGCGGTCGGGTGCTTGTCCGTAGAGGAGAGAAAGCGGTACACCGCAGCACGCTGCTCGGTAAAGCGTTGGCCGTTCGCCTCGAGCGCCTCTCGGAGCACTTCATCGGGCGACCATTGCTGCATGGTATGTCCAGCCTGCAGAAGGTGATGGAATTGAATGACTGCCCGGAAAAGTTAAGACATTGCCAAAAAGTGTGTCAACATCCTGCGCGGCTGATCTCGTCCGATAGGGACTCCTCACTCACACGTGGCGGTCGCTCCGCATGAATCGACCGCAAGGAGAGGCTGACCTCCTTACTCTCGAACCGCTGCTGGAGGCGGTCAGGACAGGAGTTGAGGAAGCCGGCTGGCTTCTTTCGGGTCTCCAAAAGACCACCAGCCACGAGTTCGAGGGCAAGTGGGCTGGAGAATCGACTCGCAGTGCCTACCTCTTCTTCCATAGATCCGACCTTCCTGAGAGCGTCGCGATGGAGGCGTTTCTAGACGAGACCTCAGGTGGCCTCCGTGGAAACTTGGCGCTCGTCCTGGAGGGTCCTCGGCTGGGTTGCCTGGGGGCTGTGCCTGGGGTGCTGGAACGGGTCTCTCGGGCGAGCCTGGAAACACTTCCGGAGGGCTATTGCACTCCGGTATCCCTTCGCCTCGCGGTTCCCCATGGAGGCACACCGGTGGATCGGGCAGAAGTTCAGTTCCGGATCAAACTTGTGATTCCTGAGGCGGCGATATGTGCGGGCGCGTCCGTGGTCTCCGCTCTCTCATCGGGGGCTGTTTCCGCATTCGAGGCGCTCCTCGAACGACCGGAGGTTGCGGAAATGCTGCCTCCCGTAATTGACTGATCGAACTCTCCTTATAGGAGCATGGGAATGACCCACTCCAAGGGCACTTTGGACAATCTTCTCCATGAAGATCGAACCTTCAAGCCGCGAGAGGACTTTAGAGATGCGGCGCATGTATCCGATGATGGTGTATGGGAGTCCGCTGGGAGCGATCCCGAGGCCTACTGGGAGGGCTGGGCTCACGAACTCCATTGGTTCCGTAGGTGGGACCGGGTTTTGGACTGGAATCCCCCGCATGCCAGGTGGTTCGAAGGCGGACAAATAAATGCGGCATATAACTGCCTCGACCGTCATCTGACCGGGTCACGTAGGGAAAAGATCGCGCTGATTTGGGAGGGTGAGCCGGGAGATGTTCGCCGCTATACCTACGAAGAACTCCACCGTGAGGTGTCCCGATTTGGGCAAGTTCTGAGGGATCTTGGGGTCAGGAGAGGGGATCGGGTTGCGATCTACCTGCCGATGGTTCCGGAGGCAGCTATAGCCATGCTAGCCTGCGCTCGGATCGGCGCTCCTCATTCGGTTGTATTTGGAGGCTTTTCTCCTGAGTCGCTGACTGACCGTATCAACGATGCAAAGGCGAAGATTCTGATCACGGCTGATGGGGGATACCGTCGTGGAAAGGTGGTACCATTAAAGGAAAACGCGGATTTGGCGGTAGCTCACTGCCCGACGATCGAACATGTGGTTGTAGTGGCGCGAGAGGGCGAGCCCTCAAAATCCATCCCATCCACTATGAGGCCCGGTCAAGACCTTTGGTACCACGATCTTATGGCTTCAGTAAAGGAAGGATGTGAGGCGGAGGTCATGGAGGCGGAGGATGTGCTGTTCATCCTTTACACCTCCGGTACGACTGGAAAGCCGAAGGGAGTGGTTCACACCACAGGAGGCTACCTCACACAGACCTATGCGACCACGCGATGGGTGTTCGATCTCAAGGAGGACGATGTCTATTGGTGTACCGCAGATGTCGGCTGGGTCACCGGGCACTCATATATCGTCTACGGTCCACTCGCGAATGGGGCGACCGTGCTTATGTACGAAGGCACTCCGGATTTTCCAGATCGGGGGAGATTTTGGCAGCTGTGTGAGAAGTACGAGGTGTCCATCTTCTACACTGCACCGACGGCGATCAGAGCCTTCATGAAGTGGGGAGATGACTGGCCAGCGAAGTATGATCTGTCTCAGCTCCGACTGCTTGGAACGGTTGGCGAACCGATCAATCCTGAGGCGTGGATGTGGTACCATCACCAGATTGGGGGGGAGCGCTGTCCGATTGTTGATACGTGGTGGCAGACCGAGACGGGGGCGATCATGATCACGCCACTGCCTGGAATCACCGAGACTCGTCCAGGTAGTGCCACGCTGGGTTTCCCTGGCGTGCAGGCGACGATCTTAAATGACGCGGGCGAAGAGGTTGACGCCGGATACTTGGCACTGACACGCCCCTGGCCCTCCATGTTACGCACGATCTATGGCGACGAAGAGCGGTACCGGGAGACATACTGGTCGAAGTGGGATGGGGTCTACTTCGCGGGAGACGGGGCAAAGAGGGACGAAGATGGGTATTTCTGGGTCTTGGGTCGGGTGGATGATGTCCTAAACGTGGCCGGCCACCGAATTGGCACCATGGAGGTCGAGAGTGCACTGGTGGATCACCATTCTGTGGCGGAGGCAGCGGTGGTTGGGAAGGCGCACGATGTGAAGGGCCAAGTGATTGCCGCCTTCGTCACCCTGAAAGAAGGCCAGGAGCCGTCTGAGGCGCTCGGCACCGAGCTCCGAGCACATGTCGCAGAAAAGATCGGGCCGATCGCTCGCCCCGAGGACATCCTGTTCTCGGCCGATCTTCCGAAGACGCGTTCTGGGAAGATCATGCGGAGACTCCTCCGCGATATCGCGGATGGAAAGACGCTGGGCGACACGACGACCCTTGCGGACCCTGAGGTCGTTGGCCGTCTGAAGGAGCAATATCAGGAGGGCGAAGGTTAGGCACTGCACCTCCCCCCGTTTCGGGGCGAACGGCCCGCCGAGACATGAGGGTTCAGTCGGCGAGGGGATCCTTGATGGAGGAACGCCGATCGATACTCATATCCTTCTTTTTCACCGGTTTGGCGGGAATCCCCACGTGGATGTAGTGCGGTTCGGTGTCCCGTGTTACCAGAGCCATGGCGCCAACCATGGAGTCATTGGCCACCCGGACTCCCGCTAGAATAGTGGCGTGATAGGTGATGCGGACTCCATCGCCGATGATTGTTGCCGGGGTGTCGACCATCGCTGACTCTTGAATGTCGTGAGTATGCGAGTAGATGTTCGCGTAGTCGGAAACGCTAGCCCCATTCCCGAGCCGAATTCCGCCCCTGTCGTCCAAGAGCACGTGGCGGTGCACTGTCACCCCGTCTCCCACATCCAAATTGTATCCGAATGAAAGCTTTACGAAGTGGAACGCCTTGAAGTTCTTTCCACACTTCTTGAAGATGCGCTTCGCGAGTAGCCGTCTGAAGCGGATCCCCAACTCAACGTTTTCCCCTAGGGGGCTCTTGTCGAACATTTCCCAGAGCCAGATGAGTGGCTTGACCTTCACATACTTCTCCTGATCGACTTCGTGGTAGTACTCAGGTTCGAGCGTGACATTTCTCGGGTCCATCTGAAGGAGACCAAGACGAGTGGACTGGCTCGAACTCGTCACATCCGAGTCGATCAGCCCCGGATAGAAGACGTCGGTCAAAATCGTCCGACACAGTTCATTACGGTCGCAGTCAGGACGATTCAGTTCCTTGTCTATGGCTTCGAGCCACTCGTCGTAGGTCTTTCGGGCTAAGGCGGGAAGCCCGACCTTTCGTAAGGGGTAGTAGGCCATAACTTGTCTGATCGATCTCGGTTCGATGAGTAGGTTCGCGTACCAAAGGGGTTGTGCGAGGCACTGGGACCAAGGGCTACCCGGTCTTCGACCGAGGGATCCCGCCTGTGATCCTCGTATATTGTTGTTTGGAGGCGATGCGGGGAAGGAGTAGGAGCGGTGTCCTATGCATGAGGCATTGAGGTGCCGGGTCACCCGCAGTCTGGAGACACCCCCGGAATCGAAGCTCTATGAGGTCTTGGACTACATCGAGTTTCTGGAGTATCAGTACGCGCATAGGGCTCTGGAGTAGACTCCCGGCCAGCAAAATCTGGCTGAGCGCCTGGAGGATGGGCTCGGCAGTAGGACGATCAGTCCGTTACGACTTCGTGAGGCGTTTCAGCTCATCTCGGTAGTCGACTGAGTGCTGAGTTCAGTGTCGGAGGCCGGACGAGATATTCTGTATGACCTGCAGACCATAGGGGAGGGAGAGAGGAGGTCTGAGCTTACACCCGACGAACCTGGGTCTTGAAAAGAATCCTCTCCAACCGACTCCCAAGGAGGCCTGGACGGCGATAGTCCGCGGGGTTGACACCCCCCTCAGCGGTCAGATAAGCTGTCCCATGGAACAAGTCGCTCAATGCCGTTTGACAGTTATTCGCGCCCACCGGTGGCAGTTCGCCTGTCTAGGTCTGCCTCCGGCGGGCGTGTGACGTTTTACCCGCTGGCGCCCGGAGAAGACTAGATGGCGCATGCCCGCCGAGGTGGGGAGTTCATCGACGAAGGGATGACCTTCGACGACGTACTACTCTATCCCGGTCATTCCAAGGTTCACCCAAGAGATACAAGGATCAGCACCCAGCTTACCCAGAAAATTAGCCTGTCGATCCCGCTCGTCAGTGCCGCAATGGATACCGTCACGGAATCGGGGATGGGTATCGCGCTCGCGAGAGAGGGAGGCCTTGGAATAATCCACAAGAACATGTCGGCGGACCAGCAGGCTGAAGAGGTTGATCGGGTCAAGCGATCAGAGAGTGGCATGATCATCAATCCGATCACCCTGCGTCTCGGATCAACACTCCGCGATGCACACGACCTCATGTCCCGCTTCTCGATCTCCGGCGTTCTGATCGTGGAAGCCGATGGCCGACTAATCGGGATCGTGACCAACCGAGATCTCCAGTTCGAGACTGACCTGGACCGGTCTGTAAAGGAGGTTATGACCTCCAGGGATCTGGTCACAGCACCGGTGGGAACAACCCTCGAAGAGGCGGAGAAGGTGCTGCATCGGCATCGGATTGAGAAGCTTCCAGTGGTTGACGAGAAGGGGGTTTTGGCTGGGCTGATAACCGTGAAGGATATCGTCAAGCGGAGACAGTTCCCGAACGCCTGTAAGGATGAGAGTGGGCGGCTGCGAGTAGGCGCCGCGATCGGTGCTTCCGTAACGGACTTGAATCGTGCTCATGTCCTGGTCGATGCTGGCGTGGACGTGATCGTCATCGACGCCGCTCACGGGCACTCGGAAGGGGTTCTAGAAGCTGTAGTCCGTACAAGGAAAGAGTTCCCCGACATCCAGCTGATTGCTGGGAACGTGGCTACTAAGGAGGGTGCACGGGATCTTGCCGATCGAGGTGTTGATGGGGTGAAGGTGGGGGTCGGGCCAGGCTCGATCTGCACCACACGAGTTGTGACGGGGGTTGGCGTTCCCCAGTTGACGGCTATCATCGAGGCTGTTGAAGGTGTGGCGGGGCGAGTTCCAATCATTGCCGACGGTGGTGTGAGATTCTCGGGTGATCTGGTGAAGGCATTGGCTGCCGGGGCGAGCGCGGTGATGATGGGCTCCATGTTCGCCGGGACCGAGGAGGCACCGGGGGAGAGTTTTCTCCTTGACGGTAGACGCTACAAGCTGGTCCGAGGAATGGGGTCCCTCTCAGCCATGGAAGAGGGCTCTGCCGACCGATACTTTCAGGAGGATCAGTTGGAAGCTCGAAAGCTCGTTCCTGAGGGAATCGAGGCTCGGGTGCCCTACAAGGGGCCACTCTCTGACACGGTTTTCCAGCTTACAGGTGGGCTCCAGAGTGGGATGGGCTATTGCGGCGCAGCAACACTCTCCGAGTTGGCTGAAACGGCAAGGTTCTGTAGGGTCACATCTGTTGGACTAAACGAATCCCACCCTCACGACGTAACCATTACCAGGGAAGCTCCGAACTATCGTCTGTAGTAAAGAGTACCCCTTTCAGAGCCCCTTGGGTTTCCTCGCTTTATCCTTAGAAAAACTCAGTATTCACACCACTTATAGCTTGTCTGTGGTATCTCTGTGGACATCCTACGGGTAGCTGTTATGACTCTGAAGTGGGTAATATGTAGGTAACATTATGGGGCTAGGAGTCCCTACCTAATCTGAGATCGCGAAATCCTCCGTGCAAAACAGTGCTGGATAGCTGGGTGTGGCTGGATGCCACAGAGGGGGCGGTTTACATACCTATCCTTCTTCGCAGTCAGCTCAAACCGTCGAAGAACTCTTCCATGCGCGTCCGGGTCCGCTCATCTGGTAACTGTCCCATGCCAGCGCCCATGTTGTCTATCAGGTGCTCCAGATCTGAAGTGGCCGGAATGATTACCGTTACTGCCGGATGTGACAGGATGTACTTGAGAAAGAACTGCCCCCAGCTTTCACAATCGAACTCAGCAGCCCAATCAGGGAGATCTCGCCCGCGTACCGCAGTGAACAGTCGGCCGACATTGTAGGGCTCATTCACGATCACACCCATACCTCGGTCCTGTGCAAGCGGTAGCAGTCGCTCATCAGCTCGGCGCTCTCCAAGCGAGTAGTTGACCTGTACGAAGTCTAGTTCCTCAGTCCGGAGCACCTGCTCCATCTGCTCGTACTGTCGTCCGAAAGAGGTGGTTACGCCGACGTAGCGTGTACGACCTTCTTCCTTCGCTTGTCGGATGGTCCTCAGATGAAGTTCGGTATCCCTTATTGTGTACCTGATTCAAGTCGATGCTGTCTCGTCCCCAGTCCTGAA
>CAUZHN010000003.1:0-68948 GCA_963579625.1 Gemmatimonadales bacterium UBA6960
TCCCAGGGGAATTCTTGTCGGGACCATTGCCGGCTTGGCCGAGATCGAAGCAGGGTGGCGGAGAAGTTACTGGCTTGATCCGTCTGTTCGACCCGGCAGTGCGACCCATGTCTTGGTCCTTACAGAGAGGCCCACCGATAGCGAGCCCTTTGAGGATCTCTGGTTGCCAGGCGAACGACTACTCGGGCCGAGTCGGTGAAGCACTTTCTATTTTTCTGGGGAGTGGCACTCCTGCTCCCCATTTTTCACTTCACTTTGCACGTCGGACTGGGAATCGGTGCGGGGGCCCCCGACCTTCTGACGGTAGGGCTACTGGTGACTGCGCGGCAGGTGCGGACGGGTACTGCCGCTGGGATGGGGTTTGCCTTGGGACTTATGGAGGACGCCCTTTCGATACTATCGTTCGGTGCGAACTCAGTGGCGCTTACTGTGGTCGGAATTCTGGGAGCCCGCTCACGTGATGTCTTCGTGGGAGAATCCCTCATGTTCCTGGCCTCGTATCTGGCGCTAGGCATCTGGTTGCGGGGAGCGATCCATTGGTTGTTGACCAGAGATGGAGCAAGGGAGGAGGCTGTCCGTGTCTTCGTGGTGCAGTTGCCCATGGCAGCAGCTTACGCCGCTGCTGTAGGGACAGTATTGCTTATGGTGACTGGCATCTGGAAGAGTGGGCCGAGCCGGTGAAACTGCTACTGACGAACCCTTTCGGAATATGAAGAGATCTCATCCGAACGTGAGGGGGAGTCGAGCCCGGGCTGCCGCGGTGGTCCTAGTTGCTTTGATGGGCTTATTGACGATCGTTTTCTTTCGGGCCCAGGTGGTGCGTGGGACAGCCTGGGCCCTACAGTCTGAGTCGAATCGCCTAAGAGTCCTCCCGATCCCGGCGCCCCGCGGGACAATTTTCGACCGCTATGGGAAGGTCATTGCCGAGAACGTTCCGTCCTACTCGATCTCCTTGTTCCCAGCTCCTCTTGATTCGCTCGATGCTAGCCTGAGTAGGTTGCAGCCCCTACTTGGCCTTGAGGGAGCGACCGTGGCTGAGCTCATGGGGCAGGCTCGGGCCGATCGGCGCCAGTCGCTTTCCGTGCTCCAAGACGCAGAGTACGAAGTGGTTGCCACCCTCGAAGAGCTTCGGGCCGAATTTCCTGATGTCTTCGTGGAGATGCGGCCGAAACGGAGGTACATAGGCGGCGTGGCGCTCGGACACGTCCTGGGATACGTGGGTGAGATCTCTAGTGAGGAGCTAGAGATCCCGACTTTTGCGGGCTACGAACAGAGGATGGTCATTGGAAAGGATGGTCTAGAAAGACAGTACGAGCAGTTTCTCCAGGGGTCCCAGGGGGTTCGGTACATTGAGGTCGATGCGGTTGGACGCGTTGTCGGATCCTTTGAGGGTCAGGCGGCGGTGCCGGCATTCCCGGGGGAGGACCTCCACTTGAACCTCGATTTGGAGCTCATGGAGTACATCCACGAGATCTTCCCTGAAGGTCGTAGGGGGGCTGTGGTGGCCTTGAACGTCGAGGATGGTGGCATTCTAGCGCTTTACTCGGCCCCTTCGTTTGATCCGAATGACTTTGTGGGAGGGATCGACCGGGAGCTCTGGGAGGGATTGAGCCGGGATCCCACTCGGCCGTTGTTCGACCGCGCAGTCGTGGGGAGATATCCTCCGGCATCAACATGGAAGGTTGCTACGGCTGCGATCGCATTGCAGATGGGCCTTCTGGAGCCGGAGGAATTCATGCCCCAGCCTTGTACGGGATCCTTCCGCTTCGGAAATGATGTTCGCCGTTGTTGGGATGCGTCCGGTCACGGTCACCTGGATTTGGCGGGCGCGCTCGCTCACTCCTGCAACGTGTACTTCTACCAGCTGGGTGTTCGTGTGGGATTGGAAAACATGGTGCGAGGGGGGTCGAAGTTGGGGTTTGGAGTGCCGTGTGGAGTCGACCTCCCGGCGGAGTCCAGCGGAGTGTTCCCAGCGACCCTCGGTTTCTGGGAGGACCGGTACGGATTTCCACCGACGGAGAACGAAGTTCTCAGCCTGGCTATCGGCCAAGGTCCGAACGACCAAACCCCGCTCAAGATGGCTCAATTCTACCTTGCCCTGGCTCGGGATGGGAGTGCGCCGGTCCCCCGGCTGGCGAAATCTGACGGGGCTGACCAGGCGGGCCCGGGTTTGAGCCTGGATCTGAGTGAGGAGAACTTGAAGGCGATCAGGGAAGGCCTGCGTCAGGTGACGGCTCCTGGTGGGACGGCCTTCCTATCAACGCTCGAGCACTGGGATCTGCTCGGGAAGACGGGTACCGCCCAGCAGGGACTGAGCGAGGAGCCTGCGCATGCCTGGTTTGTCGGATTTGCTGGCCCTTGGGGGGCTGACCCTGAGATTGTGGTCACGGTGATCGTGGAGGAGGGTGTCTCTGGATCGGCCATGGCCGCACCCGTCGCCGCCAAGGCTGCCGACTTCCACCTGCGTCGGAAGTACGGCATGCCGACCGACACGATCCAGACGCTTCGTGAGCACTACCAGACGGGTGTTCCCGCACCCTGGGCCGGCCGGACCCGAGAGGAGTTGGACTAGGAGTAATATGAAGTGGCACAGGCAGTGGGCGCTTGATCCCAAGTTGGTGGGGGTGGCGCTCGTCTTGTCACTATTCGGTGTCGCCATGATCTTCTCGGCGGGTGTCCTAAATGTGCCGAACCCGGTGACCGAGGGTGCCTGGCTCCGGCAGGTCGTTTGGCTTGTGCTCTCGCTCGGGGCCTTCACCGTCATTACCCGGGTCAAGCCTGTCTGGATTGAGTGGGTCTCCGTTCCGGCATATCTGGTGGCCGTGATCCTCCTCGGGCTGACGCTCGTGATAGGGACCGGTTCGGGGACGGCGGAGGGAGTGGAGGGGTGGATTGAGGTGGGCCCTATTCGATTCCAGCCATCCGAGTTCGCTAAAGTGGCAGGGGTGCTTGGACTTGCACGCCTACTTTCGGCTCGGGATGAGCCTCCGGCCTACCTGAGGGATCTCCTCGCGCCTTCAGCGTTGATAGCGGTCCCGCTAGGCCTGGTCGTCCTTCAGCCTGACTTAGGGACAGCTTTGGCGTTCGTCGGCCTTCTCTTCGCGGCTTTATTCTGGGCAGGTACCCCACCGCTCCTACTTTTCCTGCTTGCGAGTCCAGGGATCGGATTGATTCTATCTTTCGATACCCGCATATGGTCAGCGTACTTCGTTGCCTTGGTCATCTTTCTCTACCTCTTCCGCTATCGACTCTTCTTGGCCGAGTCCGTGGCTGTGATCCTCGGGAACCTTGCCGCGGGGACCATAGCACTTCCCCTCTGGAACTCGCTCGCGGATTACCAGAAGAATCGGCTGCTCGTTTTTCTCGATCCGGCCATGGATCCACGAGGGGCAGGGTGGAATCTGATTCAATCCAAGGTTGCCATCGGGAGTGGAGGGCTATTCGGAAAGGGCTTCACTGAGGGGACCCAGAAGGGGCTGGACTTCCTCCCCGAACAGCACACGGACTTCATCTTCAGTGTTATTGGGGAAGAACTCGGCTTTTTGGGAGCGCTCGGTGCGATACTACTCTTCTCGCTACTCCTCCTAAGGGTTGTGCGCCTCGGCGAGCACAGCGCAGATCCCTTTGCCGGCCTGGTTTTGTTTGGTATCTTCGGTACTTGGTTGGTCCATATCTTCGTGAATGTTGGGATGACGGTCGGACTCGTCCCAATTACAGGGATCCCACTGCCGTTCGTCAGCTATGGAGGCACCTTCTTACTCACCTGTTGGACGATGACGGCACTCGCCGTCCGGCTAGCCGGGGAAACCTGACGGACTAAAACCAACGGGGGAGGCTAATGGCCTGGTTCAAGAAGCAAAAGAGACCACTCAAGGCTGAAGACCGAAGGGATCTCTCCTCCGACGTGTTCGACAAGTGCGAGGGATGTGGTGAGATCCTCTATCGAGAGAAGCTGAAGCAGAACCTCCACGTTTGTACTAGGTGCGGACATCACTTTCGGGTGGGCCCGGACCTGTACTTACGGATCCTGACCGATGAGGGCAGCTTCGAAGAAACTGACAAGGGACTGTCCAGTACCGATCCACTCTCCTTCACCGATCTGAAGCCCTACCCTGCTCGACTCCGGGCCGCGGAGAATAAAACTGGCCGGAAGGAGGCCGTCGTAACCGGAGTTGGGACTCTCGAGGGGATTCCGATCGCGCTCGCCGTGATGGACTTCGGATTCATAGGTGGATCCATGGGGTCGGTTGTTGGGGAGAAGATCGCGAGGCTTGTGGATAGGGCATTGTCAGAGGAGCGACCGTTGATCATCGCCTCCGCGACGGGTGGTGCCAGGATGCAGGAGGGCATCTACTCTTTGATGCAGATGGCCAAGGTTTCCTCGGGGCTTGCACAGCTCCACGAGGCGGGCGTCCCATTTATCAGCATTCTTACGGACCCCACGACCGGAGGCGTGACCGCATCCTTCTCCATGCTTGGAGATGTGAATCTTGCCGAGCCGAAAGCCCTCATTGGCCTGGCGGGACCAAGGGTCATAAAAGAGACCATCAAGCAGGAACTTCCCGACAGCTTCCAGCGTTCCGAAACCCTGCTTGAACACGGCTTTGTGGATCGAGTAGTCAATCGTCGGGAGCTCAGGGAGACGACGGTCCGACTCCTCCGATACATGTTCGCTGACATTCCGGAAGACACCGGGTGAGCCACGGGGCGCAGGAGCGCCTGACTTCAGCGATCGCGTTCGGGCTGCCGGAGAATGATCCGTTGGCGGCTCGTATCTTTCCAGGCTTGCCAGGTGATGTGAAGTGGGGCCTGGAGCGCACCGAGCGCACTCTGGCCTCCCTGGGCGATCCCCAACTCGACTATCCCGTCCTCCATGTTGGAGGAACCAACGGGAAGGGGTCAGTCGCTCGGATCTGGGCTGAGATTCTGCAGGCAGCTGGGTTCCGGACCGGTCTCTACACCTCTCCTCACCTGGTCTCCTTCCGGGAAAGGATTCTCGTCGATGGACGCCCCCTGCCCGATGAGCTTCTCGAAGAATGGTCGCGTGATCTCCGCCCTCTGCTCGTTCGCGAAGCTCCGTCCTTCTTCGAGGCGGCCACAGCGTTGGCCTTCCTCGCCTTCTCTCGATTCGGAGCTGAGGTAGTGGTGGTTGAAGTAGGCATGGGGGGGCGGCTCGATGCGACGAACGTGGTCAATCCGGTCCTGACTGCGATCACGAATGTCGGAGTTGATCATGCTGGCATCTTAGGAGAGACCCAAGAGGCTATCGCGAGGGAAAAGGCGGGGATCTTGAAGCCTGGCATCCCTGTTTTCACTGCCACGGACGATCCTGCCGCGTTTGCCGTCTTGACCGAAGAGGCTGCGCTGCGAGAAGCGCTGCTGCATAAGGTGCCTCCGCCAGAGGGTCGGGTGCAGCTGGATGGAGTTGTGCTCCGCCTCGTTACTAAACGCTGGGGTGCGCTTGATCTGGACTCTCCACTCATTGGACGACATCAGCTGCGCAACCTGGCTCTAGCCGTGCACGCCCTCGAGGCCCTTCCTCCCCGACTGCCGGTCTCAGCACGGGCCGTGAAGCAAGGGGTGAACCGGACCCGGGTTCCTGGCCGATTCCAGGTCGAGCGTGAGAGAGGCCGAACCTGGATCCTGGATATCGCCCACAACCTCGACGGGGTTCGAGCTCTCGTAAGGACTATTGAGGAGGTGAACCCATCCCGGCCCCTTATAGGAGTGGTCGGGATCCTCGACGATAAGCCATGGAAGGAAATGCTGAGGGAACTGGACAGTGTTCTTGACGCGGTGATCCTTACAACCGTGAGTTCCGCACCGAAAGCTCGCTCTTGGGAGCCTGAGATAGCAGCCCAGACTTTGTCGCCGGATCGCGTGTCCCTGAGCGCGGGGGTTGGGGCAGCGATGGAGGTGGCTCGCACGAGGACTGGACCGTCTGGAACCGTTGTCGTGACCGGCTCCGCGTATACCGTTGGAGAATGCCTGACTTGCCTAGGAAGGATCCCTTTGGAAGCCTTGCCCGTGCCGTTTGACTCCGGGTAGATTCGCGCCATGTCAGAGTTTAGGAAGCACGTGAAACTTCCGGGATTTCGAGACTTTCTCCCGGAAGATCTAGCTCTTCGAAACCATATTTTCGATGCCTGGCGCCGGGTTTCCCGGCGCTACGGCTTTGTGGAGTATGATGGGCCTCCCCTGGAAACACTCGAATTGTACAGAGCCAAGAGCGGAGACGAGATCGTGGGGCAGCTTTATGAGTTCACCGACAAGGGTGATAGACATGTGGCCCTTCGTCCTGAGATGACTCCGTCGTTGGCCAGGATTATCGGCGGCGGCGGCCGTGCGATGGCGAAACCGATTCGCTGGTTTTCGATACCTCAATTGTTTCGATATGAACGACAACAGCGAGGACGACTCCGGGAGCACTTTCAGTGGAATGTGGACCTGGTTGGGGAAGGTGGGGTCGAAGGTGACGCGGAGGTTCTTGCCGTGGCCATTGACGGCTTGAGGGAACTAGGCCTGGACGCGGCCCACGTTTGTGCTCGCGTGTCCGACAGGGTGTTGCTGTCGGAAGTACTCCGTTCAGTAGGTGTCCAAGAGGAGCAACTGGAGGCTGCATTCAGGGTTGTCGACAGGATGGAGAAGAAGCCCCGAGAGCGAGTTCTAGAGTGGCTTCAAAATAAGGATGATGTGGGACTATCTAAAGAACATGCGGAACAAGTGTTGTACGTGTTAGAACGACCCCATATTGATTGTATTGAAAGTGCTTTCGGCCATGTAGACGCCGTGGCCGATCGCCTCTCAGATATCCGTCAGTACCTGACGATCCTAGAGGAACTCGGGTTCTCAGAGTTCGTAGAGTTCGACCTCACGATAGTTCGAGGCCTTGCCTATTACACAGGGATCGTCTTCGAGGTCTTCGACCGGCGCGGGGAGTTGAGAGCGATCTGTGGAGGAGGGCGCTACGACCACCTTCTTGAGTATGTTGGGGGTGACCCGCTCCCCGCGGTTGGATTCGGCATGGGAGACGTTGTTCTGGGCGAAATCCTTAGAGAGAGCGGTAAGGCTCCTGAGTACCAACGGCAGGTGGATTACTTTATCGTTGTGATTGGAGAAGGCCAGGGAGGACTTGCGAGGCGGATTGCAAGTGCGCAACGCAAGCGCGGCAGGAGTGTGGTCTATTCCCTAGGCTCCCGGTCGGTCAGGAAGCAGTTCTCCTCTGCGGCATCCGTGGGAGCTAGCTTGGTTATCGTCCTAGGGCCGGACGAAGTGGAGAGAGGGGTCGCCGTCATCCGTGACATGGCGAGCGGCGGAGAGAGGGAGATTCCACTGGAGCAACTGATGGTTGCTTCCGAGTTGGAGACCGTGGCCATGGAGATTGATCACAAGAGTACGGATTAGCGCGGTGGGGACAGGGAACGGATTTGAGGGCACCAGGGAAGAGATGGAGCGGGCAATCCGTCGGCTAAGTGTGCTCGAGTACGTCATCTTTGCGGCAGTCTTCCTCCTCGCTCTGGCAGGAGGTGGAGTGGCTGCATATATCCTCAGCGTTGGGACAGTCCTGCCTTTCAGGCTCACCTGGGCGCTGATCTCTCTCATCCTCTTGATCATTCCGGGCTTGCTCGTTTTTGGGCGCGATTGCCTTGAGCGCCGAAATCCTCCGGTTGGGCCTGGTGAAAAACAGATGGACAACGGATAAGCAATGTCGAAAGAAAAGGCTCTCACCCCTCGGTCGGAGGACTTTAGCGCATGGTATAACGAGGTCGTGCAGCGTGCAGAGTTGTCGGATCACTCGCCGGTTCGTGGGAGTATGGTGATTCGCCCTTGGGGCTATGCAATCTGGGAGAACATGCAGCGAGCGTTGGATCAAATGTTAAAGGAGGCCGGGCACGAGAACGCGTATTTTCCTCTCCTGATCCCAATGAGCTTCATCGAGCGTGAGAAGGAGCATGTGAAGGGATTCAGGCCTGAGTTGGCTGTAGTTACGCATGCTGGCGGAAAAAAGCTGGAGGAGCCGCTCGTGGTCCGGCCCACCTCGGAGACCATCATCTATTCGATGTATGCGAAGTGGGTCCAGTCCTACCGGGACCTCCCTGTATTGATCAACCAGTGGGCGAATGTCATGCGGTGGGAACTCCGGCCTCGTCCCTTCCTGAGGACCACGGAATTCCTATGGCAGGAGGGCCATACCGCGCACGCCACCGAGGAAGAGGCGCTCGAAGAGGCACTCAAAATACTGGGGATCTATCGGACGTTCATGGAGAAGTGGATTGCGCTACCCGTCATCACCGGGATCAAGTCCGATGCCGAGAGGTTCGCGGGTGCAGTCCAAACGTACACCTGTGAGGCCATGATGCAGGATCGCAGGGCCCTGCAGGCAGGCACCTCTCACGACCTGGGACAGAATTTCTCTAAGCAGTTCGACTTCACCTTCCAGAGTGAGGAGGGAATAGAAGAGTACGCCTGGAATACCTCATGGGGAGTATCTACCCGGCTCATCGGAGGGATGGTGATGGCCCACGGAGACGACAGTGGTATCGTGGTTCCCCCGTGGATCGCTCCAACCCAGGTTGTGATAGTCCCTATCCATCGAAATGACGAGCAGAGATCAGGGGTGGTAGGAAAGGCGTATGAGATGCGGGATCGTCTGAAGGCCGTCGGGGTGCGGACCAGAGTGGACGACCGCGATCATCTGAATCCGGGTGCGAAGTTCTACGAATGGGAACGCAAAGGAGTCCCGTTCCGCATGGAGATCGGTCCTCGCGATCTCGAAAGTGGCCAGGTCGTGATGGTGAAGCGAGTTCGGGCGGAGGAAGAGGAGCGAAAAGAGTTTCTCCCACAGGCTCAGGCGGAAGACGAGCTTCCTGACCGGTTGGATGCGTTCCAGAGCCAGCTTCTCGATCAAGCCCGAGCCAGAAGAGATGCCCACTCTCACCGGGGGGTCAATAGTTGGGATGAGTTGACTGAGATCCTGGATGGTCCTGGGGGATTCGCGTACACCGGGTGGAGCGGTGATCCGGAAGTTGAGATGAGGGTGAAGGCTGAGACGGGTAGCACGCTCCGGTGCATTCCCGATCCTGATTTCCGTTCTGAGACTCCACCGAAGCGCTGCATCGGTGGAGGAGAGGCCGCGATGGAGGTCGTCTGGGCAAAGTCGTATTGAACTCCGGACTCCAGCAGTTGGGGGGAGTGCTTACCTGCCGAGGCCTCTCGCTTGAGGGAATGGCGGAGAGATTCGGTACACCGCTCTACGTATACGACCTTCGGGCCATCGAGGATCGAGTTGGCCGCTTCGTTTCGGCGTTCGAGGGTTCCCCTCTTCTTCTCGCTTACTCGGTGAAGGCGAACGGATCGCTGGCGCTATTGAACCGAGTCGGCGCTCTTGGGGCGGGAGCTGACATCGTTTCCCTTGGCGAGCTGCGTCGGGTGCTGCGGGCGGGTATTCCCTCAGACCGTGTAGTATTTTCGGGAGTGGGGAAGACCGAAGAAGAGTTGATTGCGGGCCTAAATGCCGGCATCTACGCCTTCCATGTGGAAAGTTCAGACGAACTCGAGCTATTGAGCAGGGTGGCAGACAGATTAGAGGTCTCTGCCCCGGTCAGCCTTCGGGTGAACCCGGACGTCGATCCTCCGACCCCGCACGAGTACACGCGGACAGGTCATGCGGCATCCAAATTCGGGATCCCGATCTTCCAGGCAGAGTCACTGTACCAATCCTGGGCCGATGATCCCCACCTCGATTTTCTGGGGGTCGGCGTTCATATTGGCTCTCAAATCGTCGAGATTGCTCCGTATGTTCGAGCACTGGATACGGTGCTCGGGATGGTGGATCGGTTGACGAAGGCTGGGGTTGGGATTGACTACGTCGACCTAGGCGGAGGGTTCGGCATCGGGTACGACGGGGAGGCAGGTCTCGATCTGGAGGGGCTGGCGTCTGAGGTCTCTCCTCGCCTCCGGGAAAGGGGACTTCGCCTCATTCTCGAGCCCGGTCGGTCCATTGTCGGAGAAGCCGGGATACTCCTGACGCGCGTCCTTTACACGAAACGGAATGTCGGGAAGACGTTCGTGATCACGGATGGAGGTATGACGGAGTTGCTGCGACCCTCTTACTACGGAGGATTCCACCGGATTACCCCCGTGCGTCTGCGAAAGGAAGCACCGACAGTGATGGCTGATATCGTGGGCCCGGTCTGCGAGACAGGAGACTTCCTGGCTCGAGACCGTGAGATCGCACTCCCTGAGCCTGGGGACGTCTTGATGGTCGAGACCGCTGGTGCATATGGGTTCTCGATGGCCTCTAACTACAACGCCAGACGGCGTCCAGCTGAGGTACTGATCGAGAGTGGAGAGGCGATCTTGATCCGGCACCGGGAAACGACAGATGACCTGATGCGGGGTGAGGAGATACCGGTTTCGCAGCACGATGCGGATGTTGGGGACCCCGGCTAGCCAGCTATGACTCAGCTGCATGATCGTGTGTTGATTATTGACTGTGGATCCCAATACACACAGCTCATTGCGCGGCGGATCCGCGAAGAGAATGTGTTTTGCGAGATCCACCCGCCAACTCGCTCGCTTGCTTGGATTCGCGAATGGGGTCCTCGGGGGATCATCCTCTCGGGTGGGCCCGCGTCCGTGTACGATGAAGGTGTTCCCTCGATGGACAGCGAACTCCTATCCGAGGGGATTCCGATCCTGGGGATCTGTTACGGGATGCAGCTCATCGCGAAGCTGGAAAGGGGTAATGTGCAGGCCGGGCAGAGGGAGTACGGACCAGCCGATCTGACCGTGCTCGATTCCGACGATCTTTTCTGGGGGTTCGAGGGACGTGACACCACCCGGGTCTGGTGCTCCCACGGCGATCACGTTGACACTCCTCCTCCCGGCTATCGTTCAATCGCCTCGACGACCACCCTCCCAGTAGCTGCGTTCCGGGCTGAGGATCGCAGCATATTCGGAGTCCAGTTTCACCCTGAGGTGGCTCACACAACCAGGGGTGAGGAGATTATCTCCAATTTCCTCTTCCGAGTGGCGGGCTGTCGCCCCACGTGGACCCCTGGGACCTTCATCGACGAGTCAGTCGGGAGAATCCGAGAACGTGTGGGAGAGGCCTCCGTCATCTGTGGGCTGTCTGGAGGAGTCGATTCCTCCGTGGCTGCCGTGCTCGTACATCGGGCGATCGGCGACCGGCTGACATGTATTTTTGTAGACAATGGCCTGCTCAGAAAAGAGGAACGCGAAGGGGTGGAGCTGGCTTTTAGGCGGCACATAGGGATTCGGCTGATAGTTGTTGACGCCTCCGACGAGTTCCTCTCCGGCCTTTCAGGGATTACCGAGCCAGAAGAGAAAAGACGGATTATTGGAAATGCCTTCATCCGTGTCTTCGAACGGACCGCACAGGAGGCGGAAACGGGAGCTCGTTTTCTGGTTCAGGGCACCCTATATCCCGACATGATCGAATCTGTTTCGACTGGTGGACCATCGGTAACGATCAAGACACATCACAATGTGGGTGGGTTGCCGGAAGAGATGCCCTTCGAGCTCATCGAGCCACTCCGGGAACTCTTCAAAGACGAGGTTCGAAATGTGGGGAGGGAGTTGGGATTACCTGAGGAGTTCGTAGGTCGGCATCCGTTTCCCGGCCCGGGACTCGCTATCCGGGTGCTGGGAACTGTCTCCGAGGACCGACTGGTTATCTTGAGGGAAGCTGATGCGATTTACCTAGAGGAGATTCGTGAAGCGGGTCTTTACGACGATATTTGGCAGGCGTTCGCGGTGCTGCTCCCGGTCCGGTCGGTCGGGGTGATGGGTGACTCTCGCACCTATGAGCATGTGATCACGCTGAGAGCAGTGACCTCTCGCGATGGGATGACGGCCGATTGGTACCAATTCCCCCACGAGATCCTAGGGAGGATTTCGACGCGGATCATCAATGAGGTCCATGGTGTGAACAGGGTAACGTACGATGTCAGCTCAAAGCCGCCGGCTACGATCGAGTGGGAATGAAGTCGATCGGGAGTGAACACACTGACATGGGTGGAGTTCTAGGGCAGGCGGAAGGCCCTCTTGGAGTTTTCGTCGGGGAGCGTGACGTCATCGTAATCGGACTGAACTTCAGGGTGCTCTTAGTGCTTGAGCCTCATTGACTTTCTGGTCTATTTCCTCCCACAGACTGGCCATGAGAGGTACGTCCATCCCGTGGATTTCGACGAATCTTCTCAGGTCGTTCGCCACCAGATCGTTCTCCTTGAGGATTCGTTCCTGTTCCCCCTCTGGTAGGTACTCTGAGGAATGTAGGAGGGCGGAATGCCTCAATTGAACCATCACCTTCACGAAGCTTTCAGAGTTGATGGTTGGATTCGATCCAGCTGAGGGTGTTCCGCCGCTGCATGAGCAAAGCGACAGTACAAGCGCAATCGCCGCCACCGATCGAGGGCTCCGCTTCCAGCCACTCGGGTTCGTCTGGCTGTTTAGAGTCCGGGTCGTCACGGGAGACTTTGTGAGATGAGCATGGAAGGCGAGAGGCCTCTCACGGGTTCAGGGTCTTGATAACGTAAAATAGCTTGTGGATTCCCTGCGAGCGACAGGTCCCCTACGCGGACACTTTAAGAAGGCTGTTGAAAAATTAGAACGGGTCTTGTTACAAGGGCCATGGTGCCAGATGCAAGGCGGTGCTCCTAGTCGAGCAAAACGAGACCGTCAACCGCTGGAAGGCAACGCATAGACATACGCCACCTAGAGGAACGCCAACGCTGGAGATGGCGCCGTACCGCCATAACCCGGAGGGCTCAAGGGGGCAGAGGGCTGATCTGGCGTCAGAACTCCTCTTCGGTACTTTGGCATCGCAATCATCATTCTTTCTTGTCTGAACCTTTCAAGACCCCTGCTCGATACCCACTGTACTTCTTCAACAGCCTTCTAACTCGAATCAGCACCACGCCTCCGTGCCTAAAAGGCTTCTCCCTTCCACACCGACTGGTTTCTTCGGCCTAAGTGTCCTTATAGCGTGGGTCCTCGGTTGTGCGATTTCCTCCGTCACTGGGGCGAGGGGATCTCTGTTTATCAGTGAGGGGCAGGAGATTCGGATGGGTCGAGATGCGAACCAGGACATCGTTCAGTCTCCGAGGATCGTGGAGGACACCGATTGGCAGGAGTACGTGCAGGAACTCGGGAAAGGATGGCAGGGCAGTCCGAGCCGCCGGATTTGCCCTGGACATTCTAGGTCGCGGACGTTCCCTTCGTGGTTGTCCGGACCCCGGATAGACACTGGCTCTTGGAGGAGAATTGGTCTGGAGAAGAAGACTGCTGTGAGTGGATGTTACCCCTCGACCAACTCCCAGAGTACTCCTCCCGCGCTGTGGGGGTGAACAAAAGTAACCAGGTGGCCCCGGGCGCCGAGTTTTGGCTTGTCGTCGATGAGTTTGAGGCCTTGGTCGCGCAGTGTCTCAAGTAAGACTCGGATGTCCGGGACTCGATAGGCGAGGTGGTGCAAACCAGGGCTGTGACATGACAGAAACTGGCCGATGGTGCTCTCTGCGTCGAGCGGCTCGATCAGCTCGATCTGACCGACGAACGCCACATTGGCACCATATTTGGGAAGAGACTCGATCGGGGAACATGGTGCACCCGTGAGGAGCTCGTAATCGCCAGCAGCGTCGGAAATCGATCCGGTGACGATTCCTATGTGATCCAGCGAGAAGGCAATCATCGATGAGCAGTAGCGTGGGGAACCGAAACGTAAAAGAAAAGGGAGATCCGGAGCATGGCTGAGCAAGGCAACGCGGTGACGGTGACGGACGATAACTTCACGGAGAAAATAGAAGGAGCGGTGGGCCTGGCGATAGTTGATTTCTGGGCAGAGTGGTGTGGGCCTTGTGTGCAAATGGCACCGACCATCGATGAATTGGCCATTGAGTACGCGGGAAAGGGAGTCGTGGTAGGGAAATTAGACGTAGACCATAACCCCAGTACCACAAGTAGATTCGGAATCCGGTCGATTCCAGCAATTTACTTTTTCAAGGATGGAAAACACATAGACACCGTCGTGGGTGTCGTGCCCAAGCCCCACTTACAGAGTAAGATCCAAGAGCACCTCCTAGAAGGTAGCTGATGGCATACTCTGGCTTTCCCGTAGAGTGTATCGCACTGTGGGGGTGGTCACAATTCCATTTGGGAAGGCGAGTGTGGGGACGCTCTACTTGGTGAGCACACCAATCGGAAATCTGGAAGATCTCTCCGCCAGAGCTGTTCGGATTCTTGGCGAAGTCGACTCTGTTCTGGCGGAAGACACCCGCCGCACACGGCGGCTTATGCGCCACTTCGAGTTGCTGACCCCTCTCGTATCACTGCACGCTCACAACGAAGAGGCTCGTTTGGGGAAGGCACTCTCAAGTTTGGGCAAGAAGGGGGGCAGTCTGGCACTTGTCTCGGATGCAGGGACTCCGCTGGTCTCGGATCCAGGGGAGCGCCTCGTCCGCAGGGCTCTGGCCGAAGGGCATCAGGTGGTCCCTGTCCCTGGTCCCTCTGCCGTACTTTCTGCGTTGGTTGGTTCCGGTTTTCCTACGGTTCCCTTCAGCTTCCTTGGTTTCGTTCCTCGCAAGGGAAAGGAGAGGGTGCGGTGCTTCGAACGAGTCGCGGAGGCTCGCGATACGATCGTCTTATTCGAATCTCCAGAACGACTGGCTGCCCTTCTTTCGGGGCTGGCTGAGCGATGTGGGAGTACCCGAAGGGCGATCGTGGCACGCGAGATGACGAAGCTTTATGAGGATTTCCGAAGGGGAACCCTCGAAGCGTTGGCCCGATACTACACAGCCGAAGGGAAGGTCCGCGGTGAAGTAACGGTCGTGATTGCTCCTAGTGAGGAAGATGTATCCCGGGTCTTCGTGGATGAGGAAGAGGGGCATGTGCTCGCGAAGAAGCTGCTGAACATGGGGACCTCGCCGAGCCGGACAGCGCGAGAATTAGCTTCCCGGCTGAACATTACTAGGAACCGGGCCTACGAGCTCGTGCTTAGCATGCTCCCTATTCCAGAGTCCTCAGAGGGTCGTGCAGCCCTGGGTAGGGGATTGGATCCGGACCGGTCACCCGATCAAGGCGTAGATGCCTGATGAGGCTTTCAGTCGGATTCTCAATCGTTCTCGCGTTGCTTCCCAATGTGGAGGCGGGCGCAACGGGCGTGCTCCAATATCAGGGATCGAGATCGGTGGGAGAGCATTATTGGCCCCTCGCTATAGAACCGACTGTCGCTCGACTGCAATACGGTGGGGGAGGGGACTGGTATGCGGGACCATCAGCGATCGCGAACCTCCTCGCGGCTATCCGCGAACGAACGGGGTTTCCGGTGGCCGAGCGCGAAGTTGTCGTAACCCCTCTGGATCCGGCGCTCAGGGATTATCCGTTTCTCTATCTTACAGGTCATGGGAACATCGCCTTCAACAACCAAGAGCGAGAAGCCCTAAGAGGCTATTTGGAGGCTGGGGGATTCCTCCACGCAGATGACAACTATGGTCTCGACGAGGCCTTCCGGCGAGAGATGGCAGTGCTCTTCCCCGACCGGTCGCTGGTTGAAATCCCCGGGGATCATCCCGTATTCCAGGTGTTCTATGAGTTTCCCGATGGCCTACCGAAGATTCACGAGCATGACGGCGAGCCTCCGGAGGCATGGGGGATCTTCTACGAGGGTCGTTTGGTTGTCTTCTATAGCCACGAGTCTGATCTGGGAAATGGGTGGGAGGACCCGGATGTACACGACGACCCACCGGAGATGAGGGAGCAAGCGCTCAGGATGGGCGTGAATCTGTTCGTGTATGCACTGACCCGGCAAGCTCCGTGAAGCAGCCCCCGCTCTCCCTCACCAGTGTGATTCACGCGATCCGCCGGTATCTCCGCAGGATCGCGGGAACTGCCCTTGGATTCGGCTCCGTAACAGTAGTTGGTGGAATCCTGGTGCTGGCATGGCTTCTTGTGGGCTCAGATGGCTGGAGGCCAGGCACCGTGGTTCCCCTATTTCTGCTCATCGTGGGCGGAGTCATGGCTGGGACGCTTTTTGGATGGGTTCTCGTACACCTGCGTAGGTCTACCTCGGAGGTCAGCCTCGCTAACCAGATTGAGAAGATCGTAAGATTGCCGGAAGGATTGGTTAGGGCTCAGGCGGAGCTGGCGCGCTCGGTTCCACAGGGCATGTCTTCCTCTCTTGCCCGTGCCGGGGAACGCGCGCTCCTCCTCCGCCTCAGCGGTGGGGTAGATCGCCTCGCGGGAAACCCGGGGAAGAAACTTGTTAGGCTGTTTCGAGTCAGCGCAGTGGGGACTGGAGTGGTTGTGGCTCTTCTTGTCGCATTCGTAGCTCTCACTCCTGACCGAACTCGGACGGCCTGGGCGGGATTAGCCCGCTCAGTGGAGCTTCTTACCCCCGAGCCCCTTCCGCCACTCGAGCTCTTCCCAGGTGACGGTCAGCTCCCCCGCGGCGAATCTCCCAGGGTGGAAGTGGGTGCAGAGGGCCGAGACTCGGTCTGGGTGCACTGGCAAGCCATTGGGGACATCCTTCAGGAACGGAGCCTCGTGGTTGTCGACGGTCGGGCGGAGACCTTCCTCCCGGAGCTCGAGGTGGAGGTCCGCTATTGGGCTTCTAGTCCTGATGGCGCTATGACTCCAGTGAGTACTCTCCTGCCGTCCGATCCTTCTTTTCTGTCCAGCCTCGCACTGGACGTTGAGTATCCTCCGTACACCCGGCTGCCTTCCGAAAGCTTCCGGCGTGTGCCCGCGTGGCTCAGTGTTCCCGAGGGAACGGTAATCAGCTTGGCAGGACGGGTGGAAGGTCAGGGCTCGGAGGTCCTGCTCCTAGGGGAGGGAGGTCAGGTTGCGATCCGGCTGTCCGTCGAGGATGGACGTTTCTTTGGGCGCTGGCGTCCCACGAGGTCCGAGCTGATCACATGGGCCGTGGAGAGCGGACAGGAGGGTGCAATTCTGCCTCAAACGCTGGACCTGGAGGTGATTCCTGATGCCGTGCCTGAGCTCTCTCTCCCTGTACCGGGAGCGGACGGCGAGCTGCCGCTGTCGCTCCGGGTCCCGCTCTTGCTCGAGGCGAGTGACGACTACGGAATAGCCTGGGCCGAGGTAGAGTCGGTGCACCAGCGGCCGGGGGAGGAAGACGTGGTTGGGGTGGATCACATAGCGACGGGGAATTTGGCGCAGGTCACTCTCCGCCCAATGTTGGATTTCTCCGCATGGGGGATTCGTCCAGGAGACGCGATCCTTCTCAAGGCGAGGGTCTCCGATAACGCTCCGGTGGGCCAGGTAGTGGAGACAATCACCTACCGTCTAGCAATGCCGGCGACCACGGAAGTGAGAGAAGCTGCCCGCGAGCGAATCGAGGATGTCACCTCCCGTACGGAGGAACTCTTGGATCGGGTGTCACGGGAGACAGCTGAGTTGAGGAACTTGGAGCGCCAGAGTCGTTTCGGCTCGCAGCAAGCCGATGGCGACCGTGACGAGCTTGATGCCTTCCAGGATCGAGAGGAGCTTCGGCAGGCGCTGGAGCGGCAAGAAGATCTTGCGGCAGAGCTCGACCAGATCACGAGCGGGCTGGAGGAGGCGAGTGGGGCACTAGCGGAGATGGCTGAGCGGGATAACGAGGACGCCGATCTTCGTGAGCGGATCGAGGAGTTGGAAAGCTTGCTGGAGAAGGTTCTCGGCCCCGAGGCTCGGGACCGACTGGAGGAGTTGCAGGAGGGGTTCCGACAGGGAGAGCTGCAGGAAGCACCGACGCAGCTCCTCGAGGAACTGGCCCAACGGCAGGAGGACCTCCAAGTGCGACTGGAGCAGGCTCTTGAGCAACTCCGGAGAAGCGCGATCGAAGAAGGGTTGCGGGGTGCTGAAGAGCAGGTCCGCTCGCTCCTGCAGACTCAAGAGGCTCTGGTGGAGCAAATGGCCCAAGGGGAAGGGGAGGAAGCGCAGCGAGAGCAGGCAGAGCGTACTGCTGCCGTAGAGGAGCAACTCTCCGACCTGGGAGAGGAGTTGTCCACCAGTGGCAACTCAGAAGCGGCGGATCAGACTGAGGCCGCTCGCCGCGAACTTGGCGAGGCGAGAGAGGCGATGACCAGCGCAGCCGAGTCGAGCCAGGTGGGAGACCGCGAGGAGGCTGCGCAGCAGGCGAGTGAGGCCCAAGAGTCGCTCCAGTCTGCCGTCCAACAATTGGAAGAAACTAGTTCCGGGTTTGCTGAGAACCCAGAAGAAGAAATGCAGGAGGGGCTTCGCCGAGGTGCACAGGATGCGCTTGCTCTTGCTCGGCGTCAGGGCCAGCTCCGTGAAGACTTACAGAATGCGCCTCCGGGCGAACGAGGGGACTTTGAAGACGAGGAGTTAGCGATAATGGAGGGGCTGCAGAATCTAGCGTCAGAGCTAGCCGAGGCAACGCAAGAGCAGCCCGATCTGGCGAGTTCACTGTCAGAGGCGATCGCGGCTTCCCAGGAGGCGGTCGGCCAGACTGTCGACGCAATGGCTCGTAATGGCTCCCAGCCGGATTCTGAAGGTTTGGCCGATGCCGCTCAGGCGGCGATGAATCAAGTAGCACTTGCTGCATTGGAGGGGTTAGGGCAGGGAGGAGAGGATTCACAGAGCACAGCATCAACGGATATAAGTGAGGAACTGTCATCACTCGGAGATCAGCAAGCTAGCCTGAATGAGCAAGGCAGCCAGCTTTCCCAGGAGTCGGATCAGGGCGGTACGCCGTCTGATATAGAACTCGAAGACTTGGTGTCTGGTCAGCAAGGGATCGCGGCTATCCTTCAGGAATTGGGTCGCCGCCCCGGGCCGGGCCGGACCCGAAATAACCTCGATGCACTTGCGGACGAGAGCGAAGAGATCGCGGAGGAACTCAGGCAGGGCCGGCTAGACGCTACGACACTTGGGCGGCAGGAGGATTTTCTCGAGCGGTTACTTTCTGCCGGCCGTACCCTGGAGCAGGACGCCCCCACGGAGGAGCGCGAGGCAACGTCAGCGGAAGCCGTGCCCAGACGAGCCGTGACCGCGCTTCCCGAAGCGCTCTTGAATCCTCTGGCCCTTCCGCTCCCCACAATGGTCGAACTGGGGATGCTCAGCCCAGCTCAACGTCGCCTTGTCCTCGACTATTTTGAGCGCGTAAACCGCCGCCGAGCGACTGAGGGCGGACGATGATTTCACGGGCAGGGTTGGTAGTCATCCTCATATTGGTGAGGACGGCGTCTGGTTTCGAGCCAGGTGTAGCCCAATCGGCCGTACCTGCTAGCACTTCCGGTGAGGTGAGGGCAGACAGTCTCCCGTCCGTCCAGGATTTGGCTTTGTGGGTGGAACAGGAAGGAGGTATGGAGCGTGTTCGTGAGGCGATCCTGACTCGCATTATGGCTTTACCTAGCAGGGAAGCTACGATCTGGGTGCAACTCCTCAGCGTGATCGAGGAAGTGGATGTGTCTGCTGCGCCTGAGGCCATACGTGCTGTAGGGATGGGAGCGGAATCAAAAGGTCTCTCCGGATCCGAAGTGGTCATGGAAGGGTTGAGAGCAGTGCCTGTGACTGATCGGGCTCCGTTACTCGCCCTCGCTGCACATCTGGCTGGAATGGAAGATGAGGGGCGAGCCGGAGAGATTCGTGCCAACCTCTTAGAGGAATATCCAGACGCTCCGGAAGCGACTGAGGTTCGGTTTCTGCAGGCCGGCTGGTTTCTCAGGGGAGGAGATAGGATGGAGGATGGAATGCGGCTTTTGGAAGAGCTGATCGTTGGGGCACCTCAACACCCATTGGCACCTGAGGCCCGACGTTTGTACGAAGTGCATGGGGGCCGGGGTAGCCCTAATTCCAGGGATGACGAAACATGATAGGATCACGTGTCAGGGTTATTACCCCCTTAGTGCTGATCCTAGCACTGTGCGGTTTGCCGCAGCCTGTCGTTAGCCAAAACCTCCTGGTTCCCATGGATCGTGCGCAGGGGAATCACCTCCGGGCCTATGGCCTCACCTACTGGACACTGGAGCAAGGCGATACCGTCGAGTGGCTCTTGAACTACCGGGGTGGATCCTTCCTCCTTCCGGATTCTGAAGCGGTAAGGCGGGAAGCGGCCTTCCGCGGGGTCTCATTTGAGCCCATTGGGAGCGCCCAGTTGGCTGAGATTCGGTCAATCATCCAAGGCGAGAATATGGAGGCTGTGCCCCTTGAGACGGCCCCAAGGATTGCGATCTATACGCCGCCGAATGTCCCTCCTTGGGACGATGCGGTCACGATGGCGCTGACCTATGCGGAGATCTCATACGAGACCATCTGGGATCCGGAGGTGCTTACTGGCGATCTATCCCAATACGAGTGGCTTCACCTTCATCATGAGGACTTCACTGGGCAGTACTCCAAGTTCTATCTCACGTATGCGGGAGCGGACTGGCTCCAGGAGGAAATCGCTCGAAATAGGGATGTTACTGCCCGCTTCGGCTTCTCTGACGTCCCGGATCTGAAACGAGCCGTCTCCGAGGAAATCCGAAGCTACGTGGAAGAGGGGGGGTTCCTCTTCGCGATGTGCTCCGCAAGTGAAACGCTCGACTTAGCGCTGGCCAGTCATGAGACGGACATCAGTGCGAGTTATGCGGGTGGCCGCCCTCCAGATGTCGATGCGAATGAGCGTATGGACTGGTCGCGGGCATTCGCCTTCTTAGGGGCACAGGTAGAACTCCGACCTACCGTTAATGCGTTCTCAGACATCGACTTTCATTTGGTCAACACCGCCAATCGGCAACCGCTAAGTTTTTTTACTCTTTTCGAGTTCTCCGCGAAACTTGATCCCGTACCGACGATGTTGGTCCAGAGCCATGAATCGGTGATCTCTGACTTCTACGGACTCACGACATCGTTCCGTAAGGAGCGGCTCAAGCCTGGGGTGACCGTACTGGCTGAGGAAGGCGAATGGACGAAGTACGTTCATGGATCTTTGGGACAAGGCACCTGGACTTTCTATGGGGGTCATGATCCAGAGGACCCCGAGCACCAGATCGGTGATCCGCCCACCAACCTCGACATACATGCTGACTCGCCCGGATACCGCCTCATCCTGAATAACGTCTTGTTTCCGGCGGCTCGGCCCAGACCTCTGAAAACCTGACATCCTCTGCACTCCCCCTCACCCTGGACTCCTCTGCAGCACAGTCCATTCGGGAAGAGATCGAGCGCGCAGGCGGAAGAGAGGTTTGCTTCCTGGCCGAGGTGACCTCGGATCGACAGATCCTAAATCCCAGACCCGTGGCCCGGGGAAATCACAGTGCGGTGCTGGCTGCAGCCGTCGACGCTAACGAAGGTGAGATCCTTCTCCACAACCATCCATCTGGAGTTCTCGATCCCTCGCCGGTCGATCTGACCATCGCTGCTCGGGTGTACGAAGCCGGGCTCGGAACGGGGATTATCGACAACGAGGCTCGCACTCTCTATGTCGTCGTAGAGCCGCCCACATCACACCCCCGCGTCGAGCTCGATAAGGTGGATATCGAAGCGTATCTTGCACCTGGAGGGGCCCTCCATACGCTCTTCGGTGGATATGAGCATCGCCCTGCACAGATTGAGATGCTCCGTGAGGTCACGAATCGGTACAACCATGGTGGCGTGGCCATCGTGGAGGCTAGCACAGGCACCGGAAAGTCCCTCGCCTACCTGTTGCCTGCTGTCGAGTGGGCCCTAGCTAATGGGGAGCGGAGCGTTGTCTCGACGAACACGATTAACCTTCAGGAGCAGCTCGTCAACAAGGACCTTCCCCTGGTGCGGGAACTCCTCGGACGGGACTTCCGTTGGTCCCTCGTCAAGGGACGGGGGAACTATGTCTCCATTCGGAGGCTCCTCCTAGCTAATCAGACCGAAGCAACTCTCTTCGAGAACGATCGGGCTGCGGAAATGAGCGGGCTCGTCGAATGGAGTCGCAAAACAAAAGATGGTTCGCTCTCGGATCTAACGACCTTGCCCGCGGAGGAGGTCTGGGACGAAGTACGCTCTGATGGGGATATCTGCATGGGAACTCAGTGCCCCCACTTTCAGGAGTGCTTCTATCAACAGGCCCGAAGAGATGCCAACTCTGCCGACGTCTTAGTTGTAAATCACGCTCTCCTTTTCGCGGATGTCTCGCTCAGGCGGATATCGGACAACTGGTCCCAGTCCGCCGTCCTCCCGCTCTATCGTCACCTTGTGTTGGACGAAGCTCACAACGTCGAGGAGGCCGCGACGCTTCATCTCGGCACAGAGATAACCCGAACGAGTATGGTCCGCACGCTTGATCGGTTGGACCGGAACGGGAAGGGAGTGCTCCGGGCGGTCGAAGAGGTCCTGTGGATCTCGCCTGACAAGGGGGAGATCCAGCATCTGCTCCAGCGTATTGTCGAGCGTTTGCGTCCTGCTCTCGACAGATCAAGGGAGGCCTTGATCCGGTTTTTCCAAGCCATAGAACCGTGTGTGCCAGCTGAGCAGGAAGAGCCCTTGCGTCTCGACCGAGGCGATCCACGAGATCCCGGAGATGACCCTGAGACCCTGGAACTGCTCGACGGACTTCGGTCGAGCTTTGCCCGCCTACGGGGACAGCTGGAGGGGCTTCGAACTCGAATTGAAGATGACGTTTCCCTCTCCGGTCAGCTCGAAGGGCGGCTTTTGGATCTCCAGTCTATCGAGCGCCGGTTGGAAGCGGATGAGAGGGGGCTGGGACTGGTTCTGGATCCGGACGGGAACCGAGACAGGTGGGTCAGGTGGATCGAAGGGAGGGGTGGTTCAACGAGGAGTGCCCGCAACGTGATCCTGGCCGCTGCCCCCGTCGAGCCGGGTGCGATCCTCCGAGAGGCGCTCTTCAACAAGGTCGATACGACCGTGGTAACCTCGGCCACCCTGGCGACCGGGGGAGGATTTCGCTTCATGCGTGGGCGGCTTGGACTGGAATCGCCGGAGACCGTTCTCGATATGATTGAGGGTACGGGTTTTACAGGGGGAGCGGTGCCCCCGCACTTGAGTGAGATTGCCTTCGAGGACATCGGCGTTCCCGTGCTGGAAGAGTCTTTTCAGGAGCCACTTACGGTCAGCGAGACTCTGCTTCCCTCGCCATTTGACTATCAGAGGCAGACAATTTTTTGCGTGCCCACCGATCTCCCCCCTCATGACTCTGGCCTGCCTTTCCAGGAGGCCACCGCCCGGGTGGTCATGGAGCTAGCCGAGATCACCCTGGGAGGGCTTTTCGTGCTCTTCACCTCGTATCGAGCGTTGCGTACTGTGGCTCGACTTGTGCGAGAGGGAGTAAGTGGCTTGCGTTGGCCACTCTTGGTGCACGGTGAAGCGCCGCGCTCCCTCCTCCTTAGACGGTTCATTGATTCGGGTAACGGGATCCTGCTTGGTACAGCATCGTTTTGGGAGGGTGTTGATGTCCCGGGCGATCCTCTCCGGGGACTCGTTCTCCAAAAGATCCCCTTCCGGGTTCCGACCGAACCGATCACCCAGGCACGAATGGAGGCAATCGAGGCCAGAGGAGAGAGAGCCTTCGATACCTATCAAGTTCCTCTTGCCGCGCTTCGACTCAAGCAAGGGTTTGGACGGCTCGTCCGTTCGAAAACGGATCGTGGAGGAATTCTGCTTCTGGACTCAAGAATCCTGAGTCGAGCGTACGGACGAGACCTGCGAAGCGCCCTTCCTCCAGCGCCGCTCGTCAAGGGTCCTTGGGCAGAAGTGAGAGGGCGCCTGACGGAATTCTACGAGGAGAGCACCGCGGAGAAGGGCCCCGTTGCCTGACCATCCTGCAGGGATAGATTACTCGGGTAAGCTCCGGATAAAAATGGAGGTGGAGTCCAGTGGCCACTGATTTTAACCCATTACCCAGTAAGATTATCTGCGTCGGAAAGAACTATGTAGATCATGCCCTGGAACTCGGCGGCGAACCTCCGGACGAGCCTCTGATCTTCCTGAAACCCCCCTCCTCCCTCATCTCGGGAGGGGACACTATTCTGATCCCTCCCGGATCCGGCCGGGTCGACTTCGAGGGTGAGGTAGCCTTCCAGTTGGGCAGACGGGCCAGCCACGTAGGGGAGGACGAAGCGCTGGACTACCTTTCGGGTGTGCTCCCCCTGAATGATGTAACCTGCCGAGACATACAGAACCTTGATGATCAATGGACGCGTGCTAAGGGATTCGACACCTTCTGCGCCGCAGGATCTCCTGTTCCGCTGGATGGGGTGGACATTGGAGGTCTTCGGGTTGAGACCCGTGTCAATGGCAAACTGCGTCAAGAAGGGAAGTTCTCGGAGGTGGTGTTTGGAATCGAAACGCTGGTAAGCTACATCTCCCGTGTGATGACACTGGAACCGGGAGACCTCATCGCAACTGGGACTCCCTCGGGTATAGGCCCCCTAGTGCCATGGGACGAGGTGGAGGTGTGCATTCCCGGTGTGGGTGCAGTCCGCAATTCCGTGAGGGCAGGCTCAGGCCAGCCCTGGCCTTACGGTGTCGGGGCCAGTGAAGCTTAATTCTGGACTTAGGCCGGATTCGGGAGGTCAAGAAAGGCTTTGCAAGGAGTGGGTTCGGCAGATGTACAACTACGACCACGGCCTCGATGCCGCACTTGCGCTGAACGAGGGGTCGGAGGCTCCCGACTACTACTCGGGGCCGCTTTGGGCGGTCTTCGATCAGGCTGCGGTCGACCGTAACGGGTGGGAGCTGCGTTACCCCTATGTGTCCGACAACGGCTACTCCTTCCAAGCCGATACCATCGAGGACTTGGCCGATAGGATTGCGGCGGACCATGAGTTCCAGCGGGTACCACTGAGTTACCTCGCCGAGACGGTGGCCACCTGGAACGGCTATGTGGACGCCGGAGAGGATCCCGAGTTCGAGCGCCATGAGGATGCCCCCATGAATCTCATCGCCAGACCACCCTTCTATGCGCTCTCGATCATGGTGGCCTGGCACGATTCCTGTGGCGGCCTGCGGGTCAACGGCAAGCAGCAGGTCGTGGACATGCAGGGCGAGGTCATTCCTGGTCTCTATGCGGGGGGCGAGGCTGTGGGGGGGTTCAACAAGCATGGCCTGGGTAAGGGTCACGTCCATGGTTACATCGCCGGCACGAATGTCGTCGAGGAGCCGTTCAGTTAGTCGTTTAGGAGGACTAGACATGGCAACGAAGAACGATCATCCGGGGAACGACCCAAAGCCTGAGAACGAGAAGGGTCTAAACAGGCGAGATTTCGTCAAGACGGGGGTTGCCGCCGGACTGGGTGCGGGCGGCGCCCTGTTGGGGCCATACGAGGCGCAAGCGCAAGTCGGGGCGAGTAGCGCCGAACAAACCGTTTGGGACTATGAAGCCGATGTTGTGATCGCGGGTGGCGGGTGCGCAGGCCTGACCGCAGCCATTCGAGCGAGGGATCTCGGCGCCAGTGTGCTGGTGGTCGATCAGAACTTCGACCTCGGTGGCAGGATGTTGCACAGCGGGGCCCGGGTCTCGCTCGGTGGAGGCGACGCGGTACAGCTCAGAGACATGAAGGGCGAGAGCGACGACGAGGGGTTCGTCACCGTAGATCCCTCCGAGGACCCGGAAGAGCTCGATGACAACATCGAGCTCCTGTTCACAGACATCACCGATTGGTCGGTCGTCGATCCCAAAGGCCAGAGCCCGTACCGGTACAACGAACGGGAGCTGGTGCGTGCTTGGGCCGAGAACTGTCCGGCCACCCGGCAATTCCTGATGGATAACTATGTCCGGTTCACACGGATCAGCGGCACGCATGGCGGCGGAGGGTTGTCGCGTGCGAGGGCGGCGCAATGCTTCCTCATGCTGGGCGACAGGACGGACATCAGGGCGGGAACCATCACGGCGGAGGATGCGGGCCGCGCCGATCCCGAGCGCACGAGTCCATTCGCGCCGGTGCAAATGACCAACGCGAGTCGCTCTGTCGGACCCAACGCCGTAAGCAACGGTGTGGCTCTCTCCCGGTCGCTGGAGTTCTCTGCCCGGGAGAAGGGCGTCGAGTTCATGCTGCACCGCCGTTTCGACGAGATCGTTCGTGAGGAACCTTTCTCGGGCAAAGTTCTGGGGATCACCGCCGGATACTCGCCGCGGCAGCACCCGGACACCGGCGAGCTCCTGCAGAGCTTTTGGCAAAACGGCAACATCGATGAGCGGCGTGAAACCGTGAAAATCAGGGCCCGCCAGGCTGTTGTCCTCGCCAGCGGTGGTCACGCCGGCAATCCCGAGGTCCGTGGCATGTTCTACCCCGGCTTGCGGGAACCCGCGTTCCCTACGAGCGGTCGGGCCTTGCAAGGCCCCGGAGGTCAAGACGCAGCAGCGCTCATTGCCGGATTGAAGGTCGGCGCCAACCTGGCGGGGATGCAACAGAACCTCTCGTATGGCACGACGTTCCACATCACGACGCGCCTCGGTACACGGGAGGCGTATACCAGCATGATGCCCGGGCACCCGACGTTCGGTTTCCGCACCTCAGCCGGGGTCAACGTCGGTAACGCCGGCTTCGAAGAGTTCATCGCCGTGAACCAAGTCGGGAAGCGTTTCTTCAGCGAGGTCCGTCTTCCCCGAAGGCCTGGTTTGAACGCATACCCGGGCGACCGTGGCGCCCCGGGGCGGGGGCTCGCGCACACGCCGCTCGACTGGCGCAACTGCCGCAAGGAGTGGGTCCGGGAGATGTACAACTACGACCACGGCCTCGATGCCGCTCTGGCAATGAACGAGGGGTCCGAGGCCCCGGACTACTACTCGGGGCCGCTTTGGGCGGTCTTCGACCAGGATGCCGTCGAGCGTACGGGGTGGGAGCTACGCTACCCCTATGTGTCCGACAACGGCTACTTCTTCCAAGCCGATACCATTGAGGCGTTGGCCGCGAAAATCGAGGCGGACCACGAGTTCCAGCGGGTGCCCCTGAGTTACCTGCCCGAGACGGTGGCGACCTGGAACAGCTATGTGGACGCCGGTGAGGATCCCGAGTTCGAGCGCCACGAGGATGCCCCCATGAATCGCATCGCGACCCCGCCGTTCTATGCGCTCTCGATCATGGTGATCTGGCATGATTCCTATGGCGGTCTGCGGGTCAACGGTCGGCAGCAGGTCGTGGACATGCAAGGTCAGGTCATTCCCGGTCTCTATGCGGGAGGCGAGGCCGTGGGGGGGTTCAACAAGCACGGCCTGGGTAAAGGTCACGTCCATGGTTACATCGCCGGCACGCATGCCGTCGAAGAGCCCTCCAGCTAGTCGTCCCCTTGATTTCCAGTGAGGGTCCGACCTTTAGCGTAGAGGTGTCGTCTGGTGAGGTCGATGCCGGCGCCGAGATGACTCTGAAGGCCAAGGCTTCTTGCTCCCCGGCCGCAGATCTGCGGGGACAGGCCCTCCAAATCATGGACCAAGACGGCGCTTTGGTGGAGCGCGCCGAGCTCACCGAATTCGACGGTGAGAGCAACGAGACGAGCGAGTTCGCGGTGAAGGCGCCGGTCGAGCCGGGGGCCTACACGTGGCTGGCTGTTTGTCCGGCTCTTGCAACCGCGGGCCCTTCGAGCGAGGAGACGTCGGCGCCGTTTTCGTTCACGGTCAAACCGCACAGTACGCGTGTCGTCGTATGGGACGTGCCGTCGACCATCGAAAGCGGCGAGACGTTCAGCGTCAAGCTGGGGGTCAACTGCTCCGGCGAGTGCCGGCCCGACGGTTGGACGGTCGAGGTCCGCGACCAAGACGGGGAAAGGCGGGCGACGGTCACATTCGGTGGCGAGCCATGGCCCGCCACCTCAGCGCTTTATTATGCGGAGGTGGAGCTGAGCGCCCCTGACACGGATGGACTTCATACGTGGGAAGCCAAGGCTCTGGCAGACGATCTGCATCTCCCGCACGCCGAGGCCGTCGCCTCTTTTGGCGTGAGAGTCGTACCCGCACCTGAATGTCTCTTGATGGTCGTTGCCGTAGACATGGAAAGTCAGACCCCGGTTAAGGGTGCGAAGGTTGTTGTTCACCCGTATAAGACCTTCACGGACGAGCGGGGCGTGGCGGAGGTGAAGATTCCGAAAGGCGAGTACAGACTCTTTGTTTCTGGTAAGAAGTATTTCCCCTTCCGCAGCGACGGCGAAATTAAGACAAACGTTACGATAAAGGCGGAACTCGCTGTGGACCGGGAACTCTCCGATGCCGATATCTGGACCTAAGCTTGTGGTCTTGAAGCTTGTCGTAGGTGCTCTGGGTCTAGCGCTCGTCATCGCCCCGGCTGCCGTCGCACAACAGAGGATCGATCCGGGCCTATTCGGGCAAGGGGAGCAACTCTACCAGGTGAACTGCGCGCTTTGCCACCGGGACTCAGGCCTCGGGGATCCGCCCACGTTCCCGGCATTGAGCGGCAATGACCGGCTCGGGGACGCTGTCCGGATTGTCCGCAGCATCCACCAGGGTGGGAGGCGCATGCCTCCATTCCCCGCCCTGACCGCGGAAGAAATCTCCGCCTTGGCAAACTACATCCGCAACGCGTGGGAGAACGGCTTCAACGCTGTGACCACTGAAGAAGTAACCGCGGCGCTGGAGGGGCTCGGGGGACTCGAGGTATCCGGCCCAATGGCATCGGTCTGGGATGGCGTATTCAGTGACGCACAGGCGACTCGTGGCGAGGAGGTCTACGAGGGTGCCTGCGGTTTATGTCATGGCCGCAGATTGAACGGCGCTCCGGACGATCCGGATATGCGCTCCACGCCTCCTCTGGCGCGGGCGAGGTTCCTCCGCGTCTGGGAGGGAAGATCGCTCGCCACACTGTTCGAATACTCGCGGGCGACGATGCCGGAAGACAATCCGAGCTCTCTGACTGAGCAGGAGTATGTCGATGTGATTGCCTACCTGCTCAGCGTTGGCGGGATGGCGGCGGGGAATGACGAACTCCAACCCGACCCCCAAAGACTGGCGCGGGTCCTCATACAACCTCAGCCGTAGGAGGCGGAGGTCAGGTGCGCTCGCCGTAGGAACTGCCCTCTTCCCACGGTTTACAAATCTCGATGATTCTTCCAGGATGGCGTTCTCGGTCTCCCCCCGGTCCGCCCCGGCTCTTGATCTCACCTTACAGCCGGGAACGACGAGCGTTAAATACGGGACTCCTGGTATCCGCAGTATTGCATCTTCTGTTGGTTGCGCTCTATCCCTTCCTGCTGGGTGACCTGGAGCCCCGGGCTCGAAGGAATGAGCCCGCCACGCAGCAGCCGATTGTCGAGGGAACGCAAATCGTCCAGATCGTCGAGCTTCCGGAACCCCCGGAGTTGCCACAGGAGGCGATCGCAGAGGAGTCCCCGGAGGAATCTCTGCAGCCCGAAGTTTCTGACTTGGAAGTGATTGCAGGGGGAGATGATACACCCGCAACTGAGCCTGAGGAGGACGAAGAGGGGTTGACGGTGGCAGAGCAGCTACGGCCCCGGATCATCGATCCGCGTGTTTGGGCACCACTGGACCCCGACTACACTCAGTTAACAGACGAAGAGAGAGCTCAACTCCTCTTGCAGGGGATGATCCAGAGTTGGAACGACTCGATCGCGGTTGCAGAGGCTTTGTCTGAGCGAGCTACGGACTGGACCTACACCGATGACGAAGGTCGCCGCTGGGGACTGTCTCCGGGACGACTTCATTTGGGGGACTTCTCGATTCCGCTTCCATTCTCTTTCGCGCTTCCTCCCGGACGCAGGGAGGCGCTTGCCGAACGGCAGCTGATACGAGATGACCTTGCGCGCGGAGCGGCAACTGCGATCATCCGAGAGACCTGGGCGGAGCGAGCCAGGGCGATCCGGGAGCGCCTGGAGGCCGAGAGGGCTCCTCCTGATCCGAGAAATATAGGTGACAATGGGGACAGAGGAGGAGGTCGGTAGTGCCTCCTTGCGCCGGCTGTGGCAGCGATAGATGCTTCCACGCTTCCATTTATATGGGCACGTGACCAGGGGACAACGATTCCCAGAGGTGGAGAGATCGCTTGGAAAGGATCACGGCGTTTCAAAGTAGTGACTTCTATCAGGGGCTTTTCGACGTGCTCGTCCTCGGCTCGGGAGTATCGCTGAGGGCGCTTACACGAGTGGACCCTCATCGAGGTCCGCGAGCAATCCGAAGCCCAGTCCTCACCCGTCGAAGTGGAGGCGTTCCTCTTTTTGCCGGCCAGTCTGTTCGAGAAAGTGGCTGCCCTCCACGATGAGAGCTGGGACCCTCTCTCTCAGGCCTGCTGACTCCAACCGAGCACAAGGTGGCTGAAGTCCTCCCAACACGATTGGACCCCCGTTCGATCGAAGGACCGCTATACGCCCGTGCGGTCGAAAGGGGCACGTTCCACCTCCCCGCCTCCCGGATTCTCGAGGAGGGGTTAGATCCCTATGTGATTGTTATCCCGCCGCCGAACGTCACGGCGGTACTCCACATGGGTCACGGGCTGAATAATACGATCCAAGATGTCCTAATCCGGTGGAGGCGGATGCAGGGCAGAGGAGCGGTCTGGGTCCCCGGAACAGACCACGCCGGGATTGCCACGCAGAACGTGGTGGAGCGGCTTCTTGCGGACGAGGGTAAGACCCGTTTCGACATCGGCCGAGAGGCATTTGTGAAACGAGTCTGGTCGTTCGTCGAAGAGACTGGCGGCACGATCCTCGACCAACTTCGGGCGATTGGGGTGAGCTGTGACTGGGAGAGGACCAGGTTCACACTGGATCCAGGGCTCTCGCGGGCTGTACGCGAGGTCTTCGTGCGACTCTACGACAAGGGCCTCATCTACCGGGGCGAGTACATCATCAACTGGTGCCCCCGTTGTTTGACAGCGCTCTCCAACGAGGAGGCCGAGAGGTTTGAGTCCCCGGGGAAGCTCCATAACCTCCGCTATCCACTGGCAGAGAAAGCTGCGGACGCGGCAGAGGCGGCGAAGGAAGCCGGTGCTGACGCCCTCCAGCGGATGGAAGACGGAAGGTGGTGCCTGACGGTCTCCACGACCCGACCGGAGACGATGCTAGGGGACACAGGAGTCGCCGTTCACCCGCACGACCAGCGGTACGCCCCATTGGTTGGGAAGCGGGTCATCCTTCCCCTGGCGGATCGTGAGATCCCGATCATAGCCGATGATTCGATCGAGACCGAGTTCGGCACCGGAATGGTGAAGGTCACCCCGGCCCATGATTCGAATGACTTCGAGATCGCCGGCCGGGCCGGACTCGAAATCCTGAACATCTTTACTCCGGAGGCCCGGACGAACGATTCAGTCCCGGAGCCCTTCAGGAATCTAGACCGATTCGAGGTCAGAAAGTCAGTCGTCAAAGCCCTCTTGGAGCGTGGGTTGTACGCCGGATACGAGCCGCACGAATACTCAGTTCCCCACTGCTATCGCTGCGACACGGTGGTGGAACCCCGCCTTTCGGAACAGTGGTTCGTTCGCATGACACCACTGGCCAAACCGGCCCTGCAGGCTTCCCGGGATGGGACTATCTCATTCCATCCAAGTCACTGGAAGAAGGTCTATGAGGACTGGCTTGAGAACATTCGGGACTGGTGTATCTCTCGGCAGCTCTGGTGGGGCCACCGAATTCCCGTCTGGTACTGTCGGGCAGAAGGGTGCGAGGAGGTGATGGTGCTCCGCGACGACCCTGAGATTTGCGTGAGTTGCGGATCAGCAGAAATCGAGCAGGACCGTGACGTGCTGGATACCTGGTTCAGCTCCTGGCTCTGGCCGTTCTCCGTTTTCGGGTGGCCGGATGAGAGCCCGGACCTCAAAGCGTTCTATCCTGGACACGTTCTCGTCACGGGTCCAGATATCCTCTTCTTCTGGGTCGCCAGGATGATCATGTCCGGGTACGAGATCATGGGCCAACCTCCGTATCGGGACGTGTTCCTCAACGGGATGGTCCGCGACGCGAAGGGTCGGAAAATGTCCAAATCCTTGGGTAACGGGATCGATCCTCTTGAGGTCGTCGATCGGTTCGGAGCGGATGCTCTTCGATTCACAGTACTCTCGATGTGCGGGGCCGGAACCGACATCCACCTCGATCACGAGGATCTGGAGGCCGCTTTTACGCCCGGGAGGAACTTCTCCAACAAGCTCTGGAATGCGGGCAGGTTCACGATCATGTCTGTTGGGGACGGTCCGGTGAGTCCGCTCGAGGAAGTCTCCGGTAGGTTAGAGGTCGTGGACCGATGGATCCTGTCCCGCCTCACGCGTACCACGCAGGAGATGACCGAGGGCTTGGAAAGGCTTCGCGTGCACGATGTCGTGGATCGCGCCTATCACTTCTTCTGGGGCGACTTCGCCGACTGGTACCTAGAGCTCTCCAAGGGCCGGCTGCGTGGGGATGACGGAGAGGACGCCCGCGAGGTATCTCGCGCGGTGCTTGTGTATGTCTTCGATAGCATCCTCCGATTATTACATCCACTCGTGCCCTTCGTAACAGAGCACCTGTGGGATCGAATTCCGTGGCCAGAGGGTGCGGACCGGCCTGAGAGCCTGCCCGCCGCACCATGGCCTGAAGCGGAACCTGTGAAGGAGGATTTAGACGCAGAGGCCTCGATCACCCGCTTTCGGGAACTGGTCACTACGGTGCGTAGCCTCCGAAAGGAATACGGTGTGGGAGAAGGGGCTCGTGTGGCCTTGGTCCTCGGCGGTCTCTCCGCGGAACGACAGACTGAGCTTATAGGCGAACGCGGAACGCTGGAACAAGTAGCCCGAGTGTCCGATCTGATTTTCGGGGAACCCGAGGAAAGAGGGGTTGGTGCTAGTGCTGTTCTGAAAGACGGGACTGAGCTGTTCATTCCCCTTGAGGGGCTACTGGACCTGGAGCAGGAGCGGCAGCGGCTTCGATCGGAGATCGGGCGGTTGGACGGGCAGGTCCGGGGAGCTGAGAAGAAGCTGGCGAATCCGAACTTCGTAGCGCGCGCGCCTGAGGATGTGGTCCAAAAGGAGCGGGACAAGGCCACCGTCTTCCGCCATCAACGGGCCAAGTTACTTCAAAAGCTTTCGGTGCTTGAAAGCTCGTGATAATGCTACGCCGGGAAATCGCCGCGGTTGTCTCCATGGGGCTGCTGGCTGCGGGGTGTGCGCGCTCCCAGGCACCGCAGGGAGGCGCAGTCCCTGAGATTCCCCTGCAGGTTAGGGAGACGCGACCAGCGAACCTATCCTTTGTTGAGCCGTTCACGGGGTCGGTGGAGATCTGGTTCGACCGGACGGTCGCTGAGAACCTGACACAGGGGTCATCGAGGGACGCCGTCATCGTCTCACCCGCCAACAGCGAGATTGAGGTTCGTATGGGCGAGGACAGGATCGAGATTTCGATGGAGGGGGGGTTCCAGGCTGTCACGGTCTATCGAGTCACCGTGCTTCCTCGCTTCCAGGACCGTTTTCAGAATGCTATGGGAGCAGCCTTTGATCTCTTCTTCTCCACTGGGCCGGAGTTCGAGCCCAGTTTGGTCGCGGGGCTCATCTCGGACCGGCTTACCCTGGACGCCGTCCGCGAAGCACGGGTGGACGTGATCTCAGCTGACGGAAACATCGTACAAACCGCTGTTGCCGATACGATGGGGATCTTCACTTTCCCCTATCTCCTCTCGGGGGTCTACACAGTCGTGGCATATGAAGATGACAATCGCGATGGAGAACCGGGGGTTGCGGAGACTCAGGACCTCGTTGGCGTGAGCGTTACACAGGGAGACACTTTGATCATCACCGATCTCGAGCTGCTTTCTCCCGATAGTACCGCAGCGGTTCTGAACGAGGCCGCTGTCCTCGACTCGACTGTGCTCCAGTTGAACTTCGATGATTATCTGGACCCTAACGAGCCGCTCGATGACGTTGAGGCTATAGTGGCTCCCGAGGACGGGGATCCTATCGAGGTCAGTGAAGTGATCCACTCCGCCGAGTGGGAGGATCGACAGGCGGCGGGTGCTGAGCCTGGTCCAAACGCTGGCGATGTGGCCCCTCAGTCGGATTCAGTCGCCGTCGCCAATGAGCTTCTCCTTCCCGTCCAGGATCTAGTGCTCGTTCTCTCGGATCCTCCTGTCCCAGATGAGATCTACGAGGTCCGGATCCAGGGCGTTCGGAACATCAACGGAGTTCCCGGCGGGGGTGGATCGGTGGATCTGATATGGGTGCCTAGTCCACCTCCGGACGAGGTGTCGCCCCCGAGTCCAGATGCTCCGGGCGGTGCCACCGCGCCAGCCGACTTTACCGCCGTACCCGGGGGGCTATCAGGAAGTCCGGCTGTACCTTCCGGCGGGACTCTCACCGGTGCCCAGCCCGGGGCGTAGCGAAGCGTATTGTCTAAGGTGGTCGGGTCGGTTGACCCCGGTCCGTGAATCTAAATACCTTCTAGGGGTAATCAAAGATTATGGGGTCGAACCTGTGAACTTAGCGACCACTGGAGGGGTATTGTGTTTGTCATCCCCTTTGAGTGGAGAGTGAGGGAGTATGCAGATCCAGCTAACAGAGATTGCCTTGACCAAGGTGCAGTCCTTCATAGATGACCAGGGTCTCGGGCAGAATGCGGGGCTGCGGGTGGCCGTCTTACCTGGGGGTTGCTCGGGATTCCAGTATGGTCTAAACATCGAAGAAGCCCCAGAGGACGAGGACGAAGTTCTCAATCTGTCGCAGGGGATCCGGATCTTCGTGGACCCGTTCAGCGTCCAGTACCTAGAGGGAATAGAGATCGATTACGCTACCTCCATGATGGGCTCCGGGTTCACCTTCAATAACCCTGCGGCAAGCGGCGGCTGTGGGTGCGGTAGCTCATTCACGGCTTGACTCTTCAGCCGCTCGGCTCAGATCAACCGCAGCTCCTTGAGGTCCATCGATTCACCGGTGGGCCTTTTGTCGAAAATGGCTACCTAGTTCGGTGCACGGCCACTGACCAGGTCGCGGTGGTTGACCCAGGTGCGTGCGCATCGGGAATGGTCGAGGTGTTGGAGCAGACAGGTTGGAGCGTGCAGGCGATCTACCTGACTCATGCCCACATTGACCACGTCGAGGGGATTCCCGTCATAAGGCGATTTACGGACGCACTGATCTATCTTCACCCGTTGGATCGCTCTATATACGACCGCGCTGAAGAGAGCGCGGCACGCTTCGGACTTGACCTTCGAGAGCAGCTCCCCCCCCCGACCGATCCTTGGCCCCCGGGGAGTCGGTTCCCGTTGGAGATCAGCAGCTGGAGGTTCGGTTCGCCCCGGGACATGCCCCGGGGCACGTTGTCCTCTATGCCCCGAAGTCTAACTTCGCCTTGGTCGGGGATGTGATCTTCAAGGCTTCGATCGGTCGGACCGACCTGCCCGGCGGAGACTTTCAGGAGCTGATGGCATCCATTCGAAGTGAGGTGCTCACTCTTCCTGAAGATACGCGGCTCCTTACTGGGCATGGTGAGGAAACTACTGTTCGACAGGAGCGTCTGGGCAATCCGTTCCTCATCTCGCAGGTCCCGGGTGGGTTTGCATGACAGTTCGGGTCGCCGTATTCGCATCTGGACAGGGATCCAACTTCCAGGTTTTGGTGCAGTACGCTTCAGGGACGGGTACGCAGTCGGCTGAGCCTTCGGCTCGAAGTGCTTCGCCGGAGTGGGAGGTCGTTCTTCTCGTGACAGACAGGAAAGAGGCATATGCTCTCGAGCGTGCCCGTAATCTGGGGGTTGAGAGCGTCGTGGTCTCTCCCTCTACGGGACCCCAGGATTTTGGGGCCCGACTACTAACCGTCCTTGACAAGGCGAGGGTCGACATGGTCCTCAACGCGGGTTACTTGCGGCTTGTCCCTCCGTCAGTTGTTGAGCGGTACCACGGTCGGATGCTGAACCTGCATCCAGCGCTTCTTCCCTCCTTCGGAGGCAAGGGGATGTATGGGCGAAGGGTGCACGAGGCTGTGCTCGATGCGGGCGTTCGGCTTTCGGGTGTCACTGTGCACTTCGTGAATGAGGAGTTCGATCGTGGCCATATCCTGGCGCAATGGCCGGTGCCCGTGATTCCCGGCGACACTCCGGAAACGCTCGCGGCAAGGATTCACGACGTTGAGCATCGACTTTATCCGGCTGCTGCCGACCACCTTGCTCAGGCCATCATGGACGGTTCGGAACCCTCTGCGATTCCAGGACCTAGTGCCCGTTTCGATATCGCAGAGCATCTACTCAGCCCGACCGGAGTCCGCTCGGTGCACCGACGCGGTCAGTCCCAGCCAGGTTTCCCTCTCGATTGTGAGCCGATCCACCCCCGTGAACCGGAGGGCCCGAAGGATCCGGAATCACACTCATGACCCGAGCTCGACGTGCCCTTCTATCAGTGTCTGACAAGACAGGAATCCAGAAATTTGGCCACTCCCTATATGAGCGGGGATTCGAAATTCTTTCTACGGGGGGAACTGCTCATGTGTTGCGCGAAGCCGGGTTGGAGGTCACAGATGTCGCGGAGGTAACCGGCCATTCAGAGATCATGGATGGCCGAGTCAAGACGCTCCATCCGGCCATACACGGTCCTCTGCTGGCGCGCAGAGAAGTCTCCGGGGATATGGCGGCTTTAGAGGAGCGCGGGTACAAGACCATCGACCTGGTCGCCGTGAACCTCTACCCGTTCAGAGAGACTGTGGCTCAGGGCGATGTGCCGGTGGTTGACGCGATGACACAGGTGGACATCGGTGGACCCACCATGATCCGCGCTGCGGCTAAGAACTACGAGCATGTGTGGGTGGTGATTGATCCCGCCGACTACGGCCGTGTGATTGAGGCGCTCGACGGGAACGGCGATAGCCAGGGGCTCAGAGGGGAACTCGCCCGAAAGGTGTTCAGTCACATGTCTGCTTACGATGCGGCGGTGGCCGGGTTCCTAGGTGAGAAGGATTCCGGAGGCACCCCCGCATCGGCGTCCATTCCTGGGACCGGCGCTGGATTTTCAGGAGAGGGTACGGTGCCGGACCGGTTGGAACTCCGTTACGAGGTGATATCCGAACTCCGCTACGGTGAGAATCCGGACCAGGCCGCCGCCTTCTATTCACCTGAGGGATCGGCGCTCAGCGGGGTCTCTTCCCTCCAGAAGCACCATGGGAAGGGGTTGTCATACAACAACCTTCTCGACCTAGATGGGGCACTCTGTTCGCTCTCGCCCTTCGCCCTCTCGCCCCGTCCTGCGGTCTGCATCGTGAAACACACCACGCCGTGTGGGCTCGCAATTGGGAACTCAGTCGAGGTAGCGTTTCTCCGCGCGTTGGCAACCGATCCGGTGAGTGCATTCGGGTCGGTCATCGCGATCAACCGAAGGGTGGATGTGGACGGCGCCAACGCGATCCGGAAGCTTTTCGTTGAGTGTGTGGTTGCCCCCGGGTTTACGGATGGAGCGATGGAGGTGCTCACGCAGAAGAGAAATATCCGGATTTTAAGCTTCCCTGATCACGATGAAGCTTCGCCGTCGATCCCGATCTCCGAAGATTCGCTCAAGGTGTTCGATGCCTCTTTGGGTAGGGACCGGGATGCGATGCGCACGGCTCGTTTCCTGGCCGCCCATGGGCGGGACCCTGAACCTCTCGTGGTCCGGGGGATCTACGGAGGGCTCCTGGCCCAGACACCACCCCTTCCCCCGTTCTTCGGGATTGAGGATCCGGAATGGAGGACCGTGACCGCACGAGAGGCGACATCGGGGGAGACAGAAGACCTCGCTTTTGCATGGGCCGCTGTCTACGGGGTCAAGTCAAACGCGATCCTCCTCGCACGTGGCGGTGCCACTATCGGGATTGGAGCTGGTCAGATGTCGAGAATCGACGCATCCCGACTGGCAGTTCAGAAGGCTGCAGATGCAGGACTTGACCTTCAGGGGTGCGTGCTTGCCTCAGACGCCTTCTTCCCCTTTGCCGACGGTGTGGAAGCCGCGGCTGCAGCCGGCGTAAGAGCGATCATCCAGCCTGGCGGATCTATCCGGGACAAAGAGGTGATTGCGGCTGCTGACAAGGCCGGAATCGCAATGATCTTCACCGGACGACGTCTTTTCAGGCACTAAGTAGAATGGATCAGTCGGGAAGTCGCCAGTACAACCGGGCGGGGTCTGCTCGGAGGTGATATCTTTCGTCCGAAAGGAGGGGTGACCGAGCGGCTATGGTACCGGTCTTGAAAACCGAGGTCAGGGTAACTCCTGCGTGGGTTCGAGTCCCACCCCCTCCGTTTGCTTTCAAGACACGCTGCCCGGGAAGGTCCAAGTTAGGATCGAGGATTCTCCGGGCGTCTATATACTGAATACTGAGTCACATATCTAAGTCAATGGATCAAGGACTGAAGCGCTGAAGTTCGCGGTGGAGGGTTACTGTATCTATAATGACGGCTTCGCGTCGTTGATGCAGTGCTGTAGTCGAGGAAGCGTGAGAGGAGCTGCCGGACAGAAGGGGAGAACGTCTGACGAAGACAGTTCCCCGAAGTGGTTCGGGCGTTTCACGAGCGTTTCCTTGGCCATTCGGTTCCAAATACCAGGAGGGAAGATGACAACGTCGGTTCAGGGTCGCCGATCGTGGCAACGGATTGTTAGTGGAGCAGTGGTAGCTATAGCTGCCACTCTCTGTATGGCGGGCTCCGGCACTGCCCAACTTCAGGGGCTCGAAGATGGAAATTGGAGCTACCTGGGTGGAGGTGCCGGCCATACACGGTACTCTCCACTGAACCAGATCAATGCGAGCAACTTCGAGGACCTCGAGGTGGCGTGGATCTGGCGGGGGGACAATTTTGGTGGTGGGGTTGAGTTCACAATGCGATCCACCCCTAGTCAGGTGAATGGGGTGTTGTACACGGTGGTTGGCCAGCGGCGGCAGGTTGTGGCGATTGATGCGGCAACTGGAGAGACGCTCTGGACCTTCCGTGAGCCTGAGACCACCAGGTACCTGCGCTCTCCAAGGTCGGACTTCGGGAAGGGGGTTGCCTATGGGGAGCTAGAGGGCCGTGGAGTGATCTACATCTCGACCCCCGGATTCTTCCTCTGGGCGCTGGATGCGGCGACTGGCCGCCCGCTGGAAAACTGGGGAAGGCGGGTTCCTCTAGAGGCCTTTCCGGAGAGCGGTGTAGTCGACATGCTACCGGACCTCGTTGGGGACTGGGGCCCGTGGCAGGACTTCGTAGCCCAAGGAGGGACCTACGATCCGGACCATGGGATCCCGAGGGAACTTGGGATGATCACGGCGTCGGCACCCCCGATTGTAGTGAATGGGACGGTAGTCGTGCCCACCTCGCATCAGCCCAGTTACGCCCAGAGCCGGATTGAGAACGTTCCGGGAGATATTCAGGGCTATGATGCCGCGACCGGTGAGCGTCTATGGAAGTTCCACATTATTCCCCGTCCCGGTGAGGTCGGCCACGACACATGGGAGAACGACGCTTGGCAATATACAGGGGACATCTCGTCATGGGCTCCTGTATCTGCCGACCCTGAGTTGGGCCTCGTCTACATAGTGACCAACTCACCGACGGTTCAGGACTTCACGGGCCACCGCCCAGGAAACAACCTCTTTGCGAACAGCGTGATTGCTCTCGACGTGCAGACAGGAGAGCGGAGGTGGCATTTCCAGATGGTCCATAATGACCGGTGGAACAACGATATACCCACGGCACCCATGCTCATCGATGTGACAGTCGACGGGCGTGAGATTCCCGCCCTCATCCAGTATACGAAGATGGGGCTTGTCTTCGCGTTCAATCGGGAAACGGGTGAGCCCATCTGGCCTGTCGAAGAGCGACCAGTTCTCCAATCGGAGGTTCCGGGCGAGTGGTCGCCGCCCACGCAGCCTTTTCCGACATTGCCGGAGCCCCAAGACCCGATCGTGATGAGTGGGCTGACTGAGGACTTCGTGATTGACTTCACACCAGAGCTAAAGCAACAGGCTCTGGATATCCTGAGCGACTATCAGGTCACGAATCTCTACGCGCCAACGCTTCCCGAAAACCATCAAAATGATTACTTCGCCAACGTCAGTTGCTCCAGCGGGGTGAATATTCCCCATCCGCCGGTTGCCGATCCTACTACAGGTATCACTTACTCGACGCATACTCGAGGCTGTAGAGCTGCGGGACTGGTGATGGCAGGGGAGCTTTTGGACGTGGATAATCCGGAATATGCGTCTTACTCTCCGGAGGGTTGGAGGGGAAGGGAACGTAGGACTCCCACGACGGGCACCACAGTCGCAGAGTTCATGCTAGGGCCTGGAGTCGGGCTGCCACGGATTGAGGGACTTCCGCTCTGGAAGCCTCCCTACGGAAACATGCTCACCGCTCATGACATGAATACGGGCAGACGCCTCTGGTCGCTTCCGGTAGGCCATACGCCCGAAAACATTCGTAACAATCCTCTTCTAGCAGGAAGGGATATCAATACTGGTGGGACTGGTCTCGGGATCCTTATGGTCATGGGCGATCTCTTAGTACAGGCCCAGGAGGATTTGAGGGGTGAGGCGGAGTTGAGCGAGGACGGCATGCCGCTCCTCCATGCCCGTGATAAGCGGACAGGCGAGATCCTCGCAAGCGTGGAGGTCCCAGTTCCCGGAGGGTACGGGATGAGCAGTTGGATGCTTGATGGAAAACAGTACATTTTGATGCAAGCGGCTAGTTATCGGCGGGGCATTCCGGGTACTCTCGTGGCCCTCACGTTACCCTGACTTCCCAGGGTATAGGAGCAGGTGTTTTAACCGGTTCAGTTGGAGCCGGATCGCCTATGTGAGGCAAGCGGGCAGGAGGCTGTCCAGCCTTGAGCCATGGTGAGAAGAGACGAGATGGCGTGATGTAGTGGCGAGTGAATGCAGGTGGTCATGCACCCTCGCAAATTGAGGTGCCCTTGTGCTAGCCACGAGACCGCCGGGCCCAGGGAGAGATCCCTGGGCTCGGCGTTGTTTGCCAGCTATGACCGAGTGGGACCTCTTCTCCACCAGCTCAATCGTTTTTGGTGTACGATAAATTAGACGGAGGAGGCCCGCCCACCTGCGATCCGGTCGAGTGTGACTCAGGGGTGAGCGATGCACAAGCCGGCCATGGCTGACCAACGTTATCTGTGCGCTAACCCTGCACCTCTACTTGGCCGTGGTCGCCGACGCTGCTGGGTGTTGGGGTTAGTCGATGGAAATACACTTGAGGATGAAGCTCGTCCTCAAGGCGCTTCAACATAGTGATCTGGCAGGGGTAATCCCCGTCTTGGGGGTTGCCGGTGGCCATACTGCTCCGGCTCCGTTCGGAGCTCTGCGCGATTCCTTTCACGACCGTGCAAGCGATGGTATCCGAAGGAAGGAAACGAGGTGCTAACCGGGCGCTCCGCAAGGCGGATCGTTCTAGGGGAGCTGGCTCCGGGACTTCGCCTGCCCTCGGGCAGGTGAGAGGTGCGCACTGGGTTCCAATCGCGATGACGATTGGGCTGCTTCTCCTCTCCTTTCTCCCCAGTATCGCGGAAAAGGAGGGTCTCGCTCGGTCCTTTTGGGCTGCTGCTGCTGCTCTAGTCGCGTGGCAGGGGTACCTGTTCCTATGGATGCGAAGGGTTGCCATCGCTCCCACCCTCTTCATTTCGGCTCCGCGTCGGCAACACTGGCTGCAGGCGCTTTGCCAGCTAGCGGTATTCGTATATTGGGGGTGGTACTGGCGTCCGGTCTATGACTTTGCCTGGCTCATTCTCGCGCAGCTCGTTTTCGCCTACTCCTTCGACCTCCTCCTCCAGTGGTCGAGGCGCGGAACCTATAGCCTGGGATTCGGGCCGTTTCCTATCATCTTCAGCATCAACCTCTTCCTCTGGTTCCGCGACGATTGGTTTTTCCTCCAATTCCTCATGATTGCCGTGGGGTTCATGGGGAAGGAGTTTGTGAAGTGGCATCGGGACGGACGGCGGACCCACATCTTTAACCCTTCTGCCTTCGCCCTCGGGCTTTTTTCCCTGATCTTGGTCGCGACGAACACGAGCGACCTCACGTGGGGCGTGGACATCGCCTCAACCCTGACCCTGGCGCCGAGGATCTATCTATTCCTCTTCTTCGTCGGGCTTGTGGTCATGTACTTCTTCTCGATCACGCTCGTCGCCGCGTCTGCTGCCATAGTCCTTTTTGGCTTCAGCGGGCTGTATTCATGGTGGATCGGGGTTCCGCACTTCATCGACTCTGAGATCCCGGCAGCGGTCTTCTTGGGGCTGCACCTCTTGGTGACCGATCCATCAACTTCTCCAAGAAGTCCGCCGGGGAAACTTGTCTTCGGGTCTCTTTATGGAGCAGGGGTCTTCGCTCTGTACGCTGGACTGGGCGCGATCGGGGCTCCAACCTTCTACGACAAGCTCCTCATTGTTCCCCTCCTTAACCTGAGCGTCCAGCGCATCGATCAGCTGGTTCGATCGGTCCCCTACGGGTTGATGGTCTACGTGCCTGGCCAGATCTGGATGGCGGCACGGCATAATCTCCTCCACATCGGGGTCTGGATCGTCTTCTTCACGGTGATGACAGCCACGGGCCGAACGGATGGGAGACATGTCGGGGACTCCCTCCCCTTTTGGGAGGAAGCTTGTGCTGAGGGAAGTCCTTCGGCCTGTGAGGGACTCCTGCATCTCGAGTACACCTACTGTGCAGACAACTCGGGGTGGGCATGCAATGAACTGGGAAGGCATCTAACACAGAGGATGATCACGGATCCAGATACGGATCTGGGACTCCGGTACTTTGCTCGTGCCTGTGAACTGCGATTCCAACCAGCTTGCCTGAACGTCCTGAATCCGGACGAGGAGATCCATCGTGCGGATCCACGGGTGATCGATCTGCGGGTTCTCCTCAGGGAAGGGGGAGCGGGTCTGATTGACATGTCCGAGGCTGAGTTGTTCCGGCGCGCCTGTGATCACAATTGGACCTTTGCCTGTGAGCGAGTGGCACGTGCGTTCTGACTCTTCTCGTCGCTCGTCTCGTTCCAAGCCCGCTCAGGAAGGGCGCCGATTGCGGGAAGGTCAACTTCTGGCTGCTCGGCTTCCCTGGTTCCGTGGTGAGTTCGGGCTTGTCATGATGGTCCTGGCAGCCGCAGGAGTCTTAGTGTACCAAAACCGCGTCAGCGTCGCTCACGCTGAGGCTGGGTTTGCTCTCCCTCCACCCTCCGGTTCCGGAGAGCTTAGGGAGTTCCGAGCGGACGCCTGGTATCTTCCTGACGATGCCCTCCTCGGTTTCGTTGAGATTCCCGCCGGATCCTTCCTGATGGGGAGTGACCCCGTGGTCGATCCGGGAGCGTATGAGAATGAGCGCTGGAGCCTAAGTGAGCATCGGGGGAGAGTTGAGCTCTCTCCCTATCACATCGGGCGACTTCCGGTTACGGTCGCACAATTCAGGGCTTTCGTTGAAGACACTGGACACCCGGCCTCTCTAGAGGCGGTAAGCGGTCCGCTCCATCATCCGGTGGTCGGTGTCTCCTGGCCGGATGCGCTTGCGTATGCCCGTTGGCTCGAGGCCGAGCTCCGAGGTTCTCTGAATACCCCCCCTGAGCTACGTCGGCTCCTCCAAGAGGGAGCACGGGTGACCCCCCCTAGCGAGGCAGAGTGGGAGAAGGCGGCGCGAGGGGACGACAGTCGAATCTTCCCTTGGGGGGACGAGCCCCGCCGGGATCGGGCGAACTTCCGGGGTTCGGGTACCTCTGAGGTGGGAATCTTCGAGTGTCCGGAGTGTCCCTACCCGGTCAGGGACATGAGCGGTAACGTCTGGGAATGGACACGGAGCCCCTTCCAGCCTTACCCGTGGGACCCGGACGATACCCCGCATGATCTTGAGGCGGATGCTTTATGGGTCATGAGGGGAGGGTCCTTTAGTGATGAGCCCCGGAACATCCGAGCCGCCGTACGGGGGGGGGCGGACCCCGGTGCCCGGCGCCCCTTCCTCGGGTTCAGGGTGGTGATAAGCTCCCTCTAGAGAGCATCCTGTTACGTCATTTGCTTCCCTGACACTGTTCCCGGATGGCTCCCGCGCCTTACACGATGGAGATTTTGCCATGTCATCCGCACTTCGAGTAGCATCTGCTGTAACGGCGATCGCGGCTATCACAGCGGTCTTGGATCCAGCCGCCGCCCAGTCCAATCCATATCGGCAAGTCGAGGCACCGATGCCCCCAGCGCAGATGAACGGAGGAGAGTGGGGCGAAATGATTCAGGTGCGGCTTGATTCCGAGGGCAACATCTTTGTGCTGCATCGGTGTTTCAAGGTGGTGCTCGGAGATCCGGGAGTGGCTCCCGGCCATTCCGACGGACTGAGCGCTGATTGTTTCGGGGCATGGGCTGTCCACGCACCGATCTTGAAATTCGCTCCGTCCGGTGAGTTCCTGGCAAGCTTCGGCGTGGGAATGTTTGGTCGACCTCATGGCTTCGCGGTGGACCACGAGGGGAACATGTGGGTCACCGACGTTTCTCTTGTTCCTAACCAAATGGGCGCTGTCGTCGTGAAGCTCAGTTCGGACGGTGAAGTTCTGATGACGCTTGGCACCCCCGGTGTCGTGGGGGAGGGTCCCGACACGTTCAATCGGCCGAGTGGGGTTGCTGTTGCCCCGAATGGAGAGATCTTCGTCACTGACGGGGAAGGCCCCAATAACCGGGTGGTCAGGTTCTCCAGAGAAGGTCGGTTTATCACGGCCTGGGGAATGACGGGATCAGAGTTTGGTAACTTCAGCACCCCCCACGATATCGCTATCGATTCCCGCGGCCGCGTGTTCGTTGGCGATAGGGGAAACAGTAGAGTTCAGGTCTTCGACCAGGACGGCCATTTTCTTGACCAGTGGAGAAATTTTGGCCGTCCTAGTGGGATCTACATCAATACAGAGACGGATATGCTTTATGTGACCGACTCGACTTCGAACTCTACGAACAACCCAGGGATCAGGAGGGGGATCTATGTGGGGAGTGCGTTGACCGGCGAAGTTGCTTACTTCATTCCAGATCCTGACCTCGATCTCGCAGACCAGACCCGAATTTCCGGCGCGTCCGGTGTGGCGGCGGACGTGACGGATACCGCGGTATATGCGGCGGATGTGGCTCCGCGCCAATTGCGCAAATACGTGAGGCCATAGTGTCCCCCTGCACGGCTTTGTGGATAAGGACAGATTTCTTTTCTCCGTGATGCCCTGTGAGGAAGGGGAGATGCTCAGAGACCGAATCGAATGGTCTGGCCTCTGGGCAAGCGGGTTCCTCTTGGCGATCTTCTTCGACTGCGGCAGTTTGAGGTTTCCCCGGAAGTTCGATCCCTTTGGGCTGGATCCGATCTCCGGGGGGGGGGGAAGTGAAGGGTAAGAAGGACGCAGTCTCAAAACGCAGGCTAGAAGGAGATGGAAGATGACGCGGGATGATAGAATTCCGGTGGCAGTCTTGGGCGCAACCGGAAGTGTGGGGCAGCGATTCATTCAGCTGTTGGCCCACCATCCATGGTTCCGGGTGACCGCAGTCACCGCCTCGGAGAGATCGGAAGGGCGGTCGTACGGGGAAGTCGTTCGGTGGGCACAGGCCGAAGCGATTCCCGCTGACGTAGTGGAACTTCCCGTACTCCCGACCGAAATAGGCCCGGAAGTCCCGATTGTGTTCTCAGCATTAGACGCGAGCGTGGCTGGAACGGTGGAGACGGAGTTCGCCTCGGCAGGCGTGATGGTTGTAACGAACGCGGGAAATCACCGTATGGACTCTGACGTGCCCTTGCTGGTCCCTGAGGTGAACGCCACTCACTTGGAGCTGCTGAAGACACAGACCTTCCCGGATGGTGGAGGGATCCTCGCAAATCCGAACTGCTCGACAATAGGGCTCGTGCTTCCGCTCCACGCTCTCCATCAGGTCTTCAGCGTCCGAAAGGTAAACGTGGTCACGCTGCAGGCGATTTCCGGCGCTGGGATCCCCGGGGTGTCCTCGGTGGCGATTCTGGACAACGTCGTTCCCTTCATCGGGGGAGAAGAGGAGAAACTCGAAAGCGAGACGCGAAAGATTCTCGGTCAGCTGAATGAGTCGGACATCCAAGAGGCTGACATAACGGTGAGCGCTCAGTGTACTCGCGTACCGGTTCTGGACGGTCATCTGGAGATGGTGTCTGTCGCTCTCGAAGGATCTCCCTCACCTGCGGACGTCCAGGAGGTTCTCTCTGCCTTCCGCGGAGAGCCCCAGGATCTCGAGTTGCCCTCGGCACCGAGGCAGCCCATCCATGTATTGGAAGAAGACAGTCATCCACAGCCGCGGCTTCACCGGGACCTGGAAGGAGGAATGGCGGTGTCGGTGGGGAGGATCCGCGAATGTCCGCTACTCGGCACCAAGATGGTCGTGCTCTCTCATAACACGATCCGTGGCGCGGCCGGTGGGGCTATCCTCTGTGCCGAGTTGGCGGTCGCGCAGGACCGCGTTTCCGGAGTTCAGATTACCAGCTGGAGAAGGGACACCGATGACTGACACAGTACGGATTTCGAGCCAGATGATAGCAGTGCTGGGCGCCGGGAACCTGGGGTCGGCGATTGCTCGTGGGATTGTTCGCTCGGGACTTCGCCGGGCCGAGGAGGTGCACCTTACCCACCTCCAGCCAGAGGAGTTGGCCGATCTTGCGGCCCTAGGGTATCCGACCGGCAGTGACAACGTAGCGGCTGTGAGTAAGGCACATGTGATCGTCGTAGCGGTGCAGCCCCAAGACATCAAGGGTCTCTTAGCGGAGATCGTCCCGACGCTCGATCCTGAGCGCCACGTCATCGTTTCCACCGCTACGGGTGTTTCACTTGAGGCTCTTCGGAGGAGTGTGGGGGCTGAGATCCCGGTGATTCGAGCGATGCCCAACCTCGGCATCCAGACACTGAGTTCGATGACCTGTCTTGCTCTCGAACGTGATTCAGAGCAGGTGCTCCCTGAGGTCCAGGAGCTCTTCGGTGGACTTGGAGAGACGATTCGAATCAAAGAGGAAAACATGGACGCGGCGACCGCCCTTTGTGCGTCGGGTATCGCTTTCTTCCTCAGGGCAATAAGGGCGGCGGCCCAGGGTGGGATTGAGATCGGCTTCCATGCGGACGAGGCTATCCGGATGGCGGCCCAGACGGCGAAAGGAGCTGCCGAGGTCCTCTTGGTGAATCGCAGCCATCCCGAGGTGGAGATCGACCAGGTCACCACTCCTAACGGGTGTACGATTGCTGGGCTCAACGAGATGGAGAATCGGGGCTTCACCTCGGCTCTCGTGAGGGGGATCGTGGTGTCGGCACAGCGAGCGGCTTCTCTCTCTCCCACGAATTCAGTGGAGTCCGGCGGCGGTTGATTCAGCAATTTTTCACAGTAGCCGAGGCCCAGTCACTGGTTCCCCGCCTCGAGAAGGCGTTCGAAGAAATCGACTTGCTTCGGCGGGAGCTCGAGCGGCGGATGGACTGTATCAAAATCCTTAATGCGCTGTGGGGATCGGCAGTCCGCGATCCGGGCAATCCGGACCGAGATGAATTTCTGGCTGAGCGTGCTGCAGTGCGTACCATTATCCAACAGACCGACCGTCTGATAGAGGAGCGCATTCTCGCTCACGGGCTGCGGGTTCCCCAAGGCGGTTTCGAGCACGGTCTGGTCGACTTCCCAACCCGGCTTCAAGGTCGGACGGTGTACCTTTGCTGGAAACGGGGTGAGCGTGAGATTGCGAACTGGCACGAAGTTGACGGAGGATACGCCGGTCGACGGTCACTCACAGACGATCTGGCTGAAGAGATGGGCGGGGAGATTTCACCCCACTAAAACAGACCTTCAGCAGGTCGTTCGTCTCGCTCTTCCAGTGGCAGCCGTACAGATGGGACTGATGGCCATGGGCCTTGTCGACACGATGATGGTCGGCCGGGTTTCTGCCCCCGACCTTGCTGCTGTTGCCCTCGGGAACCTCTTCTTCTTTGCCACCGGTATCTTTGGTGTGGGGGTTCTTCTGTCCCTGGACCCTGTCGTAGCTCAAGCAGTGGGTGCAGGAGATAAGGAGGGGGTCGCCCGCGGGGTACAGAGGGGACTCATCCTCTCGCTTTTCCTTGCCGCTCTAACCTCTCTTGCTCTCCTTCCGGCGGCGGTCGTGTTCCGAGCCGCGGGGCAGCCCACAGAGGTTATCCCGATCGCTGTCGGGTATGCTCTAGCCTCGATCCCCGGCACGCTTCCGTTCTTCTTGTTCGTCGTCTTCCGACAATCACTCCAAGCGATAGGTCGAGTTGCTCCAATCCTTTGGACCACCCTGGCGGCGAATGTCGTGAACTTCGCACTTAACTGGGTCCTGATCTGGGGAAATCTCGGTGTGCCCCGCCTTGGTGCTGTGGGGTCCTCTTGGGCCACTTCTATCTCGCGGTGGTTTCTGGCGGCTGCAGTGCTCGTCGTCGCCTGGCCGCTGCTCCGACCGGTGTTACGACCGTGGAGGAGTGGAGTGAGCCGACTTCGCCCACTCGCCCGTATGCTCCTTCTCGGTGTTCCAATCGGACTCCAGTTACAGCTGGAGTGGGGTGCATTTGCCGTTATTGGACTCCTGATGGGGCTTCTTGGTACAGAGGAGATGGCCGGGCATCTAATTGCACTCAACCTGGCCTCTTTTGCGTTCATGGTTCCCCTGGGAATTGGGGCTGCGGCTTCCGTTCGCATCGGCCAGGAGGTAGGTCGCGGCGATCCAGGGAGTGCCCGCAGAGCCGCCGGGGGAGCGCTGGCTATCGGGCTGGCGTTCATGCTCTGCACAGCCTTCCTGTTCCTAGCCTTCCCGACTGCCCTCGGGCGTACGTTCAGCGACGACCTGGCTGTGGTCGGGGTTGTTACCCTCCTTCTCCCGATCGCGGGGGTGTTTCAAGTCTTCGATGGTCTGCAGGCGGTTGCTGGAGGCGTGCTTCGAGGGATTGGGGACACCCGCGCGCCAATGTGGGCCAATGTCTTGGGATTTTGGGTCCTGGGATTGCCACTGTCTCTATTGCTTGGTTTCCGCTTCGGTCTCGGCCCTAGAGGGCTCTGGTGGGGTCTGGCCGCAGGGCTAGCTGCTGTTTCAGTCCTCCTTCTCATGCGAGTTCGAGTCCACCTGGGAGGGGATCTGCGTCGCTTGACGATCGAGTAAGGGAGGCGTCCGCCGCGTCAGGGTTCCCCAAAATCTCCGACAAAGGTGATCTCAGGAACGAGCTCGTGGCCGGTCTCTCTTCTTACGGTATCTCTCGCGAGATCGATTAGGTGACACACCTCACGGGCAGTCGCACCCCCGAGATTCACGATGATGTTGGCGTGTTTGTGGAAGATCCCGGCACGACCTTCCACGTGTCCCTTTAGCCCGCACTCGTCGATGAGGCGACCTGCCCCAGTCCCTTCGACCTTCTGGAATACGGAGCCCACGCAAGGATAGAGCGAGAGGTCCGGGTGTCGTTCGGCCCGCCATGAGAGATTTTCTCGCATTACCCGTCGCAATTCCTCCTCCGGAGTGGGTTCGAGCCGGAAGGTTGCGGATAGGACGACGTCATCCCGGTGGTGGAGGATGGACTGGTCATACCCGAATTCAAAGTAGTCCACCCCCACGGTCCTGAGTTCTCCCTCTTCGGTGAAAAGCTCTGCCGAGTCTAGGATTTCTTCGATGAAGACAGTGCGCTCTCGATCCGGAGCAGGGGAGAGGAAGTGTAGGTTTTGCCATAGGGCTCCTCCCACCGTGCTTGGGATTCCTACGAAGTGATGCAGGCCGCCAAGTCCCCGAGATACTGTTACTTGGATCAGATGATGAAAGGTTTGAACCCCTGCACCAGCCTCAACCCGAACCTCATCAACGAAGCGAACGTCCGAAATGCAGCAGTGAACAACGAGACCTCGGAATCCTTCGTCTGCGACCAGGATGTTAGCCCCCCGCCCGAGAAGGAAGTACGGGATCCCGTAGTGGCGCGCAGTCGAGATGGCGGCAGCAAGTTGTACGGGGCTGTGGGCGCGAACGAACAGGTCGGCGGGCCCACCGATCTGAAATGTGGTGAATGGTGCAAGGGGTATGTCACGCTCAAGCGTGGCCCCCTCGAGTCGGTCGCGAAGCGCCGAAATAGGATAGCTTCCGACGGTTCTCGCGTGGCGAGGGGGAAGAGGGTCGGTAGGTTGAGCGGTCATCGGGGACTCCCGGGCTGTTTATACGAAACCCAAGGTACCCCGTAGAATCCTCGGGGTACAATCGGGGAGCGAGTCGCTTCCCCACTTGGTGCTCCTGCATAAGGAAGAGTAGAGCTCGTGAGTCAGTATCACCGATCCCAGTCATACGTTCTCATTTTTGACGGCAAGTGTGACATGTGCCGCAGGTCGGTCGACTGGATTAGCCGGAGGGATGGCCAGGGGGTGATCGAGGCGCTGCCCTACCAAGATCCTTCGGTGGCGGAGCGATTCCCTGAAATCCCGCACCGAGCGTTCGAGCGAGCTATTCAGTTCGTGCGGCCGGAGGGTGCTTTGCTGGAAGGGGCTCGGGCGGTTGAGGAGGTCCTCCGCGTGATTCCGCACACGCGCTGGATGGCCCCCTTCTTCTGCGTTCCGGGTGTGCGGTGGCTGGCCCAGAGGATCTATCGGATCGTGGCGCGAAATCGGCGACGCTTCGGATGTGGCGATCACTGTAGCTCACCAACCCGCAGGTCGACAGCGGGCGACGGGCCAGCGGGGAGTAGCGTCATCCCCTGAGTTTATATCGCTGCGAGATTGACACTCCAGAACGTGCCAGCGAAATTGCACGGCTAGGCCTGTACGGGTTGAGAATCAGGCCGGTGGCTCATTCGAACCCCTTTCGTTAGCACCCTAAATACGGACGCCATGTTCAAGTCTCTTCGATCGCGGATCATCGTGATTATCCTCATGGTCATGGGGTGTGGGGTCTACCTCTATCAGAACCAGACTGCGTCGGGAACTCCGGTCAAGCTGGGGCTTGATCTACAAGGAGGGATGTACCTCGCGCTCGAAGTGGACGATCCCGAGGGGACGATGCCAATTGACGCTCGTGCCGATGCGATCCAGCGGGCCGAACGGGTCATTCGGAATCGGGTGGATGAACTGGGAGTGGAGGAGCCGCTGATCCAAATCGTCGGTCAAGATCGACTGATCGTCGAGCTGGCGGGTGTCGATGATAATGAACGCGCGAAGGAAATCGTGGGTCAAACTGCCCTTCTGGAGTGGAAACTCGTTCGATCCACCTCCGAAATGAACGCGGCCCTCCCGCGGATTGACCAGGTGCTGGTCACGACGCTGGGCGAGGATTCGATTCTTGCTCTCGGCAGGCAGTTTGAGACTGAGCTCCCTGCGGAATCAGTAGAAGCCTTGCTGTTCGGCGGGGCAGATCAAGAGATCCAGGAGGACTCTACGGGGACGGACGCAAGCGGTCAGGAGTCAGAGCCTGATTCGGCGGGTCAGGAGGAACAACCCGACCCGGCCGATGAGGAACTGCAGTATCGCCCCTTCACCGCCCTCCTCCTTGAGAGTGGCGTTTCGGGTGAGTATATGGTGGCTACGGAAGATGTCGAGCTTATGCAGATGTTTCTCGAAATGCCCGAGGTCCGGGCAGTCACTCCGAGGGATCTCTCGCTTCAGTGGGGATGGGTGCCCGTGGCTTCCGGTGCGCGGACGTTCCAACAGCTGTACGTGCTAGAGGACGAGGCGTTCTTGACCGGGGATATGCTGGAAGATGCGAGTGCGATGAGGGACCAGCAGTTCAACCAGGCAGTGGTACAGTTCGAACTTTCGCGTGTTGGGGGGCGTCGCTTTTCGGACCTGACGGGGCGAAGTATTGGGGAGCGGATCGCGATCGTACTCGATCGCGAGGTTGTTAGCGCCCCAGTCGTCCAAGCTCGTATCGGTGCACGGGGTCAGATCGAACTCGGTGGGTCCTCGATGGAAGAGGCCAATGATTTAGCGCTGGTGCTCCGCGCCGGGGCCTTGCCAGCTCCGCTCCGCATCATCGAAGAACGAACCGTGGGGGCGTCGCTGGGTCAGGATTCCATCGAGCAAGGGATGATGGCGGGGATCATTGGCCTGCTGCTAGTAGTGGCCATCATGATCGTGTATTATCGCGTGTCCGGCCTCCTAGCCGTCATGGCCCTATCCGTCTACGTCGTACTCGTGCTAGGCGGTTTGGCTGCACTGAACGCCACACTAACCCTCCCTGGTATCGCAGGGCTCATCCTCTCGATCGGGATGGCTGTAGATGCCAATGTGCTCATCTTCGAAAGGATCCGTGAGGAACTGGCGGAGGGTAGAGCGGTCAGGACGGCGGTGGACGAGGGGTTTGCCAATGCACTATCAGCGATTGTCGATGCGAACATCACTACACTCATCACCGCGCTCATTCTGTTCCAGTTCGGAACCGGCCCGGTCCGAGGGTTTGCCGTGACGCTCTCCATCGGGATTGTTGCTTCCTTCTTCACGGCACTGTACGTAACCCGCACGCTTTTCCTGGTCTATATCCGGGGGAAGACGGTCGCCGACACGGTTAGCATCTGAGGTCAGAGAACTATGCAGGTTTGGGTGTTTCGGAATGCACGCTTTGAGTTTCTGCAGTGGCGTAGGAAGGCTTATGTGGTATCGGTGGCGTTACTGCTCCTCGGTATTGCCGCAATGGTATTTAACGTGGTCTCCCTTGGTAATTGGCAGAACTACGGCGTTGATTTCACGGGTGGGACACGGATTGTCATTAGGGTAGGGGAAGGGACAACCGTGGCCGATCTCCGTGAGGCCCTCGGTGGGGCCGAGGCACCTCCGATCAGCCAATTCGGTGCCGAGAACGAGTTCACTATTCGGGTACCCCTGGTCGCGGGGGAGGAGCCAGAAGAGTCAGCGAACCAATTGTCAGCGACCTTGTCTGCTAGTTCTACGGTGGGTGAGTTCGAAATAAGGGAGCGGGAGTTCGTAGGACCCACGATCGGGGGAGAGCTGCAGCGGCAGGCGGTTCTGGCAATGGTGGTCTCGTTTCTGGCTACCCTCCTCTATCTGGCCGTCCGATTCGAGTTCCGGTTTGGACTCGCATCGGTTATTGCTACGATACACGACATTCTGTTGACGCTGGGCTTTCTTGCGCTCTTCAGGATCGAGATCTCTCTTCCGACCGTGGCAGCGATTCTGACCGTGATCGGCTACTCTCTGAACGATACCATCGTGGTCTTCGACCGAATCCGAGAGAACCTCAACAAGAAGGGCGGGCGGAGAGAAGATTCTGAAGCACTCACCAACCGATCCATCAACGAGGTCTTGCCCAGAACCGTGATAACGTCGGGCACGACGCTTGTCGTGCTCCTCGCGCTACTGATCCTCGGGGGGGCCGTGATCAGCGACTTCACGGTCGTCTTGATTCTTGGGGTAGTCATAGGCACCTATTCTTCCATCTTCGTTGCCTCTCCCGCCCTTCTAGAGATTCAGACTCGCTGGGGAACCAAAGATGAGGCCCGGAGGAAGAAGGACCGAAGGAAGGACCGTGGGAAGGAAGCGATTCCGGTCTGAATCTACGATATTTTTGGTGGTGGCAATGCGGTACAGGGGCCATGGGGAAGACCCCACGGTCCCCTTTCTTTATCTGTGATTTCAGTGGTGCACCGGTAGGTGCCATCGTTTTTGAGTTGCCGAATGTTGATTGACACGCACTGCCATCTTACCCATGAGGAATTCCGGGAGGACCTTCCCGACGTTCTCGATCGAGCGCGCCGTGCAGGGGTGGGGGCCATCATCGCGGTTGCCTCTGACCTCGACGATGCGCGGGTCGTACGGAAACTCTGGACAGGCAGGGGGGATCCTGAACCGGAGGAGCCGGTGATCTGGGGGACCGCTGGGGTCCATCCACACGAGGCAGCAGCAGCTCCATCCGGGCTTCGAGAGGCTCTGATCCAGGCCGTGGAGTCAGATTCCCGAGTCGTGGCGCTCGGAGAGTGCGGCTTGGACTATCACTACGATTTATCTCCGCGTGGAGTCCAGCGGCGGGTACTCGACGCTCATATCGAGACAGCGCATGAAACCGGACATCCACTTGTCGTCCATTGCCGGGAGGCCGAGGAGGATATGAAGGTTGCGCTTCGTGAAGCTGCAGGTGTTGGGGTCCGGGGGGTTCTCCACTGCTTTCCTGGAGATCCTGATCTTCTCGACGCTGCGCTTGAGGGGGGATGGCTGGTCTCCTTCACGGGCATCGTTACCTTTGCCTCTTTCCGGGGTGCGGAGGCGGTCCGCAGGGTTCCCGGGGATCGGTACATGCTCGAGACGGATGGTCCCTACATGGCCCCCGTACCACTTCGCGGACGCCGAAATGAGCCGGCCCTGGTTCCCCATATTCGGGATCGGGTGGCAGAGCTGAGAGGGGAGAGTGGGCCTGCAGTCGAACGAGACACGACGGACACCGCACGCTGTTTCTTTGGGCTTTAGTGAGCTGCTAGACTAGGCGTATGACACGGACCATTCACATCCTGCCGGATAGGGTGGCAAACCAGATCGCCGCTGGAGAGGTCGTCGAACGACCAGCCTCCGTTGTGAAGGAGTTGATCGAGAACGCGCTGGATGCTGGGGCAAGGAGGATTGATGTCCGGCTGCGACGGGGTGGGAAACGTCTTGTTCGAGTGGCTGACGATGGGTTTGGGATGGGGCGAGAGGACGCGATCCTTTCCCTCGACAGGCACGCGACCTCAAAAATTCGTGAAGCGGAGGATCTTCAGGCGGTTCTCTCCCTCGGTTTCCGGGGGGAGGCTCTGCCTTCCATCGCTTCCGTCTCACGCTTGACCCTGGAGACCAGGAGAACCGACGAGAGTGTCGGAACTCGAATTCGGGTGCGGGGAGGCACCATCACCGCGGTGGAAGATGTGACCCGAATCCAAGGCACTACTGTTTCCGTTGAAAGCCTCTTCTTCAATGCTCCGGTTCGCGGAACCTTCCTCAAGTCACCGTCCGCGGAGACTCGCGCCGTGCATGAAACGATCTCGCCTTTGGCTCTGGCGCACCCCAGCGTCGCGTTCTCACTGACTTCTGATGATCGGCTGCTTGTGGAACTTCCTGAGGCTTCGGACGTGGTTGAGCGAATCGCGGGACTCTGGGGAGATAAGGTGGCGAGGCAGCTCGTCTCTTTTGAGGTAGAGAGCGAAGGGGCCCGGCTTCGCGGGCTGATTCAGCGCCCTGACGCTACCCGGGCTGGTTTCCGACGAGCGTGCCTTTTCGTCGGGGATCGACCCTTCCGGGACCGGGCTCTCGTGAGGGCGGTGGATCGAGGGTACCGAACCACCATTCCTGAGGGAAACCGGCCCTGGCTCTTCCTGTTCATCGAGTCCCCTGCAGGAAGCGTAGACGTAAACGTGCACCCCACGAAGGCGGAAGTCCGGTTCCAGCATCTGGGAACGGTGGAGGATTTAGTTGAGCGGGGGGTGAGGACGGCACTCGAGACTGAGGCGAGTTCCGCGACGCTTGACCGGAGTCCACGAAGACCGGTGCTAAGTGTCAGAGAGTCAGGACCTGTGTTCCCGGGGCTGAGCGGATCCGAGGAGACGGGCGAAACATCAGTTGGGAGTCGGCCGGCAGCCTCCGTGTTGCCCGATGCACAGATGGCTCTGTTCCTCGCTGGGATCGGTACCGAGGCGTTGTATGTCGAGGCTGAGTCAGAGGGCTCCGGAGACAGTGAGCCAGAGACTCGCCAGCTTCTCACAGAGGACGCTGGGCGTCCTCGACTCTGGCAGGTGCACCGCTCCTGGATACTAGCTGAAGTCCGAAACGGACTCCTCCTTATCGATCAGCATGCTGCTCATGAAAGGGTGCTCTTCGAACGGATCATGAGTCGCTTTGATGATCGCACCGAAGCGAGCCAGCGGCTCCTTTTTCCTCTTACAATCCGCCTGACCGGACCTGAATACACCATCGTGGAGGATCTTGTCGGACTGCTTAGCACGACCGGATTTGAGGTTGAGGGTTTTGGCGGCGATACGGTAATCGTGCATGGCATACCTTCTCTGCATCCCCATTTCGATGCGGAGCGGTGTCTCCGCGAGATGATTGAGGAACTGGCTCACGGTTCCGCACTCATGCGCTCTGCGCGAACCCAGTTCGAGCGCGTGGCGATGAGCTTCGCCTGTAAGGCGGCAATCAAGGCGGGACAGGCATTAGACGAACGAGAGATTGAAGAGTTGTTCGATCAGTTGTTCGCCACGGAGTTACCCTACCATGATGTTCATGGCCGCCCCACCACCGTGCGATTGTCGCGGACCGAACTAGAGAGGAAGTTCGGGCGGTGACATTTCCCGCCTTGGTGGGGGCCACCGCCGTGGGCAAGACGGCACTCTCCCTAGAGGTTGCCCAACAGCTTGATGCCGAGCTTATCTCGATGGACTCGAGGCAGGTCTATCGGAGAATGGATGTCGGAACGGCAAAGGTTGATCGGGAGTCTCGCGCACTGGTTCCTCATCATGGTTTGGATCTTGTTGATCCGAGCGAGTCGTACTCCGCGGTTCGCTTTGCTCGTGAGGCCCGAGTTTGGGTTCACGAAATTGAGGGCCGCGGCCGTCTTCCGATTGTAGTGGGCGGGAGCGGGTTCTTCCTCCGGACCCTCATAGATCCTGTCTTCCAGGAACCAGCTGTGAGCGAGGATCGCCGCAGCCGCCTGAGGAGATGGCTTTCTGGCTGCCAGAGGGAGGAGTTGGCGCGGTGGGTCCGAACCCTCGATCCGGCCCGTGCGCTGTTGGCTGAGGCGGGGGGCCCTCATCGACTGTCTCGGAGCATCGAGGTTCCCTTGCTCACTGGGAGGTCTCTCTCCTGGTGGCATCGGGAAGGCCCTCTTGAGGCGAAGCCACTCGACATCAGGGTCGTCCTCGTCGAGCTGCCACGGACAGAGCTTTACGGGCGGATTGACAAGAGGACGATCCGGATGTTCGAGGACGGGCTCTTGGAAGAAGCACGGCAGCTTCTAGAGGCGGGATACACGGTCGATGATCCAGGGATGACTGGGACAGGCTATCGCGAAGCCGTGTCGGTAGTTCTCGGGGAGCTTGACCTTGCCGACGCACTGGACAGGGTCCAGAAGGCGACCCGAGGGTATGCGCGCCGGCAGCTCACGTGGTTTCGAAACCAGATTCCCGAGCCTGCGTTCCGGGTGGATGCATCGATACCGCTGTCAGACCAGACGGAGCAAGTCGTTCGGTGGTGGGAGGGGACCGGAGAGCACGTCCGGGGGTAGGGAGGGCCGCGAGAACGGCCAACTCGGGCGGAGGGCGGCAACGGTTCGGGGAGGGACTCCGTTCCACCCCATCGCGAGCGTGCCGATCCCCTTATCCAGGAGCTGTTAACCACGTGAAGATCGGGATCGTCTGTTACCCCACCTATGGGGGGTCGGGAGCGGTCGCAACCGAGTTGGGCCTCGAGCTGGCCAAGCGCGGCCATGAGGTGCACTTCATTTCCTATGCCCAACCGTTCCGTTTGGCGGGCTTTCGCGAGCGGGTGTACTTCCACGAAGTGGAAACGGAAGACTATCCCCTCTTCGAGCATCCTCCTTATTCGCTGGCCCTTGCCGTTGCGATCCACCAAGTATCTCGGGACCGCGGTCTTGATATGGTGCACGTCCACTATGCGATCCCCCACGCTACGTCGGCTTGGATCGCGGGACAGATGTTTGAGGGAAGTCATTCCCCACGAATCATCACCACCCTTCACGGAACCGACATCACGCTTCTGGGACAGCACCCGTCATTTCGATCCATTACTCGATTCTCGATTCTCAAGTCCGATGGACTCACCGCGGTGTCTCAATACCTGCAGGGAGAGACGGAGCGGAATTTCGGTGTGGATGGAGAGCAGATCCGAGTAATCCCCAACTTCGTCGACACTGAGCTCTACCGTCGGGGCCGTGTCCCCTGCCACCGAGTGAAGCTTGCCAAAGATGACGAAAAGATTCTTATGCACATGTCCAACTTCCGCAGGGTTAAGCGGGTTGAGGACGTCATCGAAATCTTCGCGAGAGTCAGCAAAAGGATCCCAAGCCGTCTCGTCATGGTCGGCGATGGCCCGGACCGCACGAGAGCGGAGCAACGGGCGGAAGAACTTGGGATCGGGGAGCGGACCCTGTTCATCGGAAAACACACTTCCGTGGATGAAATCCTCGCCTGCGCCGACCTATTCCTTTTGCCCAGCGAGTCTGAGTCGTTTGGTCTGGCGGCGCTAGAAGCAATGGCGTGTGGCACTCCGGTCTTGGCTTCACGAGTTGGAGGGCTTCCTGAGGTGGTTGAGGATGGGGGTTGCGGGTATCTGTTTCCGGTCGGTGACCTCGAAGCGATGGTAGATGGGGCCGTCGAGATACTATCCTCGGAAGATCAGTGGCGAATGATGAGCGCTCGGGGCCGGGAGATTGCCGAGGAGTGCTTCTCTGCCGCAGCGATCGTCGAGATTTACGAAAAGTTCTACCAGGAAGTCCTGGACAGCTCGCCCTCCGAGAGACCGATCGGCGGACTGGACCCACAAGGTCCAGTGGGGATAGGCCGGTGAGAAAGGGTTCCCCTAGATGCAAGGATGGAGACGGACACGCTGGTCTTGACGCTGAGGTCCGCAACCTCGTCGATCTGGCCCTGAATGAAGATGTGGGAGAGGGGGATTGGACCACGCTCTGGACGGTGGAGCGCGACACTCGGGCCGAAGCGCTGGTAATGGCGAAAGAAGCGCTCATCGTCGCTGGAGGGTTGGTGGTCCGCAGGGTGTTCCTCGCAGTCGATCCGGATATTGAGGTCGACTTTCTCGTATCGGATGGTGTCGGGATCGAGGTCGGCACCTCGATTCTACGAGTCAAAGGGCGCGCGCGTGGGATCCTCACCGCGGAGCGAACGGCCCTCAACTTCCTTGGGCGTCTGTCAGGGATTGCCACGCTCACACGGAAGTTTGTTGAGGCAGTGGAGGGCCACAAAGCTCGAATTCTGGACACGCGTAAGACGACGCCCGGCTGGAGGGCACTGGAGAAATGGGCAGTTGGCATCGGTGGAGGCGTGAATCACCGGATGGGGCTTGATGATATGATTCTCGTCAAAGACAACCATATTCTTGCGGCAGGTGGGGTGCGTGAGGCGGTTCTGCGAGTCAGGGAGCGGAACGAAGCCAGTCTCCCCATCGAGGTCGAGGTAGTCCGCGCTGAGCAAGTGGAGGAGCTCTGCGAGTTTGGCGTCGATAGAATCCTGCTCGACAACATGGACGAGAGGGAGATTCGCCAAGTCGTTACTCGGGTATCGGCTTGGCCTGGGCCCAGACCCGAGCTCGAGGCCTCCGGGAACATGACTCTCGAGCGAGTGCGGGGTGTGGCCGAGACCGGGGTAGACTGGATTTCGGTCGGGGCGCTCACTCATTCAGTCCGATCAGTGGACCTCTCGCTTCGGCTCACCGGCTCCAAGGGCCACCGGTTGCCGAGAGAGGGCGCCTCCTTGGATTCGTCGTGACTGGGAAGGGCGATCAAGGTGATAGGCTCCCCTCCTCGTGGGGGAGCCGCTGTCGCGAGGCATGGGCGAAGCAGATCAGAGTTCCGTTGCTGCAGGTACATGAGCGACTGCCCTCCACGAATGCCCACCTCCGCGAGTTAGCGTGCGCAGGCGTTCCACCGTTCACGATCGTCATAGCCGAGGAGCAGAGCGCGGGCCGTGGGAGGGAAGGGAGGAGCTGGCACTCGCCTTCTGGTAGCGGCCTCTGGCTCTCAGTCCTGCTCTCCCTTGAGCCGAAGCGAACCGTAGGAGTTCTTCCTCTTGCTGTTGGAGTGGCAGTCGCCATCGCGATAGAGCGACTGACCGACGTGAGAGTCGGTCTGAAGTGGCCCAACGACGTTCTGGTTGATTCGAGGAAGGTCGCAGGGATCCTATGTGAATCCACCGGAGACTCCGGGGAGTTGGTAGCCGTAGGGATTGGCGTCAATCTAAGGCGTTCGACCTTTGGCTTCCCCGCCGATCTGGAACGATCCATGGGCTTCCTAGAGGAGCTGGCCGACCGACGCATAACAGAGCCCGATTTGACCAAGGCGATCGTGGACGAGCTCAAGGCGTGGGCTTGCCCGACTCCGAGCACGCTTTCCGGCCCGCTTCGAGTTGAATGGGAGGCAAGAGACCAGTTCCGAGATCGGCATGTGCGTCTAGAATCTGGTGTGGTTGGCATCGCTCAAGGCGTGTCTCCAGAAGGGACACTGAGGGTAGTACTTCCCGACGGACCAATGCTGACGGTCAGGGCGGGCGGCGTGCGAATTGAGGAGTCGGGTCGGTCTCCCGCCTTTGACACGGTCGGAACGCGAGATTCGAACGGGGGGGGTGGATAATGCACTTGGTAGTGGACGTGGGAAATACCGAGACGGTGATCGGGCTGTTCGCACCGAACTGTCTCGAGGTGTTGGCTGATCGGCGGTATGCAACCGTTACACCTCGGACGTCCGACGAACTCCTCCTGCTCATCCGAACCCTCCTGCAGGAGGCAGGGCACTCTCATGAGGCCGTGGACAGGACGGTTTTAGGGTCTGTGGTGCCAGTCCAGACCGAGATCCTTCTCCGGACCCTGGCCTCGGTGGGCACTGGGGATGTCTTTGTCTTGGACGGGGAGGACGGCCTCCCCGTTCGGCTGGATGTGGAAGAGCCACCTCAGGGTGTTGGCGCGGACCGAATTGCAAACACTCTGGCGGCAGCCCACCTGTATCAGCGAGATACGATAGTCGTGGATCTAGGCACGGCTACGACCTACGACTGCATCACGGCGGATGGTGTCTTCTGCGGAGGCGTCATTGCTCCGGGCTTGTTAGCCGGCGAGGAGTGGTTGGCGGGGCGGACGGCCAAGCTGCCTCGGGTGTCGTTTCGCCGGCCGGAACGCGTCATCGGTCGCCGGACTGAAGATTGCCTTCAGAGTGGAGTCTTCTTCTCCTCCGTTGACGCAGTGGATGGCATCATTGAGCGAATTAGGGAGGAATGGAATCGTCCCGGGGCGCATGTGGTGGCCACAGGGGGGCACGCTATGACCGTAGCGCCCCATTCGAGACTTGTGGAGAAGGTGGCTCCCCATCTCACCCTCGTGGGCCTGGAAATCGCAGGGGATCATCTGTCGGGTTGAGGATGATTCGTTGCGTGGCTCAGGACAGTTCACGATTTCCTGCTAGGTCCTGTCCCAGCTGCAGTGCCCGTTCCCTCTTCCTCTCGAGCCAAGTATTAGAAAAAAATAGAAATCGGGCCGACAAGACGATGCGGCGTACATCGGGCCGGCTCACCTTGACCGGCGCACTAAAGGTTTGGGGGTTTCCGAGGCTTAGGCCGGCAGTTTGAAGAGCGAGGAGAGCCGGGATGATACAGAAGACTCGGATTCCGCGCTCTCTGAGTGGGAGTTCCTGGCAGTAGCGAAGCGCTTCCGCGATGTGACCTCCCGCCTTAGCCACGAAAAAATTCAGGATCCCGAGCTGCCAATGGCTTTCCATGAGTCGCAGGTCTGGGGGGGACTGCTCTCGTGTAAACTGGGGTGGCAGGATGTGCCGCGGTACGAAGATCCAACCCCGCCTGGGGTCTTCATGCAAGCCGCGAATGATATTCACAGTCTGAAGACCGAGACCGAAGGACACCGCTGACTCGAGGAGACGATTGTGTCTCTTCCTCACGTGGGGCGAGTACACACAGAAGAGGTCAGTTAGGAGAAGTCCGACTCGTCCAGCGACCTCGAACATGTAGTCGTCCAAAGCAGACTCATCGGGGAAGTCGGCTCCGCGCTCGGCCCAGTACGACATCCCTCGAGTCGTATTAGCGGCGTGGGACTGTATCGGCTCACGTAAGTCAGTGGGCAGACGGGAGAGGCCGTCAAGGATTGAGGGGGCCCTGAGTGCAGCCAACTGATCGGGGAGATTACGGTCTTGGGGGACGACCGCACAGGTAAGCTGTGCGAGTTCCTCCGCGTCCACCGTGTCCCCCGCATGCTCGACTAGTCGGGCCCACCTATCCAACGCGTTACGTTTCTCGTCGTGGGTGAGCGTGGGAGAATCCTCGAAGTAGTCCGCGACCCTCAGCACTAAATAGGCCAGCGTGACAGCGTCGCGAAGAGGCGACGGGAGGGCTTCAATTCCGACGGAGAAAGTCCGACTCGTGGCCCGGAGCAGGTCGTAGTATTCCTGCATTAGCGAAGACTTCTCGGGATGGTAACAGGCCGCGTGATCGGGCCAAAATCGAGCCGAAAACTTAAAGGATGGGGGCCATTCCGAACAAGTGGTCTAGTGCCGATCTGAACTTACAGTAGAGGTTTCCTGGAATTGTTGTAAACTGTGTGACTTGCCCGGTTGACATGTCACGAATTGGTAATACATTTGATCCGGTTATCAGCACTCTCAGTCAGTGAGTGCTAGCGGGATTGCCACCCCTTTTGAAAACCACCGTGGAGTACGGAGGAATACGCATGGCGAATACGATTGCATCGAAGGTTAAGCCCCTCGCCGACCGGGTCGTGGTTCAGGCCTTAGATGAGGCGGAGCAGACTCGGGGCGGCCTTTACATTCCCGACACCGCGAAGGAAAAGCCACAGCAAGGCAAGGTAGTGGCCGTGGGGCCCGGGAAACTTTCGGAGCAGGGCGAACGGCTCGCTCCAGATGTAGAGGAAGGAGATACTGTGCTGTATGGGAAGTACTCGGGCACCGAGGTGACCGTGGAGGAGGAGGATTACCTCATCCTTCGGGAGTCCGACATTCTGGCCGTGATCGACGGCTGATCCAGCATAGAGCCGGATCGCCCCGGAGTCACGCCAATTCACGCATGAGAACGCTCGATCACTGGATGGTAAGGAGATAGCACTGATGGCCGCAAAGGAACTCGAGTTCGATACCGAAGCCCGTCACAAGCTCAAGGTCGGCGTGGACAAGCTGAGTCATGCCGTGAGAGTCACCTTGGGTCCCAAAGGTCGAAACGTAGTGATCGACCGCAAGTTTGGGGCACCGAGCGTGACCAAGGATGGAGTCTCGGTCGCGAAAGAAATAGAGTTGGAAGACCCTATTGAGAACATGGGTGCCCAGATGGTGAAGGAGGTCGCCACAAAGACCTCGGATCTCGCCGGGGATGGCACAACCACCGCCACCGTTCTGGCTCAGGCGATCTTTGGAGAGGGTCTCAAGAATGTCACCGCTGGAAGTGATCCCATGGCGATCAAGCGCGGCATTGACCAGGGGGTTGATGAGGTGGTCAAGAATCTGCAGGCGCTGTCCGTCGATACCAAGGGCAAGAAAGAGATAGCCCAGGTTGGTATGATATCGGCAAACTCTGACTCGGAGATCGGAGATCTGATCGCCGACGCGATGGAGAAGGTTGGTAAGGACGGCGTCATAACCGTAGAAGAGGCCAAAGGGCTCGCCACCACCCTCGAGACAGTCGAAGGGATGCAGTTTGATCGGGGTTATCTCTCTCCGTACTTCGTTACGGATCCAGAGCGAATGGAAGCGGTGCTCGAGGATGCGATGATCCTCATCCACGACAAGAAAATTTCGAATATGAAGGACCTTCTTCCGATCCTCGAGAAGGTGGCGCAACTGGGTAAGCCCTTAGTGATTCTCTCCGAAGATGTCGAGGGAGAGGCCCTGGCCACTCTGGTAGTGAACAAGCTACGTGGAACGCTAAAGGTGTGCGCAGTGAAGGCGCCGGGATTCGGAGACCGCCGAAAGTCGATGCTTGAGGACATTGCCGTGCTCACTGGTGGGCAGGTCATCTCCGAGGAGTTGGGGTTCAAGCTGGAGAATGCGGTCACTTCCGACCTGGGCGAGGCCAAGCGGATCGTTATCGATAAGGACGACACTACGATCGTTGACGGCGGGGGTGAGGAGAGGAAGATCAAAGGCCGGATCGAGGAGATTCGGGTCGCGATCGACAAGTCCACCTCCGACTACGACCAGGAGAAGCTCCAGGAACGGCTTGCAAAGCTTTCGGGCGGAGTAGCCGTGATCAACGTGGGCGCCGCTACTGAGACTGCGATGAAGGAGAAGAAGGCTCGAGTCGAGGATGCTCTTCACGCTACGCGTGCCGCTGTGGAGGAAGGGATCGTGGCCGGTGGCGGAGTTGCGCTCCTTCGGGCGCAGACCAAACTGGGTGAGTTCCAGCTAGCGGATCACGCAGAGGCAATTGGAGTCGACATCCTTCGTCGGGCGCTTGAGGCACCGATCCGGTTGATTGCTACGAACGCCGGCGTCGAGGGGTCGATCGTTGTCGCAAAAGTACGGGAATCGAAGGATCAGAACTTCGGGTTCAATGCGGCGACGGAAGAGTATGAGGACCTTGTCAAAGCAGGGGTGATTGACCCTACGAAGGTTGTTCGTACGGCCCTCCAAAATGCGGCATCGATCGCGGGACTTCTGCTGACCACAGAGTGTGTCGTGGTCGAGCGCCCTGAGGACGAAGGGGCGGGTGCCGGCGGAGGAATGGGCGGAGGAATGGGCGGAGGAGGAATGGGCGGAGGAATGGGCGGAATGATGTGATCTAAAGCCTGTCTAGCTTATTCGAGAACGTATCCCGGGGCGGGGGGCTTTTGGCCCTCTGCCCCGCTGGTTTTCGGGAACCAACCGAAAGGACCAGCGCGGCCTCCTGTGGCATTCTCCGACTCCTCCACCTGCTTTCTCTGGCTCAAAAATATTTTCAGTTCCTCGTCCGGCAAATAAGTGAATTCGATCCACATATAGCTCATTTCGTCCGGGTCCGGTCTGCCGCACATCCCCACTACTCCGGGTCGGGGTTAATAGAATTGTCAGCAGTATTGTCGAACACCGATGTGACGAGGAGCATCGTGTTCTTTGGCGGAATTCGCCTTTCGCACTGAGCGAGCAGTAGTCCGCTTCGCGAGTTGTGCTGTTGAGATATGAGGTCCTACTTTTGTGCGTAAGTCCGCACACCACTTGTCGGGAGAGCACCATGTTACGGTTCAGGATGCTGTTGTACGGTCTTCTACTCTTGACCATGTCCTGTTCGCCGGAGGGCGAGCCACCACAGGCAACCGGCGATGTGATCTGGTTCGAAGGTGCTCGGCTCATCGTTGGTGATGATAACGCACCGATAGAGAATTCTGCCTTTCTCGTAGAAGGCAACACATTCACCTGGGTTGGTCGACAGGGTGAGATGGAGCCCCCGGACGGCGCTGTTCGAGTGGATCTGACGGGTAAAACCGTGATACCCGCGCTGATCGATGGCCACCAGCACATCGGGCTGACGAACGTAAAGGATGGCACCAATAGCAAAGACAACTATACGCGCGAGATCCTCGTTGAGCATCTCGAGAGAAGCGCGTACCACGGCGTGGCGGCCACGATGAGCCTGGGACTCGAGTTTGATGAGGAACTCGCGTTCCGGATGCAAGACGAAGTGATCCCGAATGCCGCATTATTTTTTACGTCGGGTCGTGGAATTGCCGCAACACCCATGGCAGGTCCCACGTCCGACTATCGACTCGGGATTCCGCGTGGCGCGATGACGGAGGGGGAGGGTAGGACGGCCGTCCAGGAACTACGCGCACTCGGATCGGAATTCGTCAAGGTCTGGGTCGATGACAGAGGGGGCAGGGTACCGAAGGTTGAGCCGAATGTGTTGCGAGCCATCGTCGATGAAGCGCATGCAAACGGAATGCGGGTTGTCACACATGTAGGTACAACAAGCGCCCTCGCGGACGCGAAGGATATCCTGCAGTCGGGTGTTGACGGTTTCGTACACACGGTTCGTGACAGGGATGTCGATGATGAATACCTCGCGTTGGTCAGGGAACACCCTGAGGTCTGGAGCATCCCAAACCTTCCTGGCAACCCACTGACGATGGAAGACCTTCCGTGGCTGAGTGAAACCCTGCCGCCCTTCGAAATCGAGAGGATGCGAGAACAGGTAGAGCGCCAGCAGGCCGCCGGTCCCCCCGATCCGAATTCTCAGTTTCCTCTCCAGTGTCGGAACATGGGAAGGAATCACGAAGCCGGTATGGTCCTAGGCATGGGGACGGATTCTGGAACGAGCGTTGCATGGACCGCGGTCACGGAAATCAGGGACATGGTGAGGTGCGGACTTACTCCTATGGAGGGAATCCTCGCGGCAACAAGAATCAACGCCGAGCTTCTCGAACTCGATGACCTCGGGATGGTTGCGGCCGGAAAGAACGCTTCGTTCGTAGTGCTTGATGCGAACCCTCTGGACGACATCAACAATCTGCGTCGGGTCTCTGAGGTCTATCTGAGAGGTGAGCAGGTCGACCGCGAGGCGCTGAGGAACAAGTTCATGAGTGGTATCATGTGAGTGAGTATCTCTGTCAAGGCTGGGGATACGCGCTTTGCTTGCGAAGAGGGTGATTCCACGTTACTCATTAGACGGGCGAATCTGGTCATTCTCCACCAAGGAGAGCACTGCGACATGAAAGGCAAGAACTGGATCCAGAGAGGCTTTGAAAGCTTCATGTGGGGAGGGATTTTAGGACTGGTGTTACCGGCAATCGCTGCAGCCCAGGCTCCGACTTCTATCACCTACGCCAAGGATGTGGCACCGATACTTCAAGAAAACTGCCAACGGTGTCATCGAGAGGGGAGTGTTGCTCCGATGACCCTCTTGACCTATGAAGACGCACGGTCTTTTGCTCCTCTGATCAAGTACAACGTAGAAAACCGATTCATGCCACCGTGGCCATTGGATGTAGGGGTGGGAATCCAACACTTCCAGAATGACCCATCGCTCACGAACGATGAGATCGAAACGATTGCCCAGTGGGTGGATGCAGGCGCTCCTTTAGGTGATCAGGCCGATCTTCTGCCGAATCCGGTTTTCCCCGATTGGGGTTCGGAGTGGACATTCCAGGATGAATTGGGTCGTGGGCCGGATGTGATTATCACTTCTCCTGGATACACCGTTAGGGCCAACGGGATGGACCAGTGGCCCAACTTGTATCCCGTGGAAATGACGCCAGAACTTGGGATAACGGGAGAGCGCTGGGTCAGGGCCGTGGAGCTCAGACCTGCGAAGCCAGAATTTTATGGGGTCTTCCACCACGGCTCGGCTAGAGTGATCAATCGGATGCCGGAAGACGTGTATCAGGGGCCGGGAACCCACCAGCCGCCTCCGGAGGTTAGGGCCAGTCAGCGGGACCAGCTGGCAGAGGCAGCGGTCGGTGTAAAGGGTGCTATCTACCCCGAGGGTACTGGAAGACTCCTGAAAGAGGGAGACCAGGTCTTATTCAATCCGCATTTCTATCCGGCCAGGCTTACGGCAGACCTAGAAGATGTCTCACTGCAGGTCGGGGTGTGGCTGTATCCGGAGGGTGAGATCCCGTATCCGACCGAGGGCGACGTCGTCTTCGACCAAACGTCGATGCCGGGAATGGAGGATAATCCTCTCATCATCCCGCCGAATAGCCAGGCAATTTATAAGACGTCTTTCCGTCTCGAAGGGAATGCCAAGGTTCACTCACTCCGGGGACATATGCATCTGCTCGGCGGTTACAACATCTTGGAGGTTCTCTATCCAGACGGCCGGTACGAATTGCTTAATAAGCTTGACTGGGACCAGCGTTGGCATACGCAGTTCATTTACGAAGAAGATGCACAGCCTCTGTTGCCAGAGGGTACGACGATCATGATCACGACGATCTTTGATAACACGGAGAACAATGGCCAGAATCCTGATCCCGACCAGTGGGTGTTAGGCCGGTCCCGCACGGTTGATGAGATGTGGAGATTGCGGGTCGGGATGACGTTTTACAGCGATGAAGATTTCGCGCGGCTGGTTTCCGATCGGGATGGGAAGCCGATGGCAATGAGGTAGCACCGGCTCTATAGGTCGAACTTGGGAGCCTGGCGGTTTCTGTCTGATGTCTTAAGGAAGGTAAGGGGTGCGTCCCAGAGGATTTGGACGTGCCCCTCTGCCTTATTCGTTGGGATCGGGTTCTTTCTCGGGTCTTTCCCGACTGTAGTTTAGGGCAGCGGTTAGGCGAGCTTTGAGGTTGTGGCTTGATCATGGCGTGGGCACATCCAACTAGACGGTTTGTCGGAAGACTCCCCATTTAAGTGGAAGATATGACGATGAGATCTCGAACCCTGTCGGCACAGATGGGACTTCTAATTGCGGGGCTTGTGCTCGCGAACGTGCAAACGTTAGATGCACAACTGACGCCCACTCATCCCTTAATGCAAACGGACTTGAAAATACGAACTGTGCGCGATTACGGTCAGCCCGTTCTTCCGATCTTTGAGGGATGGTATCCCAACGAAGACGGGACATATGATCTCTGCTTCGGTTACTTTAGCCTGAACCGGATAGAGGTGCTGGACATCCCTATCGGAGAGGACAACTTCCTCGAACCAGCCCGCTTTAACGGTGTTCAACCCACCCACTTCGTAGCTCAGGGACCCCGTGAGTTCGACCCAACACGGAGCGCACCAGGTGCCCTACGGGGGACCACTGGAAGAAGTCTGCAGGGCAAGACCTGCGTCTTCGTCGTGAATGTACCAGCGGATATAGGAAGTGAGCGTGTTTGGTGGAACTTACGAATCGATGGTCAAACCTATCGCGTACCAGGCCATATCTCAGTGAGACCGTATAGGATTGACAATCTCACGAATTCTGTGGGTATGGCGATGGAGGGGGACGAAGAGAATCGCGTTTTCGGGGGAGATCGCACAGCACCCCTGGTCAAGTTCATCGTGCCATCCGGGCCAGAGGTAAGAGGTAAGGGCGGCGCGACGGCTGGGCCGATCACGACTCGGGTTGGGACTCCGCTTCCACTTACGATTTCGAATGCCCTGCCGAGCATGACGGTAGGTGGCCAACAACGTAGCCAGGATGACGAAATAAGTCTTTCCCGACAGAGCTTGAGCTGGATAAAATTTAGTGGACCACGGGGTGATGTGAGTTTCACCCCCGAAAGCAGTGGGATCGAGGTGGGTATGGTTCCCGTCGAGCAGACCACCGAAGTGACATTCAGCGAACCCGGTGACTATGTGCTACTGGTGCAAGTGCTCAACGGGAGCTTTGGTAACCAGTGTTGCTGGACGAACGCTTATGTGAACGTTGCTGTCACTCAGTAGGTGCGATGGCGCCGTACGAAAGGGATTTAGGCCAGTTCAAGTCATTCAAACAGGTGGACGAGTCACAGTGACTCCAAACCCCTA
>CAUZHN010000004.1:0-66346 GCA_963579625.1 Gemmatimonadales bacterium UBA6960
CCGGTTCGTACTCGAGTGTAGTAAGAGCCGCAGTCGAACCATGCACTAGAAGCACGGCCTGGCCCACTTGCACCCCTGAAGCCGCTACCGCGGCCTGTGTTTCTCCAGTCAGATCAACGATCTGGTCGTTGCCTTTCGTTCGGCATTCCAACGCGTAGTGTTCGACTATCATTTTTAGAATGCGGGCCAGAGTCTGTATACGCAAACGAGAAAGACTTGCCACACCAAACTACAGTGAAAATCGCCGTGGAACGACTTCGGACAGAAAGAAAGGTTTCTTTGAAAGTGCTTGTGAATAAGTCGCTACGCCTGGAGTTGATGCTTCTTCAAGTATCTTCCGAATCAGCTGGACACTACACCACACCCCCGGCCAACCGCTGGGAGACCCTGCCAAGCCCCCTAGAGCCCACTCCCCCACTTCTTGCCTCCTCCCCTTTGCCGACCTACCGTGCCCCGGGGGTGCCTATACACATCACCTTACTTGAAAACGGAAGCGTTTCATTATGCCTAGCATCAGAGTTTCCAGATCTCTTTGGGCGTTCGCTCTCCTCCCATTGGTCGGCTGTAGTGGGGTCGAACAGGCGGTGTGGCAGGAAGCGTTCCCCACGTTCACGAAGCATACGATCGCCGAACTGGACGGGGGATCCTACGCGGTTGTCTTTGATGTAGATCGCGACGGGATGCAAGACATCGTGGCGTTTGCCGGGGGGACGGAAGGTGACCTCATGTGGTTCAAGAACCCGACTTGGGAAAAGTTCAATATCACCACAGAAACCGAACGGCTCATTAACATGGCCCCCTATGATATTGATGGGGATGGAGATATAGACATCGCTACTGCCAGCGAGTTCGCCCTAAACGACTCTAACAACGGGGGATTGATTCATTGGATTGAGTCTCCCGACGACCCGACCACGAACCAGGAGTGGGCCCTCCACTCCATAGATGCTGTCCCCGCGTCACACAGAATGAGATGGGGAGACATAGACGGCGATGGGAGGAAGGAACTCCTGGTTCTTCCGATCATCGGGATTGGCGTCATTGGCCCTGAGTACATCGGTGCGTCGACCTTTCGGGCCTATCAGATTCCCGGTGACCCCACGGGTGCGTGGGGACAGCAGATACTAGACGACTCCCGTCTCGAGGTGGCGCATGGCATCAGTGTCGTAGATTGGGACGGCGATCCGGCTGAAGATGTTCTCACCGCCAGCCTCGACGGCGTCTGGCTATTCCAACCAGGGCTGGGAAGCCAACCCCGGCACATCGGAGCCGGCCTTGACGCCCCACGCCCAAATCGAGGGTCCAGCGAGGTTAGCCTAGGCACCCTGGGTGGAGAGCGGTTCATTGCCACAATCGAACCGTGGCACGGCACCGACGCCGTTGTCTACACGCCGAGCGACTCAGAGGGAGAACTCTGGCCCCGTGAGGTGATCGGTACCGAGTTCGAAGGTGGACACGCGTTGATCGCTGCCGACTTGAACGGCGACGGATACGACGAGATCGTTGCGGGAGGTCGAGGTGGAGATTGGGCTCTGATGATCTACCGATATCTACCGAACTCCGACTCTTGGGAGAAAATTCCGCTGGACATCGGAGGTGTTGCCGTCTCGGGTCTCTACATCAGGGACATCACTGGAGATGGCGCACTCGACATCCTTGCCATTGGAGGAGCCACGGACAACATAGTCTTATACGAAAACTCCCTATAGGCCCATCAAAGCCTACGGAATCGCGCCCTCCGTTGTCAGTCGGATCCTGTAGAGACCGCCCTGCGCGGTCATGTAGAGGGTCCGTCCGTCCTCGCCCCATCCTACATTTGCGGGCACCTCATCTGGCTGAATCGTGCCGAGGTGTGTCCCGTCGGGAGCGATGACCCATACTCCGCCTGGGCCAGTAGCAAAGATGTGCCCCTGGCTATCAACCTTTAGACCGTCGGCACCCCCAGTGTCGGGATGGCCGGTCACGTCGAGTAATACCCTCGCGTTGGCGAGCCCCTCGTCACTCACGTCATAAGCCATCCACACCGCCTCACTTGCGTCAGAGTTTGCCACGTACAGCGTGGTCTCGTCGGGTGAGAATGCGAGGCCGTTGGGGCGGCTCTGATCACTATAGAGGAGTTCGAGATCCCCTCCCGGGCTCAGGCGGTAGATGCCATTAAAGTCCAGCTCTTTCAACGGTGATTGGTCACCCTCTCCCAGCCCATATGGTGGATCTGTGAAGTAGAGCCAGCCATCGGATCTGTAGACAAGGTCGTTCGGGCTGTTAAGGCGTCTTCCCTCGTAACTGTCCACAAGTACAGTGTGACTCCCATCGTTCTCGATCCGCGTGACTTGCCGCCGTCCATGCTCTGCCAGCAGAAGTCGGCCCTCCGAGTCCCGAGTCAGCCCGTTCGAGCCAACAGATCCGCGGCCGTCCATGTTCCCCTCGAACACGGTCTCGATGAACCAACTCGTACTGTCGGCCTCGGTCCACTGGACGATCGCGTTTGATCGAAGATCCGAAAAAAGGAGACGAGACTCCTCCCGGATCCAGACCGGCCCTTCGAGAAAAACAAATCCGTCAGCCACCTTTTCGATAATGGCACCGGGCGGCACCAAAGCATCGAACCGGGGGTCGAGGCGGAGGATTGTGCCTGCTCCGGAGGCACTTGGCATTCGCTCGGTTTCCACTCCACCCCCCTCGTCCCGCCCGCTCTCTGGCGAACCACAGGCAGACGTGAGCAGCAGAGAGCCAAAAACGAGCCATCCAAATATGCTGACGATTTTCATCTAGCTTCTCCCTGGAAAGGGATAGACAGCTCGAGGAACCCGGAAGCTCCCGAAAGAAAGTCGATCACTGAAACAATACTACGTCTGGCAACGGAGAATCAATCGGAGAAACGTACCACACATGTCGAGCCTTAAACCGGCGGATTGCTGCCCCAACCGAAGGTTGTGAGTACTCATTGATCCGTAGAGAGTCGAGCGGCAGCCTCAGTGGATCGCCCTGCCTTGATTCCGCTTGATGGTGGCGGACGAACGAAGGCCGAAATACGTTGGGCATGGTCCAGAGTCGAATTTCCAGGGATGTACCGGACTCCGGCGTTGATTCTGTCTAGGGAGGTTTCCAATGTTCACCCGCTCTGCGCGTGTGTCGCTCTACCTGCTGCTGTGGTTCTTACTGATACCAGTCTACCTGGTTTCTTCCCGGTCGTCGGGCCGTGCTCAACTAGCCAACCAGGCCGCCGTTGGAGGACAACAGGAGCCCGCCTGCCCGGGAGACCAGATGCCGACCCCCATCACGGGGACGTCGGATAGAGTTCCCTCGCCGGAAGCAATGGTCAGGGGCGAGCCCTTGACCGGACGTTGGTGGGACCCGGGCTCCCGCTCCTTTTGGCACTGCCACGGGGGTGGACAATATATGGTCTTAATGGAGGGAACAGGGCGTGTTCAGAAGCGCGGAGAAAGAATGCGAGACCTCCATCTCGGTGACATCGAATTCGCTGGTCCGGGAGTGGAGCACTGGCATGGTGCTTCAGCTTCAGAGGGGGCCCGACTCATCCATCAGGGCTTGGCGATCGACGGTGGAAGCGGAACCTTCTGGCTAGAGGAGGTCACCCAGTCCGACTATTTAGGAAATGATATTGGTATCGCGTCAAGGACGAGATTCTTAGAAACTGGAGAACGCTAGGGTAGCGCCCAAGGACAACCTACACGATTCTGTTGTGTTGCAAGCTATTCTCATCACTGGAGACAGGGGAAATGAAACAATCGATCGGCGTACTTTCTGCACTAGCATTGGCAGCATTCTTGATGGTTCCTTCGGGACTGAGCGGCCAGGACCAGCCAATGACCTTCTTTATCACCAGCGTCGGTCCGGGAGATGGAGCGAACCTGGGAGGTCTCAATGGGGCGGATCAGCACTGTCAGACCCTCGCTCAGGCTGCAGGCGCCGGCAACCGCTTCGGCCCCTGGCGAGCATACCTCAGCACCGTAGCGGGTGGGGGCCAGTTGGGAGTAAACGCTCGGGATCGAATCGGTGACGGCCCTTGGTATAACGCTAACGGACAGATGATCGCTGCAAATGTTGCCGACCTTCACGGAGATTTCGAGCGTGACCGGAACAACATCCGGAAGCCGACTGCGATAGACGAGAATGGCGAGTTGGTGAATGGCGTGGGTGATCAGCCGAATCAGCACGACATCTTAACCGGCTCAGATTCTCATGGGCGCTCGATCCTTGGGGCCGCAAACACTACGACGTGTGGCAACTGGACGAGCAATGGGGAAGGCAGGGCGATGGTCGGACACCATGACCGTCTAGGTGGCGGAAACTCTTCCTGGAACGCAGTACATCTGAGCAGTGGCTGCAGTCAGGAGAATCTCGTAGCTACAGGAGGAAACGGCCTCTTCTACTGTTTCGTGGGAAACTGATTCACGACGAGCTTCGGGCGCAGTTTCCGTCATTTCACCAGGCAGCGGGGACCTCTTCGGAGACAGCCCCTCTGCCTGGTGACCGGCCGCGCGCAGCACCGTGGTCAATCCCATCGCTTGTTTGTATTTGGCCCCGGGCGACTACTGCCTTCTCAAGACCATAGCCTTGAGGCTCAAGTAGACGAGTTCTTCGGGGTTGCCCTCTCCAGCCCTCTCTAGCTGAGAGGCTGAGGCTCGGGGTTTCGGATTTTTCAATTGAGCCTAATCTGCGGGGGAAGGTGTCAGACAAAAGGCTCGTCAACATCATCTAGAGCAAGATTTCCTTCTCGTTCCTACCGATCGCGAACTGGTCCTTCTGACGGATCGCCCCGTCGCGCCACAACCATGGTTCGGTCGACCCCAAGCGAACCGGAGGCTATGTTGCTGCCCGTGGGCGGGAGAACCCACTCCCTCTCCGAGGAGGGAATTCGGAGCACCATAGATGACGGACCGCACAGAGAAAGAAGACCGGGAGCTGGCCCAGGATATGTCCGAAAGAGCCAACATGCTCTATTGGAATTCCGACCAGAGCGTCAACTCTATCGCCGACGACCTGGGTCTATCGAAGGGAGGCTTCTACGGTGTGATCCGGCCGATAGAAAGTGAGCGACACTGTTCCAACTGCCAGTTGAAAATGGTCTTCGCAAACCGCACGGCCCAGGAACGCGATGATGCGTTCTGTCCGGCCTGTGACGCCGATGGTCTCCCGGCCCACTCGGTTCGAAGTGCAGCTCAACGATCCTCGGACGACTATTGGCCTTCCGAGATCTCCGGCAACGCCGAGCTTTCACCTCTCTTGTCCGAGACAAAGGGGGTGCTGGCCAGTTTCTTCGTCGGGACCGTTGTCGGGATCCTGCTGGGAAGGTTCCTTCGGCGTTGACAACTCCGGGTTGATTATCCATCGATGATCGGGTTCGAGTTTTTCCTCGGGCCCAAACAAGCCTCGCGTTTGGAGTAGACATGAACATCCCGCACTCTCCAGGACTCTTCCGGTCCCTCTGCTCTCCGCTGCCACTACTCTTCCCCGTCTTGATCCTCTCTTCAGGATGTGACGGTGAAACCGGCCAGGCACAGAGAGCTGACCTGCCCGCAACGAACAGCGCCCCCGCCCAACCCCAGGATGCCTTCGACCTGAGTGGGCTCGGAGTCGACGAGGGAAGTGTGATGACATCCGTGATCGGGATCATCGACTTCAGTGATTTCGGGTGCGTCTACTGCGCGAACTTCCACAGCGATGACTATCCGGTACTCTATGAGGAGTTCGTGCTGACGGGGGAGGTGCTGTGGAAGTACGTCCCGATCAGCATCGGAGGATTCCCAAACGGAGAGTTGGCGGCGGTTACGGGGATTTGCGCTCACGAACTCGGCTCGACCGGGGGGTTCGCCGCAATGCGAGACCATCTGTTCGCCCAAAGGGAAGAGTGGCTGTCTGCAAACCCCAGTTCGGCCCGAGAGCTGTTCATATCCTACGCTGAAACTCTCAGATTGAACATCGCTTCGTTCAGCGCATGCATCGATGGGAATCAGGCCGTGGAGCGACTGGAACGAAACAATGCGATGGCGCGGCAGGTGGGAGTCACGGCTACGCCTACCTTCATCGTGCAGGGCAGCTCCGTACGGGGGGCACCACCTCTCGCGGATTTCCAGGATGTCCTACGCCGTATCATCGCCGAGTCCCATGGCGAGATGCCGGGGGCTCCCTGATCTTCCAGGCCCGTCGCCTCTTTCCGGTCACCGGCCCTCGACGCCGGCGTTTCCGGGGCAGGCCAGCATTTGCGGCACCCCTACGTATAACCTCCTCGAACTCACCACTGGTGACGCGTCCGATAGGAGTTGTAGGGCTGGCCCATGACTCCCTCTTGCCCTAAGGGATCTCGAAGGTCCTCTAGGAACCACTACTCCGCCCTTAGTCGGAGAGCTGTCTTCTTGTCGTGCGTCGGGTATCGCCCCAGGGTAGATCCTAGAGTATCGGCAAACCCCTCCAGATTAGAGACAGTGAGTTCCGACCAGCATACCCCCTAGAACGGAGATGGCCGCGGTCGAACTTGGGCTTTCTGCAGATCTCGGGCTTGGATATTAGCCCCAACCATCGAAAGGGTTGGGTTCCTCTGAAGAGGGGGGCTTCACGGTCCGCTTTCGGCTCCGGTTTTGCTGCTCGTTCAGGCTCCTCCCCTGGACTAGGATCCACCGTGTACTTAGGAGCAGAGGCCGCCGCAACCTAGGCTTTAGCGGGCTTCCGGGGGGCAGGAGAGGCTGAGGGAGCAGGCTCCGAAGCAAGGGCCGCCTCAATCAGCGCCTCAGTTTCAATGTCGCGCTTGGGCAGCTCCCGGACCACCGCTACTTGGCGCTCTGACACCGGTTCTAGCGGCTGCTTCGGTTCGTGAACTGTGGGAGCCGCCGTAGCGCAGACTTCTCCGCCCAGATAACCCACGAGAAGCTCCACTAGCTCGGGCAGTAGCACGGAGGCCTCAGGGTAGGGAGAGCCCTCCTCATCACCGGGGATGTCCCGAAGGTCACGCAGGGCCGAATCTTGAAGTGTGCCAGCGAGAACCCGGGTTGCCAGGTTGGATCGTACCTCAGATGCGACCCCAAGTTCACGAAGATCGGAGGCGATGCGATCCTCCAACCGTCGTCGTCGGGTCGGAAAGGGATCCTCAATCCCATCCAGAAGCACGAGTGAGCGGCCTGCAGCTTCCAGATACAGCCAGCCCAACCGCTGTACAACCTCCGTAACAGATGCCCGAAGTTCTCCTTCCACCTGAAGTCCCGTGTTCAGCTGGTCCCAGACTTCGAGAGCCTCGGTGAGCGAGCGCTCTCCCAAATAGCGAAGCAGGTCATCCTTTCCTTGAAAGCGGGCGTAGAAGGAGCCTACTGAGGTGTGCGCCCTTCTTGTGATTTCCGTGACGGTCAGGGCATCCGGACCCTGATGCTCCAAAAGATAAAGACCGGCGGCCAGAATCCGTTTCAGGGTGCGGCGGCTTCGCTCCTGTTGGGGTGCCCGAACGAAAGTCGCGGCGGCCGAAGTCCTGGGGCCACTAGCTGCACCTTCCTGGTCCGGCACATTCTCAGCCATCTAAGATCTCCCAGTGTAGCTGTCGTTCCAGGAAGCAACGGTAGTAAAGGGCCAGTATTAAAACAAATATTCTAATCACCCTGGATGGGCGCAGATCGGCCGTCGCAGAACCGGGGCCCTACTGTAGCTGGTGCACCAGTAACGGGCTCCATGGTCTTCCGCCACACGCTTCTCACTGATAGACCCTGGGAGTTGCCGGCGGCCACTATAAAGCCCTACGCAAAGCTATAGTCCAGGACTGCCCCGAAGAGCTACTGGGCCAAAACCGCGCCGGCCGTGCAACGCGTGTTGCAGGCTCTCTCCATCCTCCCCGCAGAGGTCGTGGAGACGGGCACTGCAACGATTGCGTGCCAGACCGCAGTCGGCTCCGCGGGCGGGTTGACATCTGGATCTGAGACGGGGTATTTATTCGTCTCGTCGGAAGCGTTTCCGCCATTGATCCCGCGTAGCTCAGTTGGTAGAGCAGGTGGCTGTTAACCACCGAGTCGCAGGTTCGAGTCCTGCCGCGGGAGTTTTATCGGACTGGTGACAGGAGAACTCGTAGTCATTCTTAAAACCCCATCCGCACCCCTAGAACCGCTTGAACTGGGAAAGGATTGGGGACTCCTGTGGGGGAGATCGATCACTGCCGTTACAGCACTCGCCGGGGGGCTCAGCCACACGACTATATAGACAGGAGGAACGTCGCCTTGAGGATAAGCCGACGATCTCGGAATTCCTCCCGTATGGGGATGCCATTTACATCCCTGCGCACCTCGTCGTACACGACGTAGATGTCACTCCCGGGCCGATATATGTACCGGAGCCGGGCACTCGTACTCCACTGATCGCTCGAGGAGTTGTACTGGCTGAGCGTCCGCAGGCTGAGAGCTGGCGAGAACGTGTAGTCGACTCGGAGAGCGCCGAGGTCCGTCACGAAACCCCCACCGCTCGGAAGGTTGTCGACGTCGCTGCGCCGGTACTCACCCCCGAGCGAGAACTGAGAGGTGATCCGCGCCCCGAGGCTCGCCGACAAATCCTTCCGATCCCCACCGAAGTAACCCTGAGGCTGGTACGCGACGCCGTAGCTTACTCGTCGGGAGGGGTTGCTGTTGAAGGCCATGTTGGCCCAATAGAAGTCGTAATCCCCTGGAAGAATATCTGCTCCCGACACCACGAAGCCCTCATTCTTCCCGAGGCGCTCGAAGTTCTTGTTGTAAATTAAGGTCAGCCTCGCACTGTTGTCGAACGTAACCCGAATCATGTGATGTAACTCACGGTAGACAAGAAGCCCGGTCTGGTCCGTCGTGTAAACCATATGCCACATCGGAGTCATGACCCGAATCCCCCACCGGCCTGGCCTGGGCGTCCGATTAATGTGGAGCTTGGTGGAGCGGACCCCGACTCTGGGAACGAAGCCTGACTCCGCATTGAAGTTGTTTCCGAGGCTGATGTGATCCAGGTATACATCCCACGCCTGAGTGAGATAGTGGGCCCGGAAGTATTCGGCGCGGTCCTCAGAAGAAACCCCCGGGCTCTTGGTCTGGGCCAGGAAGCCATGCATTGTCAGACTGGTACCAAGAGCAATAGTAGCATCCGCCGCAAAGGTGCGATTGTAGTGGCCACCGCTCGACGCTTCGCGGTTTACGACGATTCCGCCCACCTTCGATCGGCCAAAAATGTCGCGCCCGTAGCGTGCGACGAAGAAATTCTCGCCGGGACGACCATGCGCATCATCCGTCTGGATGTCCATGACCGCGATGTTGTTCTTCCCCACCTTCCCAGTCAGCCTCGCGCCTCCTAGGACCGGAACCTGCCCGCCGGATTTTTCATCGATCCCAATCCGGCGAGTAAAGAACAGGTCGGCCCGCTGGCCGGAGCCTGTCGTCCCCACATTGAATTGTCCTGCGTTCTCTAGGAAGAACTCGCGCTTCTCAGGAAAGAAGAGGGGGAATCGCGTCAGGTTCACCTGCTCGTTATCCGCCTCGGCCTGAGCAAAATCGGTATTGACGGTCATGTCCAGGTTAAGGCTCGGCGTGATCCCATATTTAAGATCCAGCCCTATATCAGCCGTATTCGACCGACTCCAGTCACCTTTACTGAACTCCTGTTCGCCCCCAGCAGCCAGATATGGCTTGACTCGGAGATCTCGCCCTCTGTTGAGGTCCTCTAGTCCGTTCAGGCTACCAGCCAGGCTCACCTGGGTGAGTCCATACGCTCGAGGAATTGGGGCCCAGAACAGCACCTCGTTCAAGTGAGGGATCGTGCGCATGAAGTTGATCCCCCACGATTGGGGAGATGCGCTGGGAAACCGGAGCGTCACCATTGGGATCCGGATCTCTGCAACCCAGCCCTCGCCGGTCCGGCGCGCGGATGCATCCCACACGCCGTCCCATTCAAGATTGATGTTCGAACTGACTCCCCTCCGGCCACCCTCGCCCTCCTGGAAAACCTGCTGATCCAGCATGGCGCCTAGTGGGCTCACGACGAACATGTACGCAGAACGAGAGTCCATGAAGGTGTCGAGAATGATTTGGAAGCTGTCCTCATTCAGGATCTGGCTCCCATCCCGCCGCATCTCAGTAGCGGTGACTCGCTCCGGGGAGGAATCGAAAGCGAGGATACCCACGTAGAGATTTGTCCCATCGTAGAGCACTCGAACCTCCGTCCGTTCCGTGGCAGGGGCTCCCTCCAGGGGCTCCTGTTGGACGAACTCGTTGATCAGGGCGGCCTGTGTCCATACCTGGTCATTTAGCACCCCGTCGATAACGGGACCCTGCTCAACCCTCATGGCCGGGATCTGATAACGCTCTCGGTTAGTCTCGCTTGGGGAAGTAACAACCAACTCTCCGGGCCCGACCGTAGAGCGTTCTTCCTCAGGAGCAACCTGTGCCCACGCTGGCAGCGCAATAACCACCAAAAAAAAACCGGCTCCACGTGTTGCGACACGGCACGAGAAACTGAAATGTCGCATAGCATTCACGGAAGATCGGGGACAAGTCTGGCATGAGGCCGGACCAAAAAGACTAGCGCCTCCTCTTGCCTGGGGACAGTGTCTCCAGGCAAGCCAGGAGCACGAGCGACGGCCCGGATCGACAGCATCTGAGCATCGTAGGTTTCCTCCTCCTTCACTTCCGTCCTCAGTAGTGTTGATCTGGCCCGGCGGGCTGCGGATCTAGGTGCCCATTGCCCACCACTCGGACTCCGGAAGGAACAAAGCCCACGCCACGAAACGGCCATGGTGAGAAAGCGAAAAGTCCAGGTTGCCGATTTCCCGTCCCCCAAACCATATCTGGGGAGGACCTTGGCCCGGACGATCCCCAGCCGTGCGGATCTCTATCCCTTCACCTCGGGAGCCCAGCCGGTTCCCGGGGCCAGAGGAGGACAGTTGGGCACGAATCCAATCGCGGGCAAGGAGCCTGGCGCGGGCCGAATGCAGGGAATAGATCCCCTTCCATTCCGCAGCAGAAAAGCGGCTTTTGAGAGCCTCCAACTTCTCCTCAGAATCCTCGAGGTCCACTTCTTTTAGCTCTTCCAGTCCGACCTCAAGCCGGCTGCCGCTTGGCCGCCCGACAGCCCCGCTCCACCCGACAACGTGCACGTAGTTCCGATTAGCGCCGCCTTCGATGGTCACCGGCATCTCGCTGTCGGAGCGCCTGATCGTGCCCCAAATGCGCACACCCGTCCCGTTAGAGGGAATATCCGTCTCAAGTTGGCACGAGAACCGCCGAGGGAGGAACGGCCCTAGGGCGGAAAGCTTGCTGTGCACCTTGAAGGCGGTCTCCTTCGCTGCCCAGAGCGCCCAGAGCCTGATCGACCACAGCTCCGCTGTGGCTGCTGCGTCCAGCCAATCCCGCTCGCCTGAGGAAAGGATGCGGTCAAGCAGGGGGTCATCCCTATGCCGGTCTCGACACCGAGGATGGCGGAGGTCCATGACGTCATTTCCGATCCGGCTCCGTGAGGACGCCCTGAGCGCCTCACTCACTTGGGCATCCGTCATCCGCCTGGGGCCTTAAAGGCTAAGTCAAAAATGCGTAACAAGTTACCTTTGCCCTTCATCCAGATCTGCTTGGCCCAGACAATTTCTAGCGGTAGGATTATCCAAGTGTTCCAGGCTCGTTCCATCTGGGTGCGGACCCTCAAAAGCTGACCCTGGACGCATGGCTTTCCCGCCCGTGCGGGATGAGAGTGGAAGCTGGTGTCTCCTTCATAACTTGAGAGCGGTCCCACAGGGTCCGTGGCACTCTTTGCCTTGACGAGACCCCAAAAGAGCGTCAGTTCTACGGGGTGGAACACCGCCTTCGCCTCCGCTCACTGCTTCTGGAACGCTCGCTGGTCATGGGAAACTTTACCCTGTCTAGTGGAGTCCGTTCGTCATACTACGTGGATTGCCGTAAAACCACGATGTCTGCCGAGGGACAGTTTCTCGTGGGCCAGGTAGCTTTCCAAGCACTGAGGGAACGAGAACCTGCTGTATGTTGGGTTGGCGGTCTCACTTTAGGCGCTGATCCAGTTGCCTACGCGATTGCACAGCGCAGCTGGATGGAGGGGGACCCAGTCGAAGCCTTTACCATCCGAAAACAGACGAAGATACATGGTACGGGGCAGCGGATTGAGGGAGGACTCCCCTCAGGCGTCTCTGTCATGGTTATCGAGGACACTCTCACCTCAGGAGAGAGCGCCCTTCAGGCCATCAAGGTTCTGGAGGATCACAAAGACACCGTGCTCGGTGTCCTAGCCCTGGTGGACCGGGACGCAGGAGGAGCAGAAGCGATTCGCGCTGCCGGTTATCCTCTCATCACACTCTTTACCGCTGCAGAGCTTCTTAAGGCTTCCGGACGTTCAGTTATCGACTAGAAGGTGGACGTGGAAGCAGAAGAATCGGTTAGTCCACGAGGCGGAGTGGCATCACAAGGCAAAGGTAGTCAGCTGCTTCCGCACTCTCTTCCATTATTGGCTCCACGGTCGCCGCCCTCTCCGGAGCCTTGAAGCCCATCCTAATTTCATCTGTTCCAACATACCGGAGAACTTCGAGGAGGTAGTTCGCATTAAAACCGATGGCGAAAGGCTCCCCTTCATAGGTTACTTCGATTTCATCATGCGCTTCACCTAAATCAGGCGTAAGCACATTCAGTTTAAGGGTTTCCCCCTCGAACTCCATGCGGATTCGGTGTGTCTGATCTGAGGCTACGGCTGCTACACGTCTCACAGCAGATTCGAGAGGTTTTCTCTGAATCACGGCGAAGCGGTCATTATCTCGCGGGATGACTTGGTCATAATTTGGATAGGTTCCTTCGATTAATCGCGTGTAGACTTCCGTTTCATCTGAGGCAAATCCCAGGTGATTCCCCGTCCTAGCCACACTGATGGTTTCCTTTGCATCAAATAACCTCTGAACATGCCCCAGCGCAGCTGGGGGTACGATAAGCTGTGTCGTTGTCTCAAGTGACGGTCCAGCTGGAATCGTCATCTTGGCAAGCCGGTGGCCATTTGTAGCAACCATTCGCATCTCGCTATCGCGAAGCTCCCACAGCACACCATTCAAAACCGGGCGACTCTCCTCCGTCGAGACCGCAAAAGCTGTATGGCGGATTAGCGAGAGAAGATCCTTTCCCTTCGCGCTCCAGCCTCCATCGAACGTAATCTCAGGAAGCACGGGGAAATCAGCCGATGGAAGCCCATTCAGCTTGAAATGCGAGCGACCACACTTCATCTCAATCTGATCACCTCGAGTATTCACCTCCACTGGCTGATCTGCCAGTTCACGCGTGATCTCTCGAAGCTTCTTCCCCGGTGCCGTCAAGCTTCCGGTCTCCACGATGTCAGCGGGGACTCCGATTCGGACAGACACATCAAGGTCCGTTCCACTCATCCGAATATTGTCTTCACGAGCCTCGAAGAGAATGTTCGACAGAACCGGAAGAGTAGTCTTCGACGGGATGCTTGCTGAAACAGCGCTTAGAGCCTGGTGGAGATTTTGACGAGTGATCGTGAATTTCATCCGGGCCTCATGAGGAGGTTAGACTTTGATGATTCCACAGGTAATATATCTTCTACTTCTTTAAGTACTCTTAATAGTAGTAGTAGTAGTAGTAGTGAAAGTGTGGAAAACACCGCTAAAGAATATCGGAAAAGAACACGGCACACCATTACTTTAGGAGTCGTAACACCGTGGATTAGAGGTGGAGAAAGAAAGCGAAACATACCATGTTTCCACGAAGCGTTTGAAACTCCAGATCTTTTCCGAGAAACCCACAGCTCTTTCCACCGGCAGAGTCACTTGAGGGCTAATGTTGATTTGCCTGATTTCCTACGCCTCTAGGTTCTGCCGGATTCGATTTACGCGAATCGCAAAGTCTTCGTCGTCATGTATTCCGGCTTGCACACGGCGAATAGAGTGAATTACGGTGGAGTGATCCCGTCCACCGAAGAGCCGACCAATTTGAACAAGCGATTTGTCAAGCATCTCTTTAATGAGGTACATGGCGACCTGTCGTGGAACAGTGACATCCTTAGTGCGGCGCTTCGATGAGAGCGCGTCGGGTTTGATGTTCCAGTTCCGTGCTACTTCCTCCCGAATCCTCTCCGGACTGATGGAAGGACCCCCTCGGAGGGCCCCTGGCCGAATCACACTCTGAAGAGCAGTACGCGCTAGTTCCAGGTTGATCTCTTGGTTGCGGAGCGATGAATAGGCAAGCAGCTTGATGACCGCCCCCTCCAACTCCCGAACGGATGAGGTGCAAGCTCGCGCCACAAAATCGATGATGTCAGCATCAAGGACCAAGTCGTCATCGGAGGCCTTTTTTTGAAGAATGGCCACTCGGGTTTCATAATCGGGCGGCTTGATATCAGCAACGAGTCCCCACTCGAAGCGAGAAACAAGCCGGTCCTTGACTCCGGGCAACTCTTTCGGCGGACGATCGCTCGTTAGAACAATCTGTTTCCGGGCGTCGTGTAGGGCATTGAAGGTGTGAAAGAACTCTTCCTGAGTACTCTCTTTCTGTTCAAGGAAGTGGACATCGTCCACCAGAAGCAGGTCGATGTGGCGAAAGCGGCGTCGGAAGTCTCGAGTGGTCCCGTTCTGGATTGCGCTCACTAATTCGTTCATGAAATGCTCTGTGGTCACGTATGCTACCGCAGCTTCCGGCCACCGCTTGAGAACCGCGTGGCCGATCGCGTGCATGAGATGGGTCTTGCCCAAGCCTACGCCCCCATAGAGGAAGAGTGGGTTGTAAGTGCGACCCGGGCGTTCGGCCACCGCATGTCCCGCTGCCGCCGCAAGCTGGCTGTTGTTGCCTACCACGAAACGAGCAAAGGTGTAGCGTTCGTTCAGGGTGTGGGGAGGTTTCTTGGTCGCTATCCCGTGGTCAAAGCTAAGCCTGTCGGAGGAAGCCTCAGGCGAATGGAGGCCCGATGTGGCCGAGGGGGTAGATACCTCCAATGACGGGATAGGATCTCCCTCTCCGTTCGTCGGGGTTTCTCTGGTGGAGGGCCGAAATGTCAACGATACTGGTCGTCCCGACACTTTTCGAAGAACTTCGGTCAGGTAGGGTCCATACTTGTCCTCGACCCATTCTGTGTGGAAAGTGCTGGGGGCTTCGACGATCAGCTCGTCATCCGACAGACCGACGGCAGTGCTCCCCGCGAGCCACGTCCGGTAGCTTTGCTCAGGCATCCCTGACCTCACGGAGGTGAGGACTTGTGACCAGAGATCAGACGCGGTGAACTCCATACGACGGCAGCAAACAGTGCAGGAGATATGTTTTCGAGTGTCTCCCAAGGATGCTTGGGAGCAGGGATCCTAGGGGCTGGAAGTGGGAATGTCAAACGGCTTTTTTCATGCTTTTTTCGTCTTGACTCGAGCTTAAGAATTCGGATACCTTTCTATGCTTCACATCATTCTGCAATTGGTCGTTACGATCGAGGTGAACACAGATGAAGCCGACATATAGGCCAAGAAATCGGAAGCGTCTGAACAAGCACGGATTCCGAGCCCGGATGAAGACTCGAGCAGGTCGCAAGACCGTGGCTCGCCGTCGCCGACGTGGCCGCAGCCAGCTCACTGTGAGGGTGGGCTCGAAGTAGATAATCCTGTGGGTTCCGCCAGGGCCGCGTGCCGACCGCTGGAAAGCCAAGGTCTGCCCCGACCCAGCCGTATTCGGCTCGGAAGCGAGATTCGAACCCTTCTGCGGAAGGGGCGCCGAGCCCGGTCTTCCCATCTTGATGTGTTCACTGCACAGGCGCCCCAGGACATTCCGCGTTTTGGGACTGTCGTGCCGCGGCACGGCCGGAAGGTGGTCGCACGAAATCAGCTCCGGCGGCGCTTGCGTGAGATTGGGCGTGTCGAGGTTCTCCCCCGGCTCAGCCGGGGCGGGTGTAATGTGGATGTGCTTGTCAGAAGCCGCCCGCAAGCCTACGACGCGCGTTTTGCTGAACTGCGGGCGGAACTTCTCAGAGTGACGGAGCGGCTGTGTTCCGACACTTCTTTCTGAGCCTGATAGAGTTCTATCGGAAGGGCATTTCTACCCTCACCCCCCCGTCGTGCAGGTTTACGCCCAGCTGCTCCTCCTACGCGCATCGGGCGGTGGAGAGATTCGGGGTGACCCGGGGTGGTTGGATGTTCCTGAAGCGATTTGCCCGGTGCCATCCGTTCGGAGGAAAAGGTTACGACCCGGTGCCGACCAATCGCACGGCGGAGCGGGCAAGGGGGGGCGCCAGCTGATGGGTTCTACGCAGCAGCGCTTCATCTTGGCCATGGTTTTGATGCTTGGGGTTCTTGTCGGGGGGAACCTTCTCTTCCCTCCGGCGCCAGCACCGGAAGCCTCCCGACCCGAAGAGGTGAGTGAAGCTGAGGGAGGAGGTGCCCCGGCTGTCCGTTCTGTGGCCGATACGGCCTCGGGCAATACGCCTTCCTCTGACCCTGTCTTACCGGGATTATTGCCACAGGAGCCGCCGCAAGCGGTCCCCCAAAGTGAGGGGGCTTCCGAGCAACTCGTGACCGTGGAAGGTCCGTTGTACCGGTTCTCGTTCTCCAATCTCGGGGCGCAGATACGGTCGGCCGAGCTGCTTGAATTCGAGTCGTTCACGAGGCTTGGGCCCGTAGAGCTAGTCGTGCCAAACAGACGGGGGTTGTTGGGAAGTAGGATTGTCATCGGGGCGGACACCGTCGACTTGCGATCGGTGAGGTTCCAGGTCAGTTCTCAAGAGGGTCTCCGTCTGCGGGCGGGGGATGCGCCGGCAACGCTTGAGTTCAGGTATGAGCACCCCACCCAGACCTTCGCTTTCGAGGTGGAGTACACATTCAACCCGGACACATATCTGGTGGAGGTCCGGGGAAGAGCTGAGGGGCTGAACCGGGGGCTTCTGGTGAGTGACTTGGGGGTGGGTCCCTCCATAAATGAGTTCGACCAGGAGCGAGATTCGACGAGCCTGGCATACGTTGTCAACCAAATACAAGATGGGGTCCGCTCTACACTATTCTCCGACTTGGAGGGGCCGGTGGTCGAAGAGGGGCCGCTTCTTTGGGCGGCTACTAGGAACACATATTTCGTTGTCGGCATTCTCCCGGTTGGACAGGTTGGGGATCCACAATATTTAGGCGGCTTGTTGGCTGGTCCTGCCCAGGATAGCGGGGGGCGAGTCGAACTTGCGGTGACCCAGTCTCTAGATGCAGGGGGGGCCTTCGAATACCTGATGTACGCGGGGCCCCAGGACTACGCTCGCCTCTCGGCTGTGGGGAGTGAGTTTCAAGATGTGAATCCGGTGGGATGGCGGTTCCTGCGACCCGTTTTGAGGCCGATCATCGGGGTGATCATGTGGGTGCTGGTCTTCTTCCACACGAGCTTGGCCATAGGCTATGGGTGGGTCCTGATCCTGGTAGGGATTCTGATGCGTATCGTTCTGTTTCCTTTGAACCACAAAGCGATGCGAGCGAACCTGCGCAACATGGCGGTCCAGCCGCTCGTGAAGGAGATTCAGACGAAATACAAAGATCAGCCGGAGAAGTTACAAAAGGAGATGATTAAGCTGTATAAGGAGCATGGCTTCAATCCTCTTGCGGGCTGCTGGCCCATGCTTCTCCCTTGGCCCGTGCTCATTGCTCTCTTCTTCGTGTTTCAAAACACAATTGAGCTGAGGGGGGTGCCTTTCGCCTGGCTCCCGGATTTGTCCACGGCGGATCCGCTGTACATCCTTCCTGTTCTCCTCGGGGTTTCGATGTTCGTTATGCAGTGGGTCTCGATGAGGACAATGGAGGAGGTGAATCCGCAGATGAAAATGATGATGTGGGGGATGCCTGTCTTCATGGTCGTAATCTTCATCAACCTTCCGTCGGGGCTGAATCTCTACTACCTGACGGCCAATCTGGCGACGCTTCCTCAGACCTGGTGGATCTCCAAGGAGCGTCAGAAGGTGCGCGGCAGGGGGCCGCCGCCAGTACCGGCGAAGGCGTAGAAAGAGCCGTTGAAGAGGTCCGGGGGTCCGCAACCCCTTTGGCGAGGGGAGAGCGTGAAACATTCTTTAACGGTGGACACGATCGCAGCGCTTGCAACCCCACCAGGGCGTGGTGCGCTCGCGACAGTCCGGTTGTCAGGTCCGGACGCGGCGGGACTGCTTGCGGAATTGGCGGTGGGGTGGTTGGGAGTGAGTCGGCCCCGGGAAGCTGTCCTCACATGGCTGCGAGATCCTATCGGGCAGCGGCTCCTTGATCAGGCGCTTGTGACGTACTTTCCGGGGCCGGCCTCCTACACCGGAGAAGATCTGATCGAAATTTCAACCCATGGTGGCGTGTTGGTTCCTGCGCTTGTCCTGGCCGCACTTGAGCAAGCGGGGGCCCGGGCAGCGGCTCCTGGAGAGTTCACTCAGCGGGCATACCTGAATGGGAAGCTTGATTTACTGCAGGCGGAAGGGATCAGGGACCTGGTCGATGCGGGCAGTGAGGCTTTTCAGCAGGCGGCACTCCACCAGATAGAAGGTGGGCTTTCAGGGAAACTGGCGGGAATGCGGGAGGGGCTAGTCAGCCTGGAAGCGTTCCTCGTACATCATCTGGATTTTCCTGAGGAGGACGATCCCCCAGTTTCCCTCCGGGAGATTATGGATGCGGGAGAGGAACTGGCGCGGGCCCTACGAAACCTTCTTGCTACAGCCCCCGAGGGCGAGTTGCTGAGGAAGGGGGCGCTGATTGTACTGGCAGGAAGACCGAACTCTGGGAAATCCTCCTTGTTCAACTCCCTTCTCGGGATCGAGAGAGCGATCGTAACGGAGTGTCCGGGCACGACGCGGGACGCGCTTGAAGCGACCGTGTCGTTTGAAGGATATCCGTTTCAACTCGTTGATACTGCAGGATTTAGGGAGGGTGGGGGCGAAGTAGAACAGCTCGGCATCGAGGTTGCGCGTAGGTATCTGAGACATGCTGAGGTGGTGTTGCTCTGCGTGTCTGAGGAATGGGGTTGGGGTCCAGAGGAAGAAACGTTTATGGGGGAACTGGGGGGTCGCACACCTGTTGTGGTCCTCCGGACGAAAGCTGATCGGTTCGGCGAGGCGGAGGATTACGGTTCGATTGAGGAGGTTGGTGTGGCTGAGAGCGACGGGGTAGCCGGAAGGCCTCGCGTTCACGATGCCTTCCAGGTATCCGTGGTGGATGGGATGGGGCTGGAGCGGCTACGACGGGGACTGAGGGACCTCGCCTTCCAGGGGCTGGCGAATATGGGGGGGATCCAGCAGCCACTCCTGACGAGGAGGCGACAGACCGATGGCGTGCGGAGGGCGTTGAGTGAAGTAGAGGCATTTGTGAGGGCTCTCGAGAACGGTGTGCCCGCGGAGGTGGCCGCCACTCATCTGAAACCTGCCGAAACAGCTCTTGAGGAGCTCCTGGGGGTGATATCACCGGATGATATCTGGGACCAGGTGTTCAGTGAGTTTTGCATAGGAAAATAGTTATGTCGAGAGAGGATAGATGTGTGAAATGATAGTCGGACCACAAGATAGAGGATTGGCTATCCGGGTTGAGGGGAGGGTGCAGGGTGTGGGATTTCGGTGGTGGGTGCAGGCGCTGGGACGCGAGATTGGGGTGCGGGGCTGGGTAAGGAATCTGTCGGATGGATCCGTGGAGGTTCACGTCGCTGGTGACGAGACGTTGATAGAGGAGTTCGAGGATCGGCTGCAAGCAGGGCCCGATGAAGCGCGGGTGGAGCGGGTGTTGGAGATGGGTTGTGCAGAGGTTCTGCCAAGAGTGGGCTTCGAGATCAGAAGGTAGGTGTCCTAAGGGGCTGGAGAAAAGGGTGAGGGGAATGCGAAGAAGCTACGATGTGATTGTTGTGGGAGGGGGGCACGCGGGGAGTGAAGCGGCGGCCGCGTCGGCGCGGATGGGTGCTCAGACCCTTCTCATCACCCCGGATCTAGCACGGGTGGGGCAGATGAGTTGCAATCCAGCGATCGGCGGAATAGGGAAAGGTGTTGTGGTACGTGAAGTGGACGCGCTCGGAGGAGTGATGGGGCGGGCGACAGACGCTTCGCGGATTCACTTCAGTATGCTCAACCGGTCGAAGGGCCCAGCGGTTTGGGGTCCCCGGGCCCAATGTGACAGAGGTCTCTATCCTCGCGCCGTTCGGAGAGTCCTAGATGAGTTGACGTGCCTGGACCTGTTTCAGGAGATGGTGAAGGGACTGGTTGTCGAGGAGGACTGTGCTCGGGGAGTCATTACTCAGGGAGGTCTCCGATTCTATGCGACAGCGGTGGTTGTGACCGCAGGAACCTTCCTTCGCGGGAAGATTCATATCGGAGGGGAGAGGGGGGTTGAGGCGGGACGAGCCGGTGAGCCGGCGTCTGTGGAGTTGGCCGAGGCTCTCGAAGCGCGGGGCCTTGAGGTCAAGCGATTCAAGACGGGGACACCGCCGCGAGTGGATGGGCGAACCGTGAATTTCTCGCGAGTTGAGATCCAGCCGGGCGATCCCGTCCCATATCGCTTTTCCGCCTATCACCGGGAGGAAATCCCGGAACAGCGCGTGTGTTGGATGACTTGGACTGGCCCGGAGCTAAAGAGCATAGTACAGGAGAACCTGTCATTGAGTGCGCTCTACGGCGGCGAGATCTCAGGGCGAGGGCCACGGTACTGTCCCTCGATCGAGGACAAGGTGGTGAAGTTTCCTGACGCTCAGCGGCACCGGGTCTTTCTGGAACCGGAAGGGTTGGATACCAGCGAAATCTACGTGAACGGTCTGTCGACATCACTCCCTGCAGAGGTGCAAACCCAGTTCCTTCATACAATTCCGGGGCTTGAGCGGGCTCGGATAACGAAGATGGGGTACGCCATCGAATACGATTATTTTCCTCCCCATCAGCTGCGACATACCCTAGAGCTCCGGGAAGTGCCCGGGCTGTTTTTCGCCGGGCAGATCAACGGTACTACCGGCTACGAGGAGGCAGCCGGCCAGGGTTTGGTCGCCGGAGCAAATGCGGCGGCGAAGGTATTGAGGCGGACTCCGCTTGTCCTCGAGCGAGACCAGGCGTACGTGGGGGTGCTCGTGGACGATCTGGTCACTCGGGGTGTGGATGAGCCGTATCGGCTTTTTACTTCGAGGGCGGAGTTTCGGTTGCTACTGAGGCAGGATAATGCTGTGGACCGGCTCGGCCCCTTGGCACGGGAGATGGGACTTCTCACCGAAGAGCAGGAGGTAGCGCTGGAGAGGAGGCTTAGGGAACGGAAGACGGTAAGAAAGTGGTTCCGAGAGACGAAGTTTAAGCCGAAGGCCGTGAACCCTTTTCTGGAGAAGGAAAATTCAAGTACGCTGAGCAATGCTGCTCGGGCGGAGGAGTTGCTCCGGCGGCCCGAGCTGAATGCAGCGGGGCTTGCTACGGCGGGTGACGCGCCGTTTGATGTGGGTGGAGAGGTGCTGCATGCTGTGGAAGTGGAGGTGAAGTACGAGGGATATGTGCTGCGGGAGAGGGAACGGGCTGAGCGCTTGAGGCAGCAGGCCGAATTCCTGCTTCCGGAGGAGATGCCGTTCGGGGAGCTCAGAACATTATCCCGGGAAGCTCGGGAGAAGCTGGCGCGTGTCCAGCCGGATAATCTGGCCCAGGCTGGGCGGATACCAGGAGTTTCGCCGGCCGATCTTCAGAATCTTGTGCTTGAAGTGAAGCGGTGGAGAGGGGTGGAGGATGGAGGTGTTCGTCAGGGAACTTCAAGACGTCAGGAGGGAAATTCCGGAAGCTAGGAGAACGTTCCACGTGGAACCCTCTTATGGCTCCTTGTTTCACGTGGAACGTTCCGAGGGGTCCTAAAACACCGTTTCCCGATTGCCCGCAACGGTCTATATTGCCCGCTCAGTTTACATTTTCATCCCAGCCAGAAGGCTAGAAATGGCTCTTGTTGTTGCCATAGCGAACCAGAAGGGCGGCGTAGGGAAGACCACAACGGCCATCAACTTGGGTACGTCGTTGGCGGTAGCTGAACAAAGGACGTTGATCGTCGACATCGACCCACAGGGGAACGCGACTTCCGGCCTCGGAGTGAAGAAGCGGGACTCGCTCCCAACCGTCTACGATGTATTAGTCGACGAGCGATCGGTGGCGGAGTGCTTAAGGAGCCACGTTCACTTTCCCTTTCTGAGTTTGGTTCCCTCGAACCGGGACCTGGTCGGTGCCGAAATCGAACTCATCGATCGACCGGAGAGAGAGAGAGTGCTTTCTAGAGCGTTGGGTTCGGTACGAAATGACTACGATTTCATTTTGGTGGATTGCCCCCCGTCCTTAGGGCTTCTCACCTTGAACACCTTGGTTGCCGCTGACAGTGTGCTCATCCCGATTCAGTGTGAGTTTTACGCGCTGGAGGGCCTGTCTCAGCTTCTCAACACGATTCGGCTCGTCCAGCGTGGGTTGAACCGGGATCTCGAGATCGAAGGGGTTCTGCTTACGATGTACGACCGGCGCTTGAATCTCTCGAAGCAAGTGGCGGAGGAGGCTCGAGAATACTTTGGTGCGAAGGTGTTTGAGACCACGATTCCGCGAAATGTCCGGCTTGCAGAGGCGCCTAGTTTCGGCCAGCCCATCATAACTTACGACGTACTGTCTGCCGGTGCTCAGAGCTACTTGGCACTTGCTCGCGAGCTGCTCCGAGTCCGGGGAAGGCAACTGAAAAAAACTGCTACGAAGGGGGTTTCCACTTGAGTGGCACGAATCGTTCAAGGCTGGGACGCGGCCTCGGCGCACTCCTTGGGGAGGACTATCTGGTTGAGTCGGCGGCGGACACTGAATTGAGGACGCTTCCCGTGGGGAAGATTGAGTCGAATCCGTACCAACCCCGGCAGGACTTTGGGGGGGAGGAGATCGCGGATCTTTCGCAGTCGATTAGGGAGAACGGTCTTTTGCAGCCGATCGTCGTGCGCCCATCGCGGAACCTTGAGGCAGGCCAGTACGAGCTGGTGGCTGGGGAGAGGCGACTGCGAGCGGTGAACGCGCTGCAGTGGGATGAGATCCCAGTCGTGGTTCGTGACGTGGACGATCGCACATTACTGGTCCTGGCGCTTGTAGAGAATATTCAACGGGAGGCGCTAAATCCCTTGGAAGAAGCTGCGGGCTTCCGGCTCCTTGTGGATGAGTTCGGGCTGACTCAGGAAGAGATTGCGGAGGTTGTTGGAAAGGACCGCTCTACAGTAGCGAACACCCTTCGACTGCTACGACTCCCCCTGTCGATTCGACGACTCCTCGAGGAAGGAACCCTGTCCATGGGTCATGCCCGAGCACTGCTTGCGATTGAGGATCCAGGGCGCCTCGTGGAGCTTGGACGTAGGGCGGCAAGGGAAGGATGGTCGGTTCGGGAGGTGGAGTCCCGGAGTCGAGCCGGGTCCTCACGGTCTGGGAAGAGAAAGAGAGGAGGCGGCAAATCGAACTCGACCCCTGAGGATCCGCTGCTGTATGCACTTCAGGAAGCGCTCCAAGAGTTTATGGGCTCACGGGTTCGTCTCAAGAGCAGTGAAAGTGGGCAGGGAGTAATCGAAATCCCGTTCCGTTCTGCGGAGGATTTCGAGCGTGTGTTCGAGGTTATCACCGGACGCGACCCCGCAGAGGTAACAGGATGAGAGGGGGGAAGTGGGGGGAGGATCAAGGAGAGGAGCGGACACTCACTATCATGTTGGTTCCTGATGGGGGAATGCGGACACGCTTTTACCGGATTCCCTACAGGCGGTTGAAATGGCTCGGGCCGGCGGTGGTACTGGTGGTCTTGGGGGGCGTTGCGATGATTGGGAGTTGGGGATATTTAATTGTCCGGACAAATGAGGCGCGAATCCTCGAGGAGGAGGTGGCTCAGCTTCGGGAACGTGAGTCACGAGTAGGGGAAGTAGCGCAAATCCTTAAAGAAGCGGAGGCCGCCTACGACCAGATTCGGGGTTTGTTCGGCGCAGCTGTCTTGCCCAATGATGGTGACCTTTGGCTCCCGCAAGCGACGGGCCGACCGCAAGCAGGACCACTCGTCCAGTTGAACGAGGGCGAGCTGCCCACTAGTTGGCCGTTGACTGAGCGGGGCTTCATCACGCAGACTCTCCTTGCTGGTGCAGGAGAGGAGCACCCTGGTGTTGATATTGCGATTCCGGGTGGTTCCTATGTCAGAGCAGTGGGAAGCGGCACCGTAGGCGAGACCGGGCACGATCTCATCTATGGGAACTTTGTAGTGATTGATCACGGAATAACGTATCAGACGCGGTATGCGCATGTGTCGCTTATTCTTGTGACTGAAGGGGACCCCGTACGCAGGAATGAGGTGATAGCGCTGAGTGGGTCCAGCGGACGCTCCACAGCGCCACATCTCCATTTCGAAGTCATACAGGAGGGGGTGCCTATCGACCCCCTTTCACTAGTTACACAACTGTAGTGGGGCGACGGACGTTCAGAGATGGTTCTCGGAAGGTCCCGCGCGATCACGGAGGAGAAAACCATGGCTCGATCACGAGAGCGAGAAGCCAACGGGAACCCAGCCATGATCTCAATTATAGGTCCAGGGATGCGGGTCATTGGGGATTGCGTCACGGAGGGGACCCTTAGAGTGGAGGGCTCCCTCCTTGGTACCGTATACGCCGGGAAGGCGGTGGTTGTTGGGAAGGAAGGGATGATCCGAGGCCAGATCCGGACCAATGATGCCGTGATAGCAGGAGAAGTGTTTGGAACGCTGATGGCTGCGTCCCGCCTGGAGCTTCAGCCGACGTCCCGGGTGGATGGAGAAATTCGCGCGCGGCGCCTTCAACTTGAGGAGGGAGCTATCTTAAACGGAGAGATCGAGATGGGTGAGGTGGAACTTGGGTCGCCTCCTAAAACCGACGATCAGCGTGAACATACCCAAGCAAACAAGGAGCTTAGCAAGCCAAAGCTCGCAATAGAGCCGGTTGCTAGCCCCTGAGTTCACGAAAATTCTCCACTTTCGTGGAAAACCTGTCATGTGCTTATGGTACAACAAGTTGTCCTGTATTATAAACTTCTGTCTGTCCCTTTTTGACAGGGAGATGTGGAAGAAACGGGCCCGCCCCGGCTCTCGCACCGAAAGAGCCGGCTAATGTCCGCCAGAGAGAGAAATTTAGAATCAATCCTCTGTTTTTTGAACTCCGTACTAAGGATCCCAGAATTCCCCGACTACGAGACGGCGCTCAACGGACTCCAAGTGGAGGGCACTGGGCCCATACGGAAGATCGCGGTAGCGGTGGACGCCGGTGTACAGACGGTCGAAGCTGCCGTGGCTGGGAACGTGGATCTACTGATCGTTCATCACGGCATCTACTGGGACGGGCTACAGCCCATGACGGGCCGGCACTATCAGCGGGTGGCACCGTTGATTAGGGCAGGAACGGCCCTCTATGCTGCCCATCTCCCGCTGGACGCCCATCCTGAGATGGGAAATTGCGTACAACTTCTCCATGCTTTGGGGCTCACCCCGGAAGAGCGATTTGGTCGCTTCAAAGATGTAGACATTGGATTCACAGCGAGTGCAAACGAGGGAAGAGAGGGGTTCCGTCGGAGAGTGGCAGAGGTTGTGGGAGGGGCCGTTCGGCTCATCGAGGGTGGGCCAGTGGAGGTGAGGAAGGTCGGCGTGGTAACCGGAAGTGGGGGTAGTTTCGTGAGAGCGGCTGCGGAGGCAGGATTGGATACCCTGCTTACGGGCGAAGGAACACACCACACATATCTGGATGCCCTTGAGTTCGGAGTGAATGTGTTTCTGGCGGGACATTACTCAACCGAAACATTCGGCGTACGTGCTCTGGCAGCATCGTTGGAGAAACGATTTGGGATCCCGTGGGAGTTTCTGGACTTCCCAAGCGGGCTCTGATAGAAAGGGCCGATACCTTTCGGGGTCCGTGGGGTCCTGTCTTCGGTGGGGGAAGCTTTATAATACTAGTTTTCGGAGATCTATCAGGCAGTCGCTAAGGTCGAATGAGGGCGTTCAACATGCATTGTACTCAGTGTGGAGCAGAGGGTCGGGGGCGATTCTGTGCATCCTGCGGCGCTTCCGTGAAGCCTCTCTCTTGCCACGGATGTGGAACGAAGGTGGCCGCTGGAACTCGGTTCTGTACCTCGTGCGGCACTCCTGTTGGGGCTTCGGGGACCCGAAGTGCCAGGACTCGTACTCCTGCTACGGATGCGGGCGCAGGAGGAAGCTCTAAGAAACGAGGGGGGAACGCGGGATGGTGGATTGCCGGGGGATTCGTCGCTGTAGTTCTTGTGGTAGTTGGCGTTGGAGTACTGATGGACTCGGAAGAGGACACCCTTCCACCCGGTTCTTCGCGCGGTTCCGGGTCGATGGGAGGTGCACCACCGGATTTGACCTCCATGACGCCGAGGGAAGCCGCTGATCGGTTGTTTAACCGCGTGATGACTGCAGCGGCTAGGGAGGACACGGCGGAAGCAAACTCCTTCCTCCCCATGGCGATCAATGCATACGGGTTAGCACAGCCACTCGACAACGATGGCCTCTTCCACTTGGCTCTGCTGCAGCGAGCCGCAGGGGAGCATGAAGAGTCGCTCGCCGCTGCGCTGGAAGGGCTACAGGAGAATCCTGATCACCTGTTGAATCTCTCAGCTGCGGCGGAGGCGTCGCTGCAACTGGGGGAAGTGGATGCTGGCCGGGAGTATTACCAGCGGGTGCTGGACGCGTGGGAGGGGGAACTGGCCGCTGGGCGGGAGGAATATGAGGAACACGGCCCCCTCCTCCCCCTGATCCGAGAGGATGCCGAAGCTTTACTTTCTGGGGGCAGTGGGCCCTGAAAGGTGCATCGTCCTTGTCAACCGGAGGCAAATGTGGGGTGACAGAAACCGCTACGATGCAGGTGGGAGGATATCACCCCGGAGAGAGGGACACAGGTGTCGTCAAGCCGAAGGGGACCTCGCAGATCAGGGCTCACGAGGGGCTTAATACGATCCCGATGCGGGATCGCAAACCTGCGTGGCTGAAGGTACGGTCTCCCGGAGGGAAGAAATACCTTCGCCTTAAGCACCTCATGCGGAGTCAGTCGCTCCACACGGTGTGTGAGGAGGCCGGCTGTCCGAACATTGGCGAATGTTGGGAGGCCGGCACCGCAACTTTCATGATCCTCGGGGACGTGTGCACCCGGGCCTGCAAGTATTGCGCAGTGGCCCATGGAAAGCCCACGGAGCTGGACGAGGACGAGCCGAGGCGGGTTGCCGAAACGGTTGCCGCGATGGAGCTGGACCATGTGGTGATTACATCGGTGAATAGGGACGAGCTACCGGACGGCGGGGCTCAGATCTATGCTAAGACGATTCGGGCGATTCGGCGTATGGTGCCGGGATGCTCCGTCGAGGTGCTCATTCCTGATTTCAAGGGCGACGAGGATGCCCTCAGAACGGTTATGGATGCCCGGCCTGAAATCCTCGGGCACAACCTTGAGACAGTGGAACGCCTCCATCCAGATGTTCGCCCAGGCGGACGATACTGGCGATCGATTTCGTTTCTCGGCGCAGCGAAGCGGATGAACGCTTCGATTCTGACCAAGACTGGCATCATCTTGGGGATGGGAGAACGGGTGGCGGAAGTCAGAGAAGCGATGAGGGACTTACGAGAAGCTTCTGTGGACATCCTGACGATTGGCCAGTATCTGCGGCCATCTGTGGCGCACATTCCCGTGGCACGGTGGGTGACGCCGAACGAGTTTCGGGAATTGAGGCGCATTGGGGAAGCGGAGTACGGCTTCAGGCACGTGGAGTCGGGCCCGTTGGTTCGTTCGTCTTATCATGCCAAGGAACAGGCGCGAGAGGTGGAGGCAGGGGCTCCTGGGGCCATACAAGAGGTTCTGCAAGCCGACGTGTCCGCGGCGGAGGTTAGGCATGGGCAGCCGAGTGAGAATCTCGTGCAACTGGAACTCGCACGCACGGAATTGGAGTCTGAGAGTGGTGGGGAACGAGAGAGAAAACTTTGACCTGATCGTGATCGGTGGCGGACCGGGGGGATATGTCGCGGCGATCCGTGCCAGTCAACTCGGAATGTCTGTGGCCTGCGTCGAGGCGGAGAAGCTGGGCGGCGTCTGCCTGAACATCGGATGTATTCCCACGAAATCGTTACTGACTTCTGCGCTGATGGTGAAGGAGGTCCGCGAAGCGGGGAAGCATGGCATCACGACCGGAAACATCTCAGTGGATCTTGGGCCCGCCCAGGAACGGAGCCGTAAGGTCTCCGATCAGATGAACAGAGGTGTTGAGTTTCTGTTCAAGAAAAACGGGGTGACGCACTTCCAGGGCTTTGCTCGGCTGGCCGGGAAAGGCAAAGTCGAGGTGGAATCCGTGGATGGCGGGCGAACGGCATACAATGCGCCGCACATCATCGTTTCCACAGGATCGAGGCCTGATAGCCTTCCGTTACTTGAAATTGACGGGAGGAATGTCTGGTCCTCAGACGAGGCCCTCTTCGTGAAGACAGCACCGAAAACCCTTGCAGTTATCGGCGCCGGAGCGGTCGGGGTGGAGTTCGCGGATATTTTCGAGGCGTACGGGTCGCAAGTGACAGTGCTCGAGGCCCTGGATTGGGTGCTTCCAGCTGAGGACGAGGAGGTCTCTGCTCACCTCAGGAAGTCGTTTGAGAAACGTGGAATAACTGTGCATACTGGCGTCCGGCTTGAGAGCGCTCTGCATGGCCGGAACGGCCTTACTCTGACATTCCAAAACAGCAGGGGAGAGGCTCAGACGCTGACCGTTGAGAAGGTCCTGTCAGCAGTGGGTAGAGTCCCCAACACGGGAGACTTGGGTCTGGAGACAGAGGGAGTGAAACTGACGGAGAAGGGAAGCTTCATTGAAGCGGACGAGTGGATGCGTACAAACGTGGAGGGAGTGTATGCGCTCGGAGACTGCGCCGGAGGTGCCCTTCTGGCCCACAAGGCCATGCATGAGGGAGTTGCGTGCGTGGAGAGGATTGCGGGGAACGCCCATCGTCGGGTGGACTATGGCAATATCCCTAACTGCACGTATTGTCGTCCGGAAGTCGCTTCCGTCGGGCTTACGGAAACGCAGGCTAGGGGGGCAGGATATGAAGTGGATGTAGGAAAATTCCCTTGGGTCGGAAACGGCCGAGCCGTCACTTATGGCGATGTCGATGGATTCATCAAGATCGTCCGCGACAGAAAGTGTTCAGAGATTCTCGGCGCTCATATCATCGGGCCACATGCGACAGAGCTAATCGCCGAATTCGTTCTCGGGCGGCATCTGAAGTCAACGGTCGAGGAGATTGAGAGGGCGATGCACCCCCACCCCACGTTGTCGGAAGCAATAGGGGAGGGCGCGCTGGCCACGCTTGGCCATCCCATCCATATCTGAGTGTCGGGACGGTAGGCGCGCGCGGTGTCATTGGCGCCCATGGTGGTGACGAGAGTCACTGTTCTTGTGCGTGACCCCCGACGCGTATCCCTGAGTCGTCAGGAGAAAGTCCTCGGATACGAAGGATCCGAAGGAGGGTATCCCCAATCTCATTGTTCGGGGTCGAGGCCCCCGCGGTGAGCCCGAGTTCGAAGGGGCCCAAGGGGAGCCAGTCAGATTCGACTTCCTCGGGGGCACCAGTCGGCAAGCTCCCCTTGTGACGAATCGCTCCGCTCTCAATATCAATGCAGGTGGAATCCTGGATGTGAAACGTCGAGGTGTGCTTGCGGCACAAGTGAGCCAAATGATTTGTGTTGGAGGAGTTATGCCCCCCTATCACGATCATGATATCCGGAGGGTCGTTCATCATATCCACTACGGCATCCTGCCGTTCCTGAGTGGCTGAACAGATAGTCCCAAAGGCCCGGTAGTTCTCCGAAGTGTAGGCTTGGCCTAGCACTTCCTCCATTGCCATCTGAAGCTGTTCTCCGATCGCGAGGCTCTCGTTGGCGAGCATCGTGGTCTGATTCGCTACACCGAAGCGAGCCAGATCCCTGTCAGGATCAAATCCCTCCGAGGATTTCTCAGAGAAATGTTCAATGAATGCTTCACGGGAAAGCCTCCCGGGCCGATCAGTAATGTAGTCGCACACCAATTCTGTCTCGTCCATGTCTCTCACCATCAGATACTTGCCGTTCGGATACTTTCGGACCTGGGAGGCGGTGGCCCTACTCTCCTCGTGCGTGTGCTTTCCGTGAATCACCGAGGTGAACCCATCACGCGCGTAGCTTTCCACGCGCTTCCACACTAGTAGTACGGAACCGCAAGTCGTGTCGACAAGGACACAGCCGATCCTGTTCAGTTCCTCAAAGGCTTCGATTGTGACCCCAAAAGCGGGCAACAGTACTACGTCCGAGGCATTTACAGTGGAAAAATCGACGCTGCCCCGTGAGTCAGGGTGGATGACACGAATGTCCATTTCCCGGATGCGTTGGTTCACGAGCGGGTTGTGGATGATCTCCCCAACTAAATAAACCGTTTTGTCAGGGAATTTACGGCGGGTTTCATAGGCATAGTCGACGGCCCGATCAACTCCATAGCAAAAGCCGAATTCCTGGGCGAGCCGCACGGTTACATCCCCGAATTGTGCCGTGTGCCCTTTCGCTTGTATTTCTTCGACGAGCGCTGAGTGGTACTCCGAGTCAATCAGAGGTCGGACCTCCTGTTTGAGGCCAAATCCCTTTTGGAAGTACGTTTGCTTGATGGACATGTAGGGTGCGTGTCACCTTAGAGCGAAGTGAGCGCCTGAATTCATGGGTTGCCATAATCTCGCACAGCCCGAAGGACGGCGCCAATCCCGCTCTCTCACGACCTGATCATTTCCAGGACTTCGGTCCCTCCCTGCGGGACAAAGGAAACGCTCGGGGCGAAAGAGGAATCGATTGTCGAGTCTCTGGGTTGGATGGAGCGGCAGGAGATACTCCTACGGGTGCCGATAACGGAAGTGGTGACTTGGACAAGCAGGACCCCGGGAGGATGAGGCCGGGTAGGGAACTTATGAAGTCAACTCTTCTTCTGGGGATTGCTGCCACCGTTTGGGCTCTCTTTTTGCCCCCGGCGCTTTTCGGTCAAGCTCCTCCATCCGCTCCCGATTCGTCGGACCTGGTTGACGAGGCAAGGGAGCGACAGGAGGACTTTGAGCGGTTTAGAGAGAGCCGTATTCCGGTCGCTGCCAATACTCGTCGGGGCGGGTGCGACGAGCGCATCGGTAGAATCTGCATCTGGTTTGGGGGAGAGGGCGAAACCGACTTCCCAGGGGAGCCGCCGGAGACTGCTCTCGCTCGCACTGACCTGATCCGGGAGCTGGCTGCCACCAACCGGATCATCAGGGACCCGTGGGTCGTGGGGCAGCTGGTCCACTACCTGAGCGAGAGTGGAAGTCTGGGTCAGGCGGAGCGCGTCTCGCGCGAGTGCGATCTTGTGGAGCCTTGGTGGTGTTCCGCATTGCTCGGGTACGTCCTTCACCTGGACAGGAGGTACGTCGAGGCTGAGGCCGCGTTCAGGACCGCCGCAGCTGGGGTTCCTTACGAGGAAGAGGAGAGATGGCTCACTCCCCGATTCATTTTCACGAACGACGGAATGGACGACTTCGAGGGAGCAGACCTGGAGAATCAGGCGCAACTTTGGGAGCTGTTTTGGCGTTTCTCGGATCCCCTCTTCATGCGGGAGGGGAATGACCGGCTGACCGAGCATTATGCACGATTGGTAGTTGCGCTAAATCGGGAAGAAGCTGGGAATCCCTACACGATGAGTTGGGGGGAGGACTTGGAGGAGTCTCTTATTCGGTACGGCCGGCAAATTGGGTGGAGTAGGGTAATCCGTGCTCCGGTGGGCTTGGTGGGGGCGGCAGGGGATCCGCGGAGCACCGTTGGCCACCACCATCCGAACAGTCGGGGATATCTGTTTCCGGAGGAATTCCTAGAGGCCCCCGCCGAAATCGGCCCGGAGAGCTGGATCACTACCCCCCGAGAGGCCAGGAGCTGGTACGCTGCGCCATATGCGCCGGATTTTAGAGGGCTAGAGACCCAAGTCGCCCGATTTCGGCGGGGTGATGAGATGTTGGTCGTAGGCGCGTACCGGCCATCTCCACCCGAGAGGGACCCCTTTGCAAACGTCGTTTCTCGTCCGGAAGAGCAGCGGCGGAACCCGTTCGCGAGCCGGTCCGGGTTCGGACAGCCTGGTCCTCCGCTGGCAGCCGTTACCCCGCCGACGGGAGTCGAGGGGCCGGTGAAGGCCGGTTTTTTCCTTGCTCCGGAGTCTGGCGGAGACGTGGTATCGACAGAGGGCACGGAACAGGAGGGGGTATTCACGCTCAGGGCGCCTACCGGCCGATATGTGAGCAGTCTCGAAGTATTCGAGCCAGAGGCCCAGCGGGCTTGGCGAGCGCGGCAGGGGGTGAGCCAGGAGCCCATGATTCGTGGGCTAGTAGCTCTTTCTGATCTCATGGTTCTCCGCGAAGGCGCACCGCTTCCCGCCGACCTGGAGGAAGCAGTTCCCCTTGCACGTCCGAACGTACGCATTGGAGCGGATGAACGGTTTACGGTGGCTTGGGAGGTGTATGGACTAGGAGTTGACCAGGCGGTTCAGGTTACGCTGGGCTTCACGCAGGGTCGGCCGGGATTCCTTGCACGTGTGGGTGATTTTCTCGGAATCGTAGAACCGGAGCAGCCGGTCGAGATAAGCTTTTCAGATGCTGGTTCAGGGGAAGTTGAGACTCTGTTCCGAGCTGTTGCCCTGCAGCTTCCCGACCTGGAACCGGGGGATTATACACTTCACCTTCGCTTGGACCTGCCTGGCCGTGAACCCTCGATCAACAGTCGGCCGATCATCGTCACACCATAGTTCACACTTTTGGAGACTCTGACCATGTGGCGCCCCTCATCCCGGATCGTATCGTGGCTCAGCAGGGTGATCATGCTTGGTCTCCTTATGGGTTGCGTGGAGAGCACAAGTGCACCGGAGCCGGCAGTAAAACTTCAACCGACCGACTACGAGTTCGCTGAGTTCCTGCATGTAGCCCTAGATTCAATGACTCTTTCTTCGAGTGGTCTGTACTACAGAACGCTCGAGGAGGGAAAGGGAGAGGACATTGTTGAGGTCGGCGATACAGTGGGTGTAGATTTCGTCGGCTGGTTGCCCAATGGGGTTGAGTTTGATAACACGGACGGATCACTTCCGTTTCCCCACACGCTAGGATCAGGTTTGGTGATCAGCGGATTCGAGGAGGGGCTGCTAGGGATGAAGCTGTCCGAGACGCGGCAGCTCGTGATTCCCTATCAACTCGGCTACGGATCCCAAGGCTGGAACTTCAACATGGCCTACGTCCCCGCTTATGCCACTCTTGTATTCCAAGTAAAAGTCGTAAGTTTTGACAAGGCTGTGTCTTAGGGTATAAGAACCAGCGCACCTTCAACTTGGCCGGTGCGAAGTTTGGCCAGTGCTTCATTTGCCCTGTCCAGCGGAAGCGTCTCCGTTAGTGGTTGAATGGGGACCTCGGGCGCGACGCGGAGAAAGAGCTCTCCGTCTTCGCGAGTGAGGTTTGCCACCGACCTAAGCACACGCTCTCCCCAAAGTGTCTCGTAGGAAAACGCAGGGATCTGGCTCATGTGGATCCCGGCACAGACCACGGTCCCTCCCGGCACTACCGCCCGTAGAGCGACCGGCACGAGGGCACCAACCGGGGCGAAGATGATCGCTGCGTCTAGAAGTTCTGGCGGGCGGTCCTCAGATGTGCCAGCCCAAGTGGCGCCGAGAGAACTGGCTAATGCCTGACCCTGGGTGTCTCCCGGTTTCGTGAATGCGTACACCTCGCGTCCTTGGTAAACAGCGATCTGAGCTAGCAGGTGGGCTGCAGCCCCGAACCCGTAGAGCCCAAGGCGCCTCGCTGGTCCCGCGTGCCGATAGGCACGGTAGCCGATGAGCCCCGCACAGAGCAAAGGCGCTGCGGTCACGTCTTCATAGCTCTCAGGAATAGGGAAGGTGTACGAGGAGTCCGCTATCATGTACTCGGCAAACCCGCCGTCCCTGGTGTAGCCGGTGAATTCGGCTTTCTTACAGAGATTTTCCCGGCCTGACGCGCACTGAGGGCACCTCTGGCAGGTCCAGGCTAGCCAGGGGATTCCAACGCGCTCGCCTATGCGCCGTGCGTGTACCTCTCGGCCGAAGTCCTCGATTACTCCCACGACCTCGTGACCGAGCACTAGCGGGAGCTTCGGCTCCCTGAGTTCTCCGTCCACGATGTGTAGGTCGGTGCGACATATAGCGCATGCCTGTACGCGGACCAGGATCTCCGATGGGCCGGGTGGGGGAAGTGGCAGCTCGCGCTCCTGGAGGCGCGTGCCGGGTTGGGCGAGAACCATCGCCTTCATCCCTGATGTCCTCCTCCAGGCGGTTGCGATCGCACCGTTCTCGGAGTTCGTCAAACGCAGAAAATTACTAACCCGATCCGGAAATAGGGTTGGAAATAGCCGGTGCGTCAAACCACTCTCGCACGGGCGGCTTGTCCGCAAGTAGGGGATGCGGGTCCCGTCGGGGCGACCTCCATCGTAGAATCCCAGCTACTTTGCGGAAAACACTACACTTACAGACAGGTCCGAGCGACGGAGGCTCAGGTTCTGGACCGTTGTTACAATCCGGGGAGCTGTAGACCCTGTTTCTGGACTCAGACGCGTGGGTTGCGACGTCTTAAATACCATTAAAACACGGACGCAGTTGGTACAGAACGAGCGTTCTCATGAAGAGTGCGGTGAGGGAGCCCCACAATGGGAAGGGTCAAGGGGTGGCGGCACACTTCGGTAGGAGTTTGGGTTGCCAACCCTAACCAGTTCTGGCTCGATGCGCCTAGCGGAGGGCCGACGAGACACACCGGAGTTGCAGAAGCACCTACGGTGTCCCGATGTTCCCAGCAACCGAGTGAGTTGTCATTCACGGGATGAGGGTTGGAGTGACACCCGACCCAAAACCCCCCAATAATCTGTATTCGTGCTTATGCGACTCGGCTGTCTTTTCGTGCTCGTTCCGGTGACGGAGCTGGCTCTCTTGATCTGGATGGGAAGAGAGATGGGGGTGTGGCCAACTCTTTCTCTGGTGGTGGGGACAGGCGTTCTGGGCGCGGTTTTGGCTCGGAGGGAAGGGATGCGGACGCTCATCGAGATACAGCAGGAATTAGCGGAGGGCCGGCTCCCTACGCGCGCGCTCTTGGCCGGTGGGGCCGTGCTGGTAGGGGGAGCGTTTCTCCTCACGCCGGGAGTCCTCACCGACCTCGCGGGGTTCCTTATCCTGTTTTCGCCCACGCGGGACCTGGCGTTCCGGTGGGTGCAACGGCGAATGAAGACCGCTCTCACGAGCGGGACACTGCAAACATCGGTGTGGAATGCGCGAGGATTTGATAACAGGAAGGGGGGTGGTTGGAGAGTCTGGACGACAACCAAAGAGGCCCATGGACGTGGCGCGGGTTTTCCGTTTGAATTCGGGATCAGATCCGAAGAGGGACGCGAAGAAACGGAGGATGAGCAGCACCCGCCGCGGCCCGGGGAGATCATCCAGGATTGAGGCCGTGAGAGTCTGCAGTCGAACTAGGGGAGAACGTGATGAAGGACCGTGTAGCATTCTTGGAGCGGCTTCTGGAGGAGCCCGGACCTTCGGGTTTCGAGTCGAGACCGGCGAGGGTCTGGCGCTCGGAGGCGGAGACCTTTGCAGACAAAGTCTGGTCGGATGTCCACGGGAATTCTTTCGCAGAACTGAGTTCGGCTCGTCGGCCACGGGTGATGCTTGCGGGACACGTGGACGAGATTGGGCTCCAGATCACGCACGTGGACGAGAATGGGTTCCTGTACGTGGATGGGATTGGGGGATGGGATCCGCAAGTTCTTGTCGGGCAGCGAGTCCGAGTGATGGGTCGGGACGGAGACGTGCCGGGAGTCGTCGGAAAGAAACCGATACACCTTCTGAAGCCCGATGAACGAAAGAAGGTCACCGAGATCCAAGAAGTGTGGATTGACCTGGGGGCATCATCGGCGGAGAAGGTCCAGGAACTGGGTGTCCGCGTTGGCGATGCGCTCGTACTTGCCCCGGGTTTCTTGCGTCTTTCAGGCGATCGCATCGCCTCGAGGGCTATCGACAACCGAGTGGGGGCATACGTCGTCCTAGAGGCTCTGCGTCTCCTTGCTGAAGATCCGCCCTCGCACGCCGGTGTAGTCGCGGTTGCTACGGTCCAGGAAGAGATTGGGTACTCGGGGGGAGGAGCCCGAAGCTCGGCTTTCGCTCTGGATCCAGAGGTTGCGGTGGTCGTCGATGTCACTTTCTCGACCGATGTCCCGGAGGCGAACAAGAAGGAACTGGGCGAGCACGAGATCGGTGGAGGTCCAGTGCTCAGCCGTGGATCCTCGATGCATCCGCTCGTCTTTGAGAATCTGGTGGAGGTCGCGGAGAGAGAAGAGATTCCCTACTCAATTCAGGCAGCGCCGCGGGCGAGCCGAACTGACGCGGACGGGATTTTCTTAGTCCGATCGGGTGTGCCCACCGGGCTCGTCTCGATACCGAACAGATACATGCACTCACCGAACGAGATCGTCTCGCTCGAGGATCTAGCTAAGGCAGCGAAGCTTCTGGCCGGGTTTGCGCGGAGTCTTGAGGCGGAGTGTAGCTTCGTCCAGAGATAGGGGGTCGCCCCTCTCCCGAGGTCGACCAGAGGAAGACGAGGCTCAGCCACAAGAGGTCCGCGAGCAGTAGGTGGAGGAGGCGGAGGCCTGTGGGATGAAGGAGGACGATTGTCAGTGGCCCCAGTGCCAGCTGGCAACCAGCCAGAATCACGATTGCAGTAGTCAATCTTCGCTCAGTCGGTGTCGTTCGCTGTTTCCATGTGCCGGCAGTGATACGTACGAGGATCACCACAGCCACCACGGCTACGATGGGGTGCACCGTCCGTAGGTAGATGAGCAGGTGCTCGGGGTCGACGTACTGACCGAATCCCTGCCCTAAGCTTTCCACAGGGAAGCCTGTGCTGGCCAGGCCGGCCCAAGACCCGGTGGCTGCTAGCGCAATTAGTACGATTGCTGCCAGGAGGAGTCTCCGGCCTTCTGGATGCCGAAGGGGCATTGCCTGGTCTACACGCCGCGATGCCCACCAAGCGGTGAGGCCGAGGGCCGCCATCAGGAGGAAAGTGTTCGTTACGTGGAAGGGCCGAATGAGGATCCGACCGGTGGAAGTGTCGCCAGCGACCCATCCAAATACTACTAGGAGGGCACCGAAAAGCGACTCCGTAAGCGTGAAGAAGAGTGAGGCAATGGCGGCGTGCCGGATCGGGTGTCCTTTCCGGTAAGAGCGGATCGCCCAGACTGCCATGAGCAACACCAGGCTTAGGACGATTCCCGACGACACTCTGTGAGTGTACTCAACCCAGGTGGGGAACTGAGCCGACGAAGGGACCACAGCCCCGTCACACAGTGGCCAGTCCGTACCACACCCATCTCCGGACTCGGAGATTCGCAGGAAGTACCCCCACACGATCACCAAGAGGGAGTAGGACAGAACTCCCCACGCAAAGACGGAAAATCTCTTTTCCCACATTGAGTACATGACTGTGAGCGGCAGATCAAGAATGCCATCAGAACAAGAGCAGAGTGCGTTGACTCGCTCATCCGCGGACGGTTAAACTAACCACTTTCCCCGGACGGGCACTACAAATTCGGTCTGGCAGGGCAACCCGCTACCCCAAGGAACTTCATGCTGAATGCCACGGAGCTGGTCAAGGATCTTCAGGAAATGCGGGACCATGGTTTCCTCTCCGATGCCCTGCTCCGCCGAGCAGTGAAGACCATTGCGGGGTCGGACGAGCGTTTCAATTGGGCTGGAGCTTTCCTGTTGCGAGATGGTGGGGAAGATCTCTGGCTCCATAATTATGTTGGTGAGCCAGCCCAATTTGGAGAGTTGTCAGTGGGGGAAGGGGTAAGGGGAGCAGCCGTAGCACAGGTGGCCAACCAGAATATTCCGGATGTTACCGTTCTAGAGGATTACATGCCCTGTGGCCCCGACGTCCGCTCTGATCTTGTGGTTCTGATCCGGGCGGGTAGCGACGTCTTCGGCGAGATCAATGTCGGAAGCGAGGAAGAGTCAGTCTTTACGGATGAGGATGAGGCTGCCGTCCAGGCAGTTTCGGACAAGCTTGCTGAGCAGATCATGTCGGAGCGCCGCTGACCGCTGGTGCAGCTCACCCAAAGACTGAGGAGTCCTCACGGGTCCCCCCGGGAAGCTCCTAAGGGAACACCCTTCTTGCCGTTGGTTCGAGGCCTGACGTATCGTCGGGGTAATGTGTTTACCCTGACTGGCTAGCGCCCGGTTCAATCGTGACCGTTGATTCGCCCCCTGTTCTCGAGCCACTCGTAGTTCAACGTCTCCGCTCCGTGGTCGGAGAAGATGGGGTTATCGTCGATCCTAACAGACTTCTCGTCTATGAATCCGATGGTCTGACCCAGTATCGGTGCGCTCCAGCGGGAGTTGTGCTTCCTAGAAGTACGAGAGAAGTAAGCGAAACGCTTCGAATCCTTCACGAAGAGGAGAGGCACTTCGTTGCCCGTGGGGCCGGCACTGGGCTGAGTGGGGGAGCACTTCCGGTCGGTGGAGCGGTCGTGGTCGGGACGGCTCGCATGAATGAGATATTGGAGGTGGATCCCCCGAATCGGCGTGCGCGGGTGCAACCCGGGGTCATCAACGCCCATCTGACACGGGCCACACTGCCCCACGGGTTGATCTACGCACCCGACCCCTCATCACAGTCCGCCTGCACGCTCGGAGGAAATGTCGCTGAGAACTCGGGGGGTCCTCATTGTCTCAAGTACGGGGTGACGACTCGGTATGTCACGGGGCTCACCGTAGTACTCCCGAACGGTGAGGTCGTTGTGATGGGCGGTCTGGAATGCGATGACGACGCGCCAGATCTCGTGGGACTGTTCGTAGGGTCGGAGGGGTGCTTCGGGATTGCCACGGAGATCGAGGTCGCGCTCATCCCCCGTTCCGAGGGAGTACGCACTCTTCTGGGAATCTTCCGTTCGATTGAGGACGCCGGCCGCGCCGTATCGGACATCATGGCTCGCGGAATGCTTCCCGCTGCGCTCGAGATCGTAGATGCGGAGACTATCCGGGCGGTTGAGGCCTCGATCTTTGCGGCTGGCTATCCTGTGGATGCTGGGGCAGCGTTGGTCGTAGAATTCGACGGAGTGGACGCAGGGCTTGATGCGGAGGTTAGGGAGGCTGTGGCTTGTTGTGAAGCTGCAGGCGCTCGCGAAGTCCGAACGGCGGCAGACGACGAGGAGCGATCGGCACTCTGGAGTGGACGCAAGAAGGCATTTGGGGCAATGGGGCGGCTTGCCCCCGATCTGTTGGTCCAGGATGCTACCGTGCCACGCACACGGCTGCCCGAGGTATTGGGGAGGGTGGAAGAGATCGGGGAGAGATATGGCCTCCTCGTAGCGAATGTGTTTCACGCTGGAGACGGAAACCTTCACCCGAACCTCCTCTTCGATAGACGAGATCCAGAGGTTGTGGCGCGGGTAGAGGCCGCGTCAAAGGAGATCATGGCGGTCTGTATCGAAGCCGGCGGGACGATCACTGGGGAGCATGGAGTGGGCTTGGACAAGCGACATTTTATGCCGCTTGTATGCTCGCCGGATGTGCTCGACGCAATGGGTAGGGTCAAGGCGGCATTCGATCCCTGGGGGCGGTGCAATCCGGGGAAGGTACTCCCCGACGGACATGCTCTTGAAGACCAGGGCTGAGTCATGACCCAGCCCTGGGTGCTGCGGGCAGACCCATTGAGAGTGCGCGACCGACTCGCCGGGGTCGTGGGCCCGGGAGCCATGTCTATTGAAGAAGGGGTGACTGTTACCTCACCAACCACGGATGCTGAGACCGCAGACCTCCTTCGCGTGGCGGTGGAGGAGCGGTGGAGGGTCTTGCCTCGTGGGGCAGGTCTCGGGCCGTGGGCTTTTCACGTCGACAACGCACACGATGAGAGATTCCCTGGTACCATAGAGGCTCCCGATCTGATCATTTCGTCGAAGGATATGACTGAGATCGTCATCCATGAGCCTGGTGATCTAACTGTTTGCGTCCGGGCTGGAATGACGTTGGGAGCGATTCAATCGGCTGTGTCTGCCGAGCGGCAATGGCTCGCCCTCGACCCGCCTGGCGGGAGTGAAATCACCCTGGGAGGGGTGGTGGCCACCGGTGTGGCTGGACCCCTTCGGGCCCAGTACGGTCGCCCGCGTGACCACATCCTTGGTCTTACGCTCGTGGATGGCAAGGGCCGTGTGCTCTCCCTGGGTGGTGGGGTTGTGAAGAATGTGGCGGGGTTTGATCTGGTGCGTTTGGCAGCGGGGAGCTGTGGGGCGCTTGGGATGATCACCCAGATCACTCTCCGGCTTTATCCTCGGCCAGAGGAGGACCGAACGCTCATTTGGCGTCGGGGAAGTTTGGTCTCGGCATGGGAGCTCGGACGGGATCTCGCTACTCTTCCAATTCCTCTGGGGGCAGCTGAGCTTCTTGCGGGAGGGTGGCCGAGTCCCTTGGGTGGTGGTGGGGTAAAGGTACTTCTGCGCCTGACTGGATCGGAGAGAGCGGTTCGGCGGATGGTGGAGATCGTTACCGAGAAAGGAGGTGCCCCAGATGACGATCTGACCGGGGAGTTATCAATGGCGGCTGCCCACGCAGTCTCCGAAGGGGACGGGGCTAGCCCCGTGTCGTTTCGCCTGCACTCGCTCCCATCTCGGAGTGGCGACATTCTGTCCTCCCTCCAGGAGATCCCGTTCGAGCGACTGAGTCTCCATTTACTTGGTGGTACATTCAGAGGGACTCTTCCCGGAGCGATGGGGGTGACGCCTCTTTTTCCCCTTGTGGAGATAGTGCGGGAGCTAGGTGGGACGTTCAGTATGACGCGGGACCGGGGCAACTCTACTGCGACAGTTGTCGAGGTGAGGCAGCCGACTTCTCTACCCAGGGCTCGTCTCCGTAGTGACATCGTACGGGGATTCGACCCGTCTGGAATTTTACCTGGTGCGTGGCGTGAGGACTGGCTAGGCTCGGGCGCAGACTAGGCATGCGATCCGTCTCAACGGGAGAGCTGGAAATGCGGGCATCCACGCTCGAAAGCGCAGGGCTGGAGGATAGGACGCTGGCGGCGATGCTCGCCGCCCAGGACAACCGTCTATCAAACTGTGTGCACTGTGGCTTCTGTCTTCCAGCGTGCCCTACCTACGTGCGTCTGGGCGATGAGGCGGATTCCCCACGTGGTCGCCTCCATCTGATGAGGGCGGTTGCCGAGGGGCGCCTGGACCCAGGAGCTGATGCGTTCCAGGTGCATATTGATCAATGCTTGGGGTGCCGCGCCTGCGAAACCGTTTGTCCCTCGGGTGTGGAGTACGGGTTCCTCCTGGAATGTGCTCGAGAGGTGGCAAGTGAGGCGCGTCGCAGTCCTCTTGTCGCAAGAGCCTTTCTCACGATGATCCGAAATCCCCTTCTGTTAAGCATTTGTATGGGGCTGAGTAGGGCCCTGAGGTGGACTCGCATTCCCTCACTCCTCGCATGGAAGGTTCCTTCATGGCGATGGCTCCGCTCGCCGCGGCTGGCGATGGCGATGCTGGCGGCGTCCAGTCCCTGGAAGGCATCTGCCAACGGTGGTTCTCCCCGTCGCTGGGAGGCCGGAAAGAGAGAACCGCGTGCTCCGCACCAGCGGCAGCGACATCAGGGTCGTGTGGGTGTGTTGAGCGGATGTGTTCAGCAGCACCTGTTCAGTCGAGTGAACGCAGCTACGATCCGGGTTCTGAAAGCTACAGGCTGGGAAGTCGTTACGGTGACGGATCAGGGCTGTTGCGGCGCACTTCATGCGCATGGGGGCCAGCTTCAACGATCCAGGGAGATGGCGCACAGGAACATCCGGGCGTTCCAAGCCACAGAGGTAGATTGGATCGTGGCGAATGCCGCGGGCTGTGGAGCGACAATGAGGGAATACCACCACCTGTTGGAGGGAGCCGATTCGCAGACGACAGATGATGCCCGCTGGTTCTCTGAGCGGGTCCGGGATGTCTCCGAGGTCATCGTGACCCCTGAGGGAGACGTATGCGGGGAAGGAGGTGTTCTTCCGATACGAGTAGCCTACGATCCACCGTGCCACCTGCTCCACGGCCAGCGGGTCGAGGTGCCTCCCCTCAGACTCCTCCGGTCAATCCCCGGTGTGGAGGTTGTCCCGGTGCCGAGTGGTGAGGAGTGCTGCGGTGGCGCGGGGATCTACGGGATCACCCATCCTGATCTTGGAGGGCGCATTGGAGAAGACAAGGTGAATGCGGTCTTGAGCACAGGGGCAGACGTTCTCGCGACAGGGAATCCGGGGTGCGCCATGCAGATCGGAGCGGGACTACGCATGCTCCGGTCCCGGGTACAGGTTGCTCATCCAATTGAGGTGTTGGACGAGAGTTTCCAAAGGGGAGGTGTCTATGATGGGAGGTACTGAGATGTCCTCCATGAGATCCTTTTCCTTTCCCCCGGATTCGAGAAGTGGCAAGCGGTAACCCACTCCATATCCTCGAGGCAGTCCGGGCGAGGAGAGATGAATGGGTCACCTATCTCGAGGCCCTTGCGTCCATAGAGTCTCCGACGACGGACCCAGTCTCACAGGCGCCCGTCCAGGATCTCCTTGTTCAGAGTCTGCGCGAACTGTCCTTCAAGGTGCGGAGGATCCGCGCGTGCCCGAGCGGGGGCATTATCGTGGCCACGCCCGGTTCCGACCGCGGCCGCGGTCATCGCTTCCAGCTTCTGCTGGGTCACACCGACACCGTCTGGCCGAGGGGCACCCTCCGAACCATGCCGGTCGAGGTCGTGGGGTCGATCCTCAGGGGTCCCGGCGTGTTCGATATGAAGGCGGGCCTAGCACACGTGATCATCGCCCTCAGGGTGTTGAGGGATCTGAATCTGGAGCCCGAGGTGGCTCCAGTCGTGCTGTTCAACTCTGACGAGGAGACCGGGAGCCATGAATCGACCCGACAGATCCAGCGAATGGGTGTCCGGGCTTCGCGCGTTTTCGTCCTAGAACCTGCCCTGGGCCTTGATGGAAGGATCAAGACTGCGAGGAAGGGCATGGGTCGATTCAGTATCCGGATTCTGGGTCGCAGCGCGCACGCTGGCCTGGATCCGGAGCAGGGAGCTAGCGCCATTCAGGAGCTCTCGCTCGTGGTTCAGAGTCTCCACCAGTTCACTGACCTCAAACGGGGAATTGCGGTGAACGTCGGGGAGGTTCAAGGCGGTGTTCGACCGAATGTGGTGGCGGCTGAAGCGCGGGCAGAAGTTGATGTCCGGGTGGAGTCGGTGGAACAGGGGAAGTGGATTGAAGAGCAGATCCGAGGCCTCCGAGCGCGCGTCCCAGGGTGCCGCCTGGCGATCCAGGGTGCAATAGATCGACCGCCCTTCGAGCGAACGTCACGAAATCAGCGGCTATGGAGGGAGGCCCGGCGCTTGGGCCAGGAGATGGGGATCGAATTGGAAGAGGGCCTGGCGGGAGGTGCATCGGATGGCAATACGACGAGTGTCATTACGCCGACACTCGATGGCCTGGGAGGTGTCGGTGATGGGGCCCACGCAGCGCATGAACACGTCGATATTGACCGATCGCTGGAGCGGTGTGCCCTCTTGGCCGTACTCTTGTTATTGCCCCATATGTCTACTGAAAAGAGCGAGAATTGGAGCCTTGGCGCGTAGCGGACGACTTGAGGGGGGTAGAAGTTAGTGAAGTCTTGAGGAGAGGCGAGATGGCGAACAATGAGGGTGGCGGATCCCGCCGAGTGGCTGTCTTGGGCGCCGGCCCGGTAGGCTTAGACGCGGCACTCGCAAGCCTGGATGCCGGATATGAGATCAATGTCTACGATGAGGGATTGAGGCCGTCCACTAATGTACGCGACTGGGGGCATGTTCGCCTCTTCTCACCGTGGTCCATGAACGTTTCACCTCGCATGCGGCGTCATGCGACCCGTGTCGGACTTACCCTTGATGTTGACGACGAAGCTTTCCTGACGGGTCACGACCTTGCGGACTGCCTCCTTGATCCACTGTGGGCCCGGGCGTGCCCGGCATCTTCTTTGTGCCTGGGGACACGCGTCGTTGCGGTCGGACGGGAAGGTCTGCTGAAACATGAAGAGATCGGCTCCCCAGAGCGCGGTTGCCGACCTTTCCGGATTCTCCTGCGGGACACGAACGGGCGGGAGTGGGTGGAGTTTGCCGACGTAGTTATCGATTGCACAGGTAAGTACGCCATCCCCAACACACTAGGAGATGGGGGGATCCCGGCACCAGGAGAGCAAGTTCTCAATGCTCGGATTGAGCGGAGGATTCCGGACCTGCGAACCAGTGCAAGGGACTGGTTGGGGCGTACGATTCTGCTGGTCGGTGCGGGCCATTCCGCGCAGACTGCGGTGAGGGACCTCGTGGAACTGGCCTCCGACAGGCAGGACACTCGAGTGATCTGGGCCCTCAGAAAACCACGGCCGGACTGGGGAGCTGTATGGAATGACCCCCTTCCCGGAAGGCAGGAGTTAACGAATGTGGCAAAGAGCTTGGCCGAGGGAGGGTCTCCGGTTGTGAAGTCGCTTCTTGGTGTGGTGGTCGAGGGTCTCTATCAGGACAATGGCCGGATCGGGGTGAGACTCCGGAGCTTTCGGGGCGCCGACCAAGAGATTCGGGTCGACAAGATCCTCTCTCTCACCGGAGGGGTAGGAGATCACACGTTGTATCGTCAGCTTCAGGTGCACGAGTGTTACGCGACGAGCGGGCCGATAAAGCTGGCTGCGGCACTAATGGGATCAGAGGTGGTGGACTGCCTCGTTCAGGAGAGCCACGGGGTGGAAACGCTGAAGAATCCAGAGCCCAACTTTTTCTTGCTCGGTGATAAGTCGTATGGCCGCAACAACACCTTCCTTCTCAGGGTGGGGTGGCAACAGGTGGAAGAGATCTTCCGGGAGTTGTCCAGGCGATCGTGAGGATCTCAGGGCTGGAGTTGATCGAGATCCGACTTCCATTGAGAGAGTCCTTCACCGCTAGCTTTGGTTCGCGTTCCCACCGACGCATCCTCCTCCTGCGGCTCGAAGGATCCGAGATGGAGGAGGGCTGGGGAGAGTGTGTGGCGGGTGAGGATCCGTCGTACTCGTATGAGACCACCGAGACCGTGTGGCACATCCTCAATCGGTTCATCCTACCGATGGTGCTTGGGCACGAAATCGAGGGACCAGAGGATATTGCCACTGTCAGTGCGGCTGTTCGCGGTCATCCGATGGCTAAGGCTGCGGTGGAGATGGCCGTATGGGACCTTCAGGCGAAGGAACTTGGAGTGCCGCTCTGGGAACTCCTAGGAGGCTCTGGATCGCCGGTTCCTGTGGGGGTCAGTGTAGGCATTCAACCCAACGATGCTGCGCTTCTGCAAAAGGCGGATGAGTATCTCGCCCGGGGGTATGCGAGAGTCAAGCTGAAAATCAAACCCGGCAGGGACGTGAACACTGTTCGAGCGGTACGCGAACAGTTTCCAGTCGCTCAACTGAGCGTGGACGCAAACGCTGCCTATACCCTTGCCGACGCCTCTCTCCTCAAAGAACTGGACGCTTTCGATCTCCTAATGGTAGAGCAGCCCCTAGGGTACCAGGACTTTGCGGATCACTCTAGGTTGCAGAAACTCCTTGATACTCCGATCTGCCTCGATGAGTCCATACGGTCCGAAGAAGACGCCAGACTGGCGCTGGGGCTAGGCGCCTGCCAGGTGGTCAGTATTAAACCTGGTCCGGTTGGGGGATTGGCCAGCGCCCGGGCAATTCACAATCTTTGTGTTGAGCGAGGGGTTCCGGCATGGTGCGGGGGAATGTTGGAGTCGGGTATCGGAAGAGCGCATAATCTCTGTCTCGCTACGCTTCCTGGTTTCTCGCTGCCGGGAGATATCTCTGAGTCGAGACGATACTGGGATCAAGATATCGTGAGCCCGGAATTCACCTTGGATCAGGGCCAAATGACGCCCCCTGTCGAACCAGGGATCGGGGTTGTTCCGGATCGAGATCGGATTCGCCGGCTCGCGGTCCGGCATGTCTCCTACGGAAGGCTGACCCGCCCCGTGGTGGAAGTGTAGTCTTAGCCTCCTCCCCAGTCGAACTCTAGCGTTCGGGTCTGAAATCGGACTGCCGGAAGTCCAAGTATCCGAATGAATAAGCGCTAGACCCCCCTTCTGAGTGCCCCCCCGGACCGGCTCCTCTCCTCCCACGACGGGTGCCAGCTTTCCCTGTAGCCATCGGCGCAGCTCCTCAAGGTCCGAGAGCGAAAGGGTCTCAATCTCGATCCGACCGAGATAATAGTAGGTGTCCGGCTGCTCCGGTCGAAGTCCCGATCGCATGTCGGAGACCCGGCCCGCGTAGCCAGGGGGAGCGGTTGCGGGTTGAGGAGTGTGCAGTACGAGAGAGTGATATGATCGTGCCAGAGGGCATGCCCCGATCCCCACTCCATTGAGGAAGAGGAAAAGGAAGGACGCACGCCACAAAGAATCTCAGGGTGGCAAGCTTTAGCTAGCCGCCCTGAGGTCAATAGTCACCTGGACAGCGAGATGTCCAATGTCAGCCCGCTCACGGACTCCATCACGGAGACGGGGCTCCATCTTGCGGTATGCGTTCAGGACTCCGCTGCGAAGATCCTCTCTCAAGATCCGAAGAGCATTCGCGTCAGGTCGATTGGTCTTGCTGATCTTGCGAATCTCTTCGAGACGTGCTGGAACGATCTCGAACGGACTCAGGCTGACGTCATCGGGCCGCTTGTGATCGAGGTAGGAGACTGTAACGCTTACGTCTCCGCGGGCATGATGGGTGGAGATGTCCCCGACCGTCTGAAATCGCTTCGCTAACCGGCGGATCTCGGGGCCCGAGGCAGTGGACATGTAGGTCTTTTCAACTAAGCTAAAGATTCTTCGAACACGCTCTGCAGGAGTGGCATCTAGGTCCGGCACCTCGGTACCGAGTTCCCGCGCCGAAGCGTCTCGCGCGAAGTCGTCCCGACCCTCGTCATATCGGTTCCTTTCCCGGTCGATGTGATCGAGTATCCGGTCGGGATTTGTGCGGAAGCTCATACTTGGACTCTCACGACTGGAGTGCGGGGCAACCCAACTTCACTGGAGGATAACTATGGAACACTGAACGGGCCACGGGGATGATCCGCTGACTCTGGGAATGCATTTGCAGGGCTCTGCCGATGGGATGGCGTCCTGATGTGACCTCGAAGGAAGAGAGGATAGACCGGCGGACAGTGTCAGAAAGGAGCGGTCAGTGGGGCCCGGATCCGACTCTTCGTATCTTAGGGAGAGGGTGACTCAGACCTTCTTGTCACCGGGCATGGCTCATGCGGGATGTTAGCCACGAGCTGAAGACAGTCGGGATTCTCTTGCTTGGCGGAGAGCGTGGGTCGGCCTTGCCACTTCGAGCTATGGTCTTGTCTTCCTCGCTTCCTAGGGTATCGTGATCTCCTCAATCTTTGGGTCGCGGTCCTCATCGGACTGGGCGCGTCCATCATCAATGGGAAGCAACACGCTGGTGCCTGGATACTCCTTGCCTTGGGGATCTCCGTCCTCGTCACCTTACTTGTTGGCCACAGGGCTAGTCTGACCAGATCCACAACGAAACCGCGATGTTTGCTGAACCTTCGGCATCGACTTCAGCGACGCCCGAAGATAATTTGCGCGCTTTGTCCCACTTGGACCCTTTCGTCGGCGAACCAGCCTTGGGGAACCTCGAGCGCAAACAACGCGGGCTGGGCTGGCGTATGGAGCTCCTCGGTCTCAGGGTCCATCTGCTGGATGTCCACAATGACTTGCAAGCGATTGAGCCAAGCGATGTCGAGGGGAATGACAGTATTCCGCATGAAGAAAGAGTGAGCAAGCTCTTCTTCGAACACAAAGAGCATGCCGTTAGCGGGATCCAGATTCTCTCTGAACATAAGACCTTGCTGTCGAGCGGCCGGCGTATCAGCCACTTCGGCCTGTACGGTGTCAGAGCTGAAGATTACCCAGGCAGACCCCTGGGGGGGGCGGGCACCACTATAGATTCCGGGGGTTGAGTTGCCGCCTGAGCCCTCGCAGGCGACCAGGCCCGCAAGCACTAGTGCGATGGGCATGAGCTTTCTCATAGACGGCCTTTCCGAGACGGAGTCGAGGATTCGGGATCCGGGTCGCGGACCGCGGTGGAGGATGCTAACTTCTCCAGTCCATGACGCAAGCGGTCTTGTCGTTTGAGAAGAGAAGGAAGCGAGCGTCGACAGAGCAAGTGAGGTCGATGGCGATGCTAGACCCAGAACTGCTGGAAATCCTCGTGTGTCCGGAGACCAAGGAGCCAGTTCGCCTGGCGGATGACGTGTTGCTTGCTCGCCTGAATCGAGCCATTGCGGAGAACCAATTGTCGACACGGGGGGGAGAGCTGGTGAAGGAGCAGATCGAGGCTGGACTAGTGAGGGAGGATGGCCGAATCCTTTATCCTGTGAGAGACGACATACCCGTGATGCTCATCGACGAAGCGATCCTAATAGAGGATTTATCATAGATCATCCCTTCTGACGCTGCTTCTTCAGAAAGTCCATCATTACGTACTTTCCCAGGGTGATTGTCGAGGTGAAGTAGGCTTTCCCGCGAGCGATCTCCGAGACCTTTTCAACGAACTGAATAAGATAAGGGTCTTGGGCAAGCATGAAAGTGTTGATGAGTATTCCCGCCTTGCGGCAGGCCATCACCTCTCTGTAACTCCGTCTTAAGATCTCCGGATCTAGACCACCCGAATTCGTATAGATCCTTCCGTCCCCAAGTGTCACCGCCGAGGGCTTGCCGTCGGTAACCATGATGATCTGCCGCATCTCCTTCTTCTGTGAAATAAGAATCCGACGGGCGACCTCAAGGCCCTCTGCAGTATTTGTATGGAAGGGACCTACCTGTGCGCGTGCGAGCTGAGAGAGAGGGATCTCTCGCGCTCGGTCACCAAAGGTGACGATCCGTAGCGAGTCTCCGGGAAACTGTGTACGGATCAGATGCGAGAGGGCTAGAGCCACGCGCTTCGCTGGAGAAAAGCGATCCTCCCCGTACAGAACCATTGAGTGGGAGATGTCCAACAGGAGTACCGTTGCACACGAGGATCGATACTCAGCCTGATAGACCATCAGATCTCCGTAGTCTAACTGGAGCGGGATCTGAAGCCCCTCACGTTGGATCGCGCTAGACAGAGTCGCGGGGATGTCGAGGTTTAGGGTATCTCCAAATTCGTAGGGGCAACTGGCGCCTCCGGCTTCCACTCCGGTGGATAGGTGCGGCGTATCATGCGACCCGAACGAAGACTTTCCCAGCGCACCCAGGAGATTGCGGAGTGCCCGGTATCCGAGAAAATCCATTCCCTTTTGAGTGAGTGAGAAATTCACTCTCTGAGCGGCCTCACGGGCTTCGTCTACCTGGCCACCCTGCCGAGTGATGTCCACGCTCGTCCCCAGCAGCTCCCCGCCAGAGTACAGGGACAAGTATCCCTCCTCGACCATGCGTTTCACGAGACCATCAAGCATCTCGGCGATCCGGGCCCTTAGCTCCTCGTCTCCGTCACCGTCACCGCGGAGTTCTGAAAGCATCTCCGGGGTCACCGCTTCGGTTTCCATGAGCGCGCGCAGCAGTGCTTCCTTCAGCGAGGTTGTGGAGGATGTGTCCTCCTCCCCAGTCCAACCCCAGTAGGGGTGATAATGCGGCCCTCCCGCAAATCCTCCATCCAGGAGGAAGTCGGAGAGCCTCTCCATGAGAGCTTCCAGGTTCAGTGCGTCCAGGAAGCTGCCACGATACTTGGAGTAGGTAGTGAACCGCACCGATTGCGTTGACTTTGACCAGAGAGTAATGATCGGGGGTGAATAGACTCGAGGTATCATACCGATCTGCTCAGGGCCAGTTCCGAGACGCTAGGGGCAATGACTACCTTGATCTCCGATGACACATTTTGACCCCACTGAGCTGGAGTGCCAGCGGAAGCCTAGTCCTCCACGTCCATCCGATCCAGGGAGGGAACGGTCGTTTGGGGCCGGGGATGGAGCAGTGTTGGACCAAGCCACGGTCAAATTTTTCCGAATTGCGCTTCTTCGCTTTTTCGCAAAGACACGACGGGACCTCCCGTGGAGGAAAAATCGGGATCCTTACCGGGTTCTGGTTTCTGAGGTAATGTTACAGCAGACTAGGACCGAGACCGTGGTTCCCTACTTCAGACGATGGATGAAGCGATTCCCCAAACTTGCTGAGCTTGCGGCAGCCGATGAACAGGAGGTGCTCAGGCTCTGGCAGGGGCTGGGATATTACTCACGAGCTCGCAACCTTCACACAGCTGTTCGCGAAATCGTGAACCATCTAGAGGGAAGGATTCCGGACAGCCCGGAGGCGCTCCAAGCACTTCCAGGGATCGGTCCCTACACGGCTGGAGCGGTGGCATCGATTGCCTTTGGGGTCATGGTGCCCGCGGTTGACGGGAACGTCCGAAGAGTTCTTGCACGTGTGATGGATCATCCAGCTCCCTCCCCTACTGTTCTCCGCGAGTGGGCTAGAAGTCTTGTCGATCCGGTCGATCCCGGAAACTTCAACCAGGCGCTCATGGAGCTCGGCTCTCAGATTTGTACCCCGAGGAGGCCTAGGTGCGATTGCTGCCCTATAGGCAGGCTGTGTCGCGCGAGGCGATCTGGTACCCAGGAAAAGCGACCGGCACCACCAGCCCGCAAGCTGGTTCCAAGAGTTACTGAGGCACTTGCGGCACTCATGTGGGAGGGAAAGGATTGTCCGAAGGTGCTTCTCAGACGACGACCGAGGAATGGTCTTCTCGGAGGGATGTGGGAGTTGCCTGGTGCGCAGGTACACAAGTCTGAAACGCCTGTGGAGATTGCGAAAGAGATCGCAGTGGCTCTGATAAATTCTCCTGCTGGAGCAAGGGAGAGGGATTCGGTTGGGGGGGCATCGGCCTCAGATGGCCGGATAGAACCTGCGCTGATTGGTCAAGAGAAGCCCGTGGATCACGCTTTCACGCACCGTAGGGTGCGTTATATCCCCTTCCGCTTCTTGGTTCCGTTTAAGGATGACGGGCCTACTTGGAGGGAGGATCTCCGGTGGGTGGATTCGGGAGAGGCGAATTTATTACCCATACCTGTGGCACAGTCTCAAGTTCTGAGTCGGATATTTTGATCACATTTCCTTTGTGGCTGGCGGGGTAACACGTCGCAACTGCCGAGGACCTCTCACACACCCAGGGGATCTAACCCCTGGGACCCTTTAGGACCGTTGCCTGTGGACGATGGATGCCGGGCTCGCTCGTAGCCCCCTTCTGATCTGGAGATTCGACGTCCGGCAACCAGTGCCTCAAGAACCAATTCGCAAGCTGCGGCGCGAACGCCAACGGGGGCATTGTCGGAGGCGAGACCGACTATAGCCACGAGGTCAAATAAACCGTCAACCTGAGCGAATCCCTGAACGCAGGCATGAGAAGTGGCGTCATCCGAAACCTGAAGGGCTCCTCCGGACTCGAAGTACTTGACGATCTCATCTACGTCAACTCCTCCTGCCCGAGCGTGGAAGACCTCCTTCGCGGCGAGGGCGATGAGTTCGCGTGCGATCTTCTCGACCCCTTCTAGCTCCCCGTCGTACTCCAACTCGATTTTGCCCGTGATCATCGGAAGAGCGGCGTAGATGTCACAGACACGAGGAATTGCCTCCCGTTCATCAAGCCGGAACGCGCGTCGCTCAGCGTTTGACACCACTCCCTCGAGGACAGCGATCGGTAGGCGCTGGCTTACTCCAGAGCGCTGATCCACCCGTTTGTCGGCTCGTGCCAGGAAGGCAAGCCGTTCTACCACTTCCGATATGAAGTCGGGCACCGTAATAGGGACTGCGTTCCGATCCAGCCACGCCTCCTCCTCAGTGATTGTGATCCCTGTTTCGATCTCCATTGGATAGTGGGTACGGATCTCGGCTCCGATCCGATCCTTCAGTGGGGTAATGATCTTACCTCTTGCTGTGTAATCCTCAGGGTTGGCCGTGAAGACGAGGAATACGTCTAGTAGCAGGCGGATCGGGAACCCCTTGATCTGGATGTCGCCTTCTTGGAGGATGTTGAAGAGCCCCACCTGGATTTTCCCCGAAAGGTCGGGTAATTCGTTCAGGGCGAAGATTCCACGGTTTGCTCGCGGGAGTAGCCCAAAGTGGATCGTGAGCTCATCCGAGAGGATGTGGCCGCCGCGCGCCGCCTTGATCGGGTCTAGGTCACCAATGAGGTCTGCGACGGTGACGTCAGGGGTGGCGAGTTTTTCGACGTACCTTGCCTCACGGGGGAGCCAGGAGATAGGCGTATCGTCTCCGGCCTCCTCAACAAGGAGGACACCATCTTTCGAGATCGGTTGAAGGGGGTCATCATTCACCTCGCTCCCGGCGAGCACGGGTATCTCGGGGTCTAGGAGGTCGATCATTTGCCGGAGGATACGGCTCTTAGCCTGACCGCGTAGCCCGAGAAGAATGAAATCTTGCCGGGCCAGAATGGCGTTGGCCAGGCAGGGGATTACGGTATCCTCGTACCCGCGGATCCCCGGGAACAGCTCCTCGCGAGAGCGGAGCTTGCCGATCAGATTCGAGCGGACCTCGTCCTTCACTGAACGCGGGCAGTAACCGGTGGCCTTCAGAGCGCCGAGGGTCGAGGGATTGGATGAAGGCATTTTGGAATCTCCGAACTTGCGACGGGCTGCTGGCAATCGAGCACCTTTGGGGAAACGGCCCGTTCAGAGTGACGGACAGGAGCTTCCTCGCTACTCGTCCTACCCCCCGGGGCTCGGGGTACCACGGCGGCGCTCACGGGTTCCCTTCCCGAGTGGATGTGAATGGAAAACCCATGTTTTCGAGGGCAAATGCCGTGTTCAGGTTGGGGACCTGTACCCGGGAGGACATTCCGGGTCATTTCATCACTCCCGGATATGAGACGGCCGATAGCTCGGAATTATTCTACGCTTGTCTGTATGCGGCGGGATTTTACGGGGGTAAGGACCTAGTGGTCAACTCTCCAAACTACATCGATTGTACGGATAAGGTGGGTTTAGGATGGAGCTGGAAGGAGGGGAACATCGGACCTTCGTGCTGTCGGATATAGGGGTTAGTTGGGTGTCAGGTCGGTGCGGGGAGTGCCACCGGCAAAGGGGCTTCGGGCTACGAGTGTCGGGTATGTCAGGCCTAGGCAGGGCTCAAAATTGCCGCACCCATATAGAGCTGAATAGATGCGGGTATATTGTTGGACCACCTTGGCGTAGTTCTGAGTCTCCCGAAACGGGATGTTCTCGAGGAAAACGTCTCGGTCCTGATAGGTGGGGTGTTGCTGCCACCGGCGCATCCGGCTCGGCCCTGCATTGTATGCGGATAGCACGTCCGCGGGTTTTCCGTTGAATCGGCGCATCATGCTGGCAAGATAGGTGGTCCCAAGTCGCAGGTTTGTTACAGCGTCCGTGAGGGCATCGGGGGAATATGTAAGCCCGAGGTTCCCTGCTACTTCGCGCGCTGTCGGTGGCATCAACTGCATGAGTCCGACTGCACCGGACGAACTCTTGATGCCGGCATCATATGCGGATTCCTGCCGGATGAGTCCGGCCACGAAGAAGGGGTCGAGCCCATGCTCTCCCGCTTCTCGCACGATGATATCCCTGTGGGGGAAAGGGTGCACGATGCGGAGCAAGCGAAGGTTCCAGCGTCCTTCTTCTTCCCGAAGACTTCGACCGAGTACTATAGCCTGGAGGGGGAACCCTCCCTTGATCAATGCCTCCGCGAACTCGTATGCGCCTCCAGGTCGCTGTGAGAAGTAGTCGGTGAGCCGGCTGAGCTCGTATGCAAACGATCCTGAGATGGGTACAAGGCGGTGTACACGTAGCCGGAGGAGGGCGTTCTCGAGCTCTGCGTCTAGTCCCGGGAGGGAGGGAGGGCCAGCCGGGATATCCAGCGGAAGGACTGGTGCTCCGATGCGCTCTCCGGCGAACACTCCGTAGAAAGTCAGCGGATCCTCTTTGTAGACTTCCGCAAGTCGGGAGCGGGCATCAGACTCGTCCCCGGCCCGTTCGTGGCTGAGTGCTGCCCAATACCCCGCTTGTTGGCGCCTCGATGAGTTACGACTCCCCCGGAGGTATTGTTCGAATGTGCGGGCCGCTGCCAGGTAGTTCTGCGAGAGGTACTGCGTGGAGCCAAGCTGGACTACTCTGGCCCCAATAGAGGCGCTGGCCACACCTGCCTGTAAAAGTTCGTCCAAGAATTGTCGCGCCCGTGGACCAAAGCCGGTCTCCAACTCTCGGGACAGCAGAGCAGACAACCCCAGCTCAGCCCAGGGCGAACTGGAGTCAACTTCGGCGAGCTGTCTTAAAATGGATTCCGCCTGGGAAACTGCGCCACGTTCCAGCAGGGCACGTCCGGTCCAGTAAAGAGCGGGTGTGCTCAATTGGGAAGAGATTTCATCCCTGATCAGTGGGGACAACATCGCCTCCGCTTCCGAAAAGCGACGCAGCTCGAATAGAGCTCGTCCTAGTCCAAGACGGAGTTCATCTCGGTCGGCTGGAATAGGGGGCCGGTCCTCCGTGACATAAGGTGCCAGTCTCATGTGCGATTGTTCCCAGGCGCGGGAGGCCAGGAGGGTTCTCCCGAGCCTCAGCTCGTCCGTATCCTCTAGTGGCCAAGGGTTCTGATCTATCAACAGGGCTGCATTCTGAGCTCCGTCAAGGGTGGTGCCGTATTCGAGCGCAGCCCAGAGGTCCTCTTGTGCGCTCACGGAATCGCCTGCCTCGAGTGCGAGGGTTCCAGCACGAAGCCAGGCCGCAGAGGCCCTCCCCGGGTTACGCTCTACCAGCGCCTGCGCACGCGCGGCTTCTCTCGCGGCTGTCAAGTCGCCAGCCTCCTCGTACGCATCGGCCAGGAAGATCCAACCCCAGCGCGACCAATATTCTCCGGTCGGATCCAGCTGCCCTAGGGCAGATCGCACAGCCGCGGTATCACCAGTCAATGCCAGAAGTTGCGCGAGCACCAGAGGCCGCCAGTCCGAAAGTGCCGGCAGAAGGGTCATAGCCGAATCAGCAAGATAGGCCCCGTGCCGTTGGTCTCCTCCGTTCCATTCCTCAATGGCTCGTTCTAGATGGTCGAATGCCTCCCGCTCATCTTCCAACGCAGGGTGTGGACGGGCCAGCTGCAGGGAAAGCTGATCCGATCGGAGTGAAGGCAGTGGTTGATCTTGTGCGGTGGAGCCTGCGGCGGGAAAGGCGAAGAGAAGTGATGCGAAGAGACTCACGACCAAAATGGAGGCCCAGCGCTCGTATAAGACCCCAGGGACGGATCGGCGCGAAAGAAGGCTCATTCGATACACGGAGGTTACTCCAACGATGTGGGGATCATTCCATCAGTCCGATGTGATTAAGCCAGCGGGCAATATGCGACGCAGAAATGATGCCGAGTAGCTCATAGTCAGCGGCCACGAGGATCCGGCCCGAGGCACGCTCTCGCATCTGGCCGAGGATTGTGGTCAGCGGCGTTTTCCGGGTGGACAATCACAATCCTCACAGGGGAGTCTGTTCAGGTGGCCGAGCGTAACCAAACCTACGATCACACCATCGGTGCCCAGGGGAAAGGAGTTGAATGGTCTGCGACGGAAGAAGTGATGCACTAGCTCGTAGGCCCAGAGGCCCCCAATTAGCCCGCGGCCGGCCAGAAGACCAAAGAAGCCCAGTTTAGTGACCTGCCACCGCACAGAACTCGCGGAAATGTCCTGGCGATGTGTGTCGGGGTTCGAAGAGAGCTGGTCATACGCCAAGCGGTCGCCCACAGAAGCTGTCCTCTGTCGAGACAGAGGCCGGTAAGGAAGTTGAAGATTGCAAGTGCCAGATTGACAACGCCTAGATACTCTGTCACCACGACTGCCTGTACCCCCCAAGGCCCAGAGAGCCTCCCGCCGCTCCCATACCGTAGAACGCCGTGGTCAGGAAGTGGCCCTACGACAGTGATGAGGAACTTGTTACTGGGGTTCGAGGCATCACGGGAAGTCCTTGCCATACCTCCGAAGATGAAGAGAGCGTAATCCCTTCGATTCTGATCCCCTTAGAGCGGGATACGAAGGAGTGGGCTAGCTCATGGGTCAAGAGAAATGAAAAGAATAGGACGGTGCCGACCGACCCCTTGATCAGATGCTCGCCTGTACTCAGCTCGGGGGTACTAGCCAGGAGGACTGCGGCGGTGAAAGTTGCCAGGATGAGAAAGAAGGAAATGAACCAGGAGCAGCTGAGAGAGATTTCAAATCCCGCGATTGACCCGACCCGTATACTTAGAAAATCTTTTGCCTGGCAATCGGTTCTGGACTGAGGTGTGGGAGAAGGAGAGTGGTCTGATGCCCCGAAGCTGCCGGACCCCGGAAAAGGGACAAAGAGGCATCCTGTGGGTGCCATATCGGCAGATATCCCGCCGGACCGGCACACTATCATGGCTGGGTGCTTGGCAGGAATCCTGCAAGTGATCAGTGAAATGCCATCCGGGGAATGCTTGATCGGATACGTTGGCACCCACGCCAGCCAACTTAGTCAGCCGTCCTCGACGCCTATCGAAGCAAGTGAGGATATGGAACATGGGTAAACGGTTCGAACTTCCCGTCCTCCCCCTAAGGGATACGGTCGTCTATCCTGGGGTAGCGGTCCCAATTTCTGCTGGTCGCGCCGGCACCGTCGAGGCAGTGCAAGCTGCCTTGGATGGTGACCGACAGCTGTTCGCTGTCGCACAGCGCAAGAACACCGATGAGTCGACTCCTGAGCTCTTGTATTCGGTTGGGACCGTTGTAAAAGTCATCCAGGCCCACCGTGTACGGGGGGGACTCCAGCTATTGGTACAAGGGGATCAGCGGGCAGAATCCGTCCACTACGAGGGTGGGGGTAAGGAGATGTTGCGGGCCCAGCTCATCGCTCTCAACCGGTTCCCTCCTAGAAATCCAGACGATCCGCCCTTTCAGGCGTTGAACAAGGAGTTGCGCGACCGGGCCGCCGAATTGGGCACTAGGCGCGGGGTGCCGGCCGAGGCGCTGAATCAATTGATCCAAGGAGTGGATGAGCCCGGCTCTTTTGCGGATTTGGTAGCGTTCTATCTAGACCTTCCGACCGCTGAGAAGCAGAAACTTCTGGAGGTCTTAGATGACGAGGAACGCATGCGGAGGGCTCTTGTTTCCGTGGAGCGGGAACTTGCCCGCATTGAGGCGCAGGAAGAGATCCAAGCGAAGGTACAGGAGGAGCTTGGGGAACGACAGCGGGAGATGCTACTGCGAGAGCAAATGAAGCAGATTCAGCAGGAGCTTGGCGGTGAGGACGAGAAGCAAGAGATCGACGAGCTTCGCTCACGAATTGAGGCCCTTGATCTTGAAGAAGACGCTCGTGTGGAGGTGGACCGGGAGCTCAAGCGTTTGGAGCGCACGTCGCCCCAGGCCGCCGAATATCAAGTGATTCGAACCTTCCTAGAGTGGATCACGGAGCTGCCGTGGAGCCAGCGCACTGAGGATAAGATCGATCTCGAAATCGCGCAGGACATTCTCCACGAGGATCACTACGGCTTGGAGGATGTCAAGGATAGGATCGTAGAGTTCCTGGCTGTCCGAAAACTCCAGACGGAGCGGAGTCCGGAGCCCCCCGAGACGAAAAAGGAGCATGCGGTGTCTCCCGGGTGCAGCGGCTCGACGACGGAGGGTGAGGAAGATGCTAACCCGGACGATGAAAACGGGGCCAATAGTGGGGACCCTACCCTACCGTTGGCGGAGGGCCAGGAGGAGGAGACTGAGGATGCTGATCGGGCACCGGATGGCTCTACAGAAGAGTTGGAAGGTGAGGGTTCCGGAGAGGAACCGTCATCAGGGAGGAAAGCGGGGAAGCTAGTGGGCCGGGGACCGATTCTTTTATTCACCGGCCCTCCCGGGGTCGGCAAGACTTCGATAGCCCAGTCGATTGCGCGCTCTCTAGGTCGAAAGTATGTGCGGATCTCGCTTGGGGGTGCCCGTGATGAAGCCGACATCCGGGGCCATCGACGTACGTACGTGGGCGCAATGCCTGGCCGAATCATTCAGGGCATGCGCCAGGCGAAGTCGAAGAACCCGGTCTTTCTTCTCGATGAGGTCGACAAGCTAGGCGTGTCCTTCCAAGGAGATCCGTCTTCTGCGCTGCTCGAGGTCCTCGACCCCGGGGAAAACTCAACCTTCACTGACCACTATCTCGGGATACCGTTCGACCTGTCGGAGGTTTTGTTCATCGCAACCGCGAACTACGTCGATAGGATCCCCCCCCCACTTCTCGATCGGATGGAGCGGGTGGATTTCTCCGGATATACCGAACAGGAGAAATTGGAAATAGCCAAGCGCTATCTTCTTCCACGTCAGAGAAGCGAAGCTGGCTTGGAGGATAATGAACTTGAGGTCAACGATGCCGGGATCTCGGTTATGACCTCACAGTACACTCGCGAGGCAGGCGTTAGACAGCTAGAACGGACGCTCGGCAAGGTGGCGAGAAAAGTAGCCAGAGAGATTGCCGGCGGGCAGGCCGGCCGGGTAGTTGTAACTCCGGGTGAGGTGAGGGAGCTACTTGGGCGACCACGAGTCCACCCTGAGAAGATGCGGACGGAGGACGCTGTCGGGGTGACAACCGGAATGTTTTACACTCCGATGGGCGGCGACATCATGTTTGTCGAGGCGAGCGTGATGTCTGGTGAAGATGGGTTGGTCCTGACCGGACAACTCGGGGACGTTATGAAGGAGTCGGGGAGGGCGGCATGGACTTTCGCGAAGAGTCATCACAAATCTTACGGCATCTCCGAAGAGCATCTAAAGGGAACGGAGGTGCACATCCATGTTCCGGCCGGGGCAGTTCCGAAGGACGGGCCGTCCGCTGGGATAACGATGGCGACGGCGCTGGTATCGGCTCTCTCCGGAAGGAAGGTGCGGAGGGATATCGCAATGACCGGGGAGCTAACCCTTACTGGTCGTGTGCTGCCTATCGGTGGGATCAAGGAGAAAGTTCTAGGTGCAGTCCGGGCTGGGATTCACGAGATCATCATTCCAGCTGACAATGAGGCGTCTCTGGAGGACATTCCGAAGGAGGTAAAGGATGTGTTGACCATCCACCTTGTCCAAGAGCTGGATGATGTTATCCCGATTGCCTTAGAGGGGCCGGAGACGGAAATGCCCTCTGTTTCGCACCGGAGTTCTCTGGAACGGGCAACTAGCCAAGTCGGCTGAGAACTACCGTCAGCTTCTGGTTGGCTTGCCACCTCAGCAGGGCCCGGCCTCGACGACCTCCAGATCGACCCCGTCCTCATACGCCTGAAAGTTCTCTTGAAACATCTTGGTTAACTTCGCTGCAGCGTGATCGTAGTCTTTGGGGTTCGTCCAGGTCTGGCGGGGAACCAAGATCTTCGGGGGCACCCCAGGGACCGTTGTAGGAACATGAACCCCAAAATGGGGGTCCGGGATTGTCTCGGTATGATCGAGGCTGCCATCGAGGACTGCCCGGACCATGGATCGGGTGAGATCCAGGTGGATTCGATTTGCCCTTCCAGCCCCCCCACCGATCCAGCCGGTATTGACGAGCCACACATTGCTTCCGTGCACGCGGAGTTTCTCGCCGAGCATCCGGGCGTAGACCCCTGGGTGACGGGGAAGAAACGGGGCGCCGAAACAACCTGAGAATACTGCCTGCGGTTCCGTAACCCCCCGCTCGGTGCCGGCGACCTTGGCCGTGTACCCCGAGAGGAAGTGGTACATGGCCTGCGGGGGTGTCAGGCGGGAAATGGGAGGCAGGACGCCGAAGGCATCGCAACTCAGGAAGATGACGTTTCTTGGGTGTCCCCCCTTCCCTGGCATGATTGCATTCGGGATATGGTGAATGGGATAAGAGGCCCGGGTGTTCTCGGTGATCGAAGCATCGAAAAAATCGACTTGTCCCGTGGTGGGATCCAGAACGACGTTCTCGAGAATGGTTCCGAACATCCTTGAGGCTCGATAAATTTCCGGCTCGCTTCCGGAGGAGAGCCGAATCACTTTTGCGTAACAACCACCCTCGAAGTTGAAGACTCCGTCGGGACCCCATCCGTGCTCGTCGTCGCCGATCAGACTACGATTTGGGTCCGCGGACAGGGTCGTCTTCCCCGTTCCCGAGAGCCCGAAGAAGAGAGCTGTATCTTCCGAGGGGCCGACGTTGGCCGAACAGTGCATCGGAAGGACGCCTTGGTCGGGGAGCAAGTAGTTGAGGACTGAGAAGAGGGACTTCTTGATTTCTCCCGCGTACCGGGTGCCACCGATGAGGGCTATGCGCTCCTCAAAGTTCAACATGATGAAAGCACCCGTCCGAGTGCCGTGGAAACTAGGGTCCGCCTGGAGTTCGGGAGCGTGGAGCACTGTAAAATCCGGACGCAGCTCAGGTAGCTCGGCGAGGGGGAGTCGAAGGAACATGTTGTTTGCGAAAAGCGCGTGCCATGCCGAGGTCGTGACAATTCGCACATTGATTCCGGCCACGGGGTCTTCTCCGATGCGCGCATCCGTGACGAAAAGATCCTGACCTTGCAGATGATCCGTGACATAGGTCTTCAGGCGATCATAGAATTTCGGGGCTATCGGCGCATTTACCGTCCCCCAATCTACCGTTTGCTCCACGGCCGCATCCCTTACGATGTACCTGTCCCCAGGAGATCTTCCGGTATGAGGGGCTGTGTTGGCCGCGAAGGCACCCATGTCTGTTAACTCGCCCTCGCCCCGCAAGAGCGCCTGAGTGCAAAGTTGAGCTGGAGAGAGATTCCAGTGAACTAGCAGCGAGGGCTGGAGGCCGTGAAGTTCGAGCCCGTAGCGGCTTGGGGAGCCTGTGGGCTTCCTTGTGGAAGCTTCGAGAACCGAAGTCATATGTCGGACCCCTCAGAGGTAGGTAGGGGATTGGACGATGAGCCCTCTATCTGAATAGTACAGTTGTTCCAAGGTGGGCAGGAACTGTTAAAAATAAAACCTTTGACTGTAGATTTGTTTGTTTATAGCTTTTGGATTCTTAGCCGCATGAGCCTGGCGAGGCCCTGCCTGCCTCTGCCTGGTTCGCCCAATGCTCAGGTCCGTATGAAGTTGTGGCACCCCCGGGTCTGCATAATGCCTTCCGGAAACCCTTTCAGAGAGGTGGCGCGGACCGGATGTTTACCTCCGCTCGTGGCTTGGATTCCTTTGACCAGTATCTCCAGGACGTTGAAAAATATCCCCTCATTGAGGATCCCAAGGAGGAGAGGGCGCTCGCTCGTAGGGCGCGTGCCGGCGACAAGGAGGCTGCTGAGCGGTTGGTGACTGCCAACCTACGTTTCGTCATTTCTTATGTGAAGAAATACCAAGGTCGCGGGCTCGGCCTAGGGGAGTTGGTCTGTATCGGGAACGAGGGCCTGCTGAAGGCGGTGAAGAAGTTCGATTCAGAGAAGGGGGTCAAGTTTATCTCATACGCGGTCTGGTGGATTCGACAGACAGTCCTTCAGGCCCTGGCCGAACAGACCCGCTCAGTTCGCATTCCCCTCAATCAGAACTCCAACCTTGCTCGACTCGCCCGCACGAACACGGTCCTGACTCAACAACTTGGACGCCCGCCAACGGATCAGGAACTAGCCGATGATATGGAAGAGCCAATTGAGACCATTCGGGCACTCCGCAGGGTCGCTGCCAATGAGCTCTCCCTTGATGCCCCGATCGACCGCAGTGATCGGGATAGCGCGTCGTTCGGAGAAAGATTCGCAGGCATCCAAACAGAAGACATCGAGGAGGATGTCGAGGCCATTGCCCGCAGAGATTTCCTCGAGACCATGTTCAAGAGCTATCTGACCGAGCGAGAGAGGAAGATTCTCTACCTGTATTACGGGCTCGATGATGGTGAGGAGCGGACTCTGGAGGAGATTGGCTCACTTCTTGGGGTAACTCGGGAGCGCATCCGGCAAATTCGAAACCGAGCCTTTGAGAAGCTTCGCGAAAGTCCCCACGGGGAATCCCTCTCGGGATTTTGGGCCACGCACTGATGGATCCGCCGGTGTCGGCAAGGGGCCCTCGCCTCTGAAGCGTGTAAGTCTTACCGTCCTGGGTGCCTACACTGCCGCCTCGGTGTCACGCTGAGGAGAAAGGATTACGAGCCTCCCGGACATTTATCTCGGTGGTCGGGATCGTGATTCTGTCTCATTCATTAGAAATCGTACTCGGGCCGACCCTCGCCATACATCGCCATACATCCGGGCGCCTTTCATCACGCACTCTTCAGCGAGGAGTACCAGCCTGTAGAGGGTAGGGTGATGTCAATCCGTACGCCCTTTTTCGGAATCTCCACTCGCGCTCACCGGGTGATTCGTAGCAAGGGATAGATTGGCAACCTTGGTGATGCCCTAAGTTTTACGAAGCTCGGAATCCCGTCGTACATGTCCGATAAGAGTGGGTTTATTCACTGAATGACTTATGATGTGTTCCTCCGTCGACAGAGTTCAACTTAGCCAGAAGCAGGCGGGGGCATCGGATGGACTGACCGAAGGAGAAACATCATGGTCGAAAGAAGCGGTCTTCTGGGTGGGTCAGCCCAAAGGGTGGGGAAGATAGGGGGGAAAACAGTTTGCCTGACCACCGGCCTTCTAATTCTTGCAGTCGTACCAAGAGGCTCCAATTCCGACATCCACTTTGAGTGGCACCGCAAGCTCCATCGCATGCTCCATGTGTGAGACAACCATCTTTTGGAAGGAGTCCAGCTCGCTCTCTGGCACCTCGAACACAAGCTCGTCATGAACCTGGAGCAGGAGCTTCCCTGACAGGGTCTGCTGCCTGAGCTCATTGTAAATTTGAATCATAGCCGCCTTGATCAGGTCGGCTGCTGACCCTTGGATCGGGGTATTCTGTGCCACTCGTTGTCCGAACTGTTGGACGTTCCAGTTTCGGGACTCCAACTCTGGGATGTAGCGCTTTCGGCCACTCAGGGTTTCCACATACCCTTTCTCCCGTGCCATGTCGATCTGACGGTCAAGGAAGGACCGGACTCCCGAAAACCTCTTGAAGTAGCCGCTTATGAAATCCGCTGCCTTCTCTCTTGAGATTCCGAGCTGGCGAGCAAGCGAGAATTCGCTCTGTCCGTAAAGAGTAGCAAAGTTGATGGTTTTCGCCCGAGCCCGCTGATCGTCCGTGACCTGATCGATAGGCACGGCGAAGATCACGGAGGCTGTCTGGCGGTGGATATCAATTCCTTCTCGGAATGCCGACACGAAGGCCGGATCGCCAGAGAAGTGAGCCAGGATTCTAAGCTCAATCTGTGAGTAATCGGCTGTGAGAAAGAGGTGTCCTTCCTCGGGGATGAAGCCTTTTCGAATCTGGCGCCCTGTCTCCGATCGAATTGGAATATTCTGGAGGTTTGGATGCGATGAGGAGAGGCGACCGGTTGCTGCGACCGTCTGATTGAATGACGTGTGGATTCTGCCAGTGGTCGGATTGACCAGCTTGGGTAAAGAGTCCACATAGGTAGATCTGAGCTTTTCGAGCTGCCGGTACTCGAGCAGCAGCCGGGGGAGTGTGTGGCCTCGAGCGGCAAGTTCTTCGAGTGCGGAGGCATCTGTGGATGGTCCCGTCTTCGTGCGTTTGATGATCGGAAGATCAAGCTTTTCAAAGAGAATCTCTCTCAGCTGAGGGTTTGAATTCACGTTGAATTCTGCGCCAGCCTCCTTGAAGATGTCCTCCCGGATCAGCTGAAGCTCTTGCTCAAGCTTCCGACTCATCTCGCCAAAAAAAACCGGTTCTATACGAATGCCAGCCCATTCCATTTCCGCGAGTACGGGAAGTAGAGGCATCTCCAGGGTGTGGAACAGGCGCTCCATCTTCTGCGTGACAAGGGTAGGCTGAAATTGGGCCTGGAGTCGAAGGGTGAGGTCGCTTTCCTCGCAGACATGAGTTCGGATAGCGTTGGGCGTGACCTGAGAGATAGGAAGTCGCTTTTTCCCTTTTCCCGTGACATCTGTATATGGGGTGGGCGTGTGACCCAGAAAATCGGTTGAAAGCACCTCGAGAGTGTCCTGGCGACGACCGGGATCCAACACGTACGATGCGATCATGGTGTCAAAGTCGATTCCGCCCAGCTTGACTCCCACCCGTCTGAGGACGAGGAGATCATGTTTGAGATTGTGTCCAACCTTGGCCACGCGCTTGTCCGTCAGGAGTTCAACTAAAGGTGCCATCGAGGGGTCAGACAGCGCTGGAAGGTTCTTAGTTACTGCAGGTGTGCTTTCTAAAAGAGAGGCTGCTGGTGCTTCATGACGGAGAGGGAGATACGCCCCCGATCCTTCTGACCAAGAGAGGGAGATGCCCACGAGGGTAGCTCTCATCGGTTCAAGCGAGGATGTCACGGTGTGTACAGCCACCCGGCCCGCTGCCTGTGCGGATGCCACCACCTCATGGACTTCCTTAATTTCGGTGAGGACCCGGTAGTGCACCTCTTCTACGCCACTCAGGTCGGCCGATCCACTGCCTGTACCAGAGAATCTATTGAGGAGGGAGTGGAACTCCAGATCTCCACAGATCTTACGGAGGCGATCAATATCCGGGTCACGAACTTTAAGGCGCTCGAGGTCGAGGTCGACGGGGAGGTCCGTTTGGATAGTCACTAGCCTCTTGGAAAGAGAGATCTGGTCGGCATTCTCTGAGAGGGATTCCCGCTTCGATTCCCAAGGGATCTTTTCCGGATGGTCAAGCAACTCTTCGAGTGGCCCGATCTCGTTCAGAAGACGCCGTGCCCACACTGCTCCGATCCCCGGGGCTCCCGGGACATTGTCGGATGCGTCTCCGACGAGGGCGAGGAGGTCGACGACTTGGTGGGGTGCTACGCCTAGACGCTGAGAAGCATTCGATTCATCGATCCATTCCGCAGCCACACCAGTTGGGCCACCCCTTCCCGGGTTCAGAAGGTGGATTCCTGGGCCGACGAGTTGGTGGAAATCCTTATCCCCGGAAACGACGACCGTTTCGATCCCGGCCGTTTTCGCCTTGAGGGCGAGGGTGCCGATCACGTCGTCAGCCTCATAGCCTTCTAACTCAACCACCTCATCGTTGAACGCTTCGACGAGTGCCCGGATCCGTGGAAGGGACTCCCGAAGCTCGTCCGGCATCTTTTCCCTTGTTGCCTTGTAATCTGGGTACTCTTTCTCTCTGTGGCTGAGCCCGGAATCGAAGACCACAGCGAGATAGTCAGGATTGTATTCATCACGGATTGCGAGTAGAAAGTTGATGAATCCCCAAGGAGCAGAGGTGTTTTCTCCTCGGGAGTTGGTCAGCGGTCGGTTGATTAAAGCGAAGAACGAACGGTAGATGAGAGCGTAGGCGTCGATCAGGAAGAGCCGTGGCGTCGCGGGGGAAGCGTCGACCATCGCTAGTGCTCTGGAAGGGTAGTGAAGGATGAAGTAGCCCGCTGAGCGGGCTCAGGATGTCAAACTCTCTCAGGACTCAAGATGACGAGAAAAGGGCCACCCCTGAACTGGGGTGACCCCTCTAACGCTCAAAACCGGGAAAGAGTTTCAGGCCTGCTTTGCCGCGATTGCGTGAAGGGTGTCAATCATTTTTTGTGCCGACTCCTCCATGTCGATGACCAGGGAATCGATCGTCGAAACGAAGTAGTTGTGGGCAATACTCACTGGGATTGCGATTCCCAAACCGGTCGCAGTAGTGAGAAGGGCGACCTTGATGCCACCTGCCACGAGCGTTGCCTCTACCTCTCCGGCAACCTCGATTGCCTGGAAAGCGATGATCATTCCGATCACCGTTCCTAGGAAGCCTAACAGTGGTGCGATGTTCGTAAGGGTTGCCAATACGACCAGTCCCCTCTCCAGTCTAGATAACTCCAAGAGACCCTGGTTCTCGATGGCCTTCATGACCCGGTCCGCCCCTTCACTACGGCGCTGGAGACCAGCGAAGAGGATGTTAGCAGCTGGAGAATTCGAGTCGCGGCAAATATCCAATGCCTCGTCAACTTGGTGCTCAGCCAGCAGTTCATTTACCCCAGACAGGATGCTTTTCGTACGCATGCTCTGCAAAAGCAGATCAAAGAACTTCCAGATAATCACGAGGATACCGACCCCAAGGCAAATAACGAGAGGCCACCGCATGAAACCCATCTCGTCCCAGGCGAACTGGATCTGCTCGGTCATAGTCGTATCGGGCGCGTCCATCCCCGGGATTTGAAGAAGGGCGCTGTAGATTAGCATTGTACCGGCCAAGGGGACCTCCTAACTAATGTGGTTATACTCCAATCTTTTCCTGACCTTCACCCAAGAAGGGAGATTCCTAAGTTTGGGGAATCCGATAATGAGATCACCCTTACGAACTGTCAAGTGTGGAGGCACTAT